>NZ_VSRL01000146.1 GCF_012184385.1 Lentzea indica
GCGCCTGGTGGTACGGCGAGACCGCGTCGCAGGCCACCGCCAACGCCGTGCGCGCCGACGACAGCGCACCCTCGGTGTCGCCGGTCTCCAGCAGCGCCGTGGAGATGTCGGCGTGGCAGACCGCCTCGCCGCACTGCTCGCCGACCTCGTGGTACATCCGCAGCGCGACGCGCAGCCACGGCATCGCGTCGTCGAAGCGCTGGGTGGTCAGGTAGAGCAGGCCCAGGTGGTGATGGGCGTTGGCCTCCGCCCACTTCGAGCCGGCGATGCGCGAGATCTCCATGGCCTCGCGGTAGTGGGCCTCGGCCTCCTCGGCACGGCCGAGATCCTGCAGAGTGCCGGCGACCGTGTTCAGCGCACGAGCCTGCTGGTGCACGTCTCCCTTGCGGCGGGCCACTTCCAGGGCACCGCGCTGAGCGTTCAGGGCCTCGTCGAAGCGTTCGAACTGCAACAGCGCGACACCCAGGTTGAACTGCATGACGAACCGGGCGTCGTCGTCGTTCAGCGCGATCGCGGCCTGCAGGGCGGCTTCGGTGATGCGCAACGAGGTCTCGCGCTCGGTCCGCAGCCACAGGTACCGCGACAACGTGTACGGCAGCTGCCAGGCGTGGACGTGCCAGCCGAACGTCGAGGCGAGCTCGGTGGCGGCGATCAGGTTGGCGCGTTCGGCGTCGAACCAGGCCATCGCGTCCGCGGCACCGGACAACGCCGGCACGTGCACGGGACGGTGTTCGGGCGCGACCAGCACGCTGCCGCGGTTGATCGGGAGCATGCCGTCGGCCAGGTCCGCGCAATGCAGGTAGTAGTCGAGCATCCGCCCGGTGGCGGCACGGCGTTCCGGCTCGGACAGTTCGCCCGCCAGCGTCTTGGTGTAGACGCGGACGATGTCGTGGGCCACGTGCCTGCCGGGTTCGCTGACGGACAGCAGGTTCGCCGCGGTCAACGCGTCCAGCGCGCGTTGGGCGTCCAGCAATGCAACGTCGCCCATCGCGGCGACCACGTGCGGGGTCAGGTCAGGACCCGAGTGCAGGCCGACGATCGCCAGCAGTCGCGACGGCAGCGCGGGCAGAGCACGGCGTGAGGCGTCCAGGGCGGCCCGTACGGTGCCCTCACCGTCCTCCAGACCGAGTGCGGCCAGGCGGCCCTGCTCGTCCTGCAGTTCCTCCACGAGCTCAGCCACGCGCAGCCTGGGAGACACGGCGAGACGGGCCGCGGCGATGCGCAGGGCCAGAGGCAGGCCGTCGCACAGCTCAGCCAGCTCACGCAGCGCGTGGGCCTCGATGTCCGAGCGCCCTGCGATGCGGCCCAGCACCTCCACGGCGGCGTCCGTGCCGAGCATGTCCAGCTCGATCAGCTTCGCCTCGACCTGCGCGACAAGACCGACCAGGCGGCGGCGGGAAGTCACGACGACGCAGGAAGGCGCTCCCGGCAGCAGCGGCAGCAGATCGGCGGAGCTGCGGACGTTGTCGAGCATCACGAGCATCCGGCGATCGGCCAGCAACGTCCGCAGCAAAGCAGAGCGTTCGTCGACCGAGACAGGTGTGTCGCCGGCCGGAACACCCAGAGCGCGCAGAAACCGGTTGAGCACCTCGCCGATCTCCAGCGGCTCGCGGTTCGGGTCGTAGCCGTGCACGTCGACGTAGAGCTGGCCGTCCGGGAACTCGTCGCGGACTCGGTGCGCCCAGTGCAAGGCCAACGCGGTCTTGCCCACACCGGCCGGGCCGGTCACCAGCAGCACCGGGCCGTCGTGATCGCGCAGCACGGCGTCCATGTGAGCCAGTTCGGCGTCCCTGCCGACCAACGCGACGGGAGCACGCGGGAGCTGCGCCGGAATCGTCATCGGCGCCGGTTCCGGAGCGGAGGCCTGGTGCGGCACGCGGACCGGCGCGCGTTCCGGCTCTGGGCTGTCCCCCGACAGCACGGCCTGGTGCACGCGGCGCAGTTCGAAACCCGGCTCGACACCGAGCTCCTCGATCAGCACGCGGCGTGCCTCCCGGTAGGCGGCCAGCGCCTCGGCCTGCCTGCCCGCCTGGACCAACGCCCGCATCAGAAGCCCGTGGCCGCGTTCGCGCAACGGGTGCTCGACGACCATCGTGCTCAGCTGCGAGACCAGCTCGGGTCCCCGCCCGATCGCCAGACCCAGTTCTGCGCGCTCCTCCAGCACCGCCAGACGACGTTCCACCAGACGACCGCGTTCGACGTCGGCGAAGAGGCCGGAGACGCCGCCCAGCGGTTCGGCGCGGAACAACGCCAGCGCATCGTCCAGCTCAACCGCGGCGCCGGCGAGATCACCGGCGGCGCGCATCCGGTTGGCGAGCAGGACCTGACGTTCGAAGACGTCGAGATCGAGCGCACCGGGCTCGACGCGCATCAGGTAGCCGTCGCCGACGGACGTCAACAGCTCGGCGGGAGCCCTGCGCGCACGGGTCGGCTCCAGCGCTCTGCGCAGTCCGGCCACGTAGGTCTGCACGAGGTTGACCGCACTTGTGGGCACGTTGTCGCCCCAGACGGCCTCGATGATCTGCCCGCGGCTGACCGGGGTGTTGCGCGCCAGCAGCAGCACCGCGAGGACGGCGCGCTGCTTCGCGGCACCGAGATCGACCTCTTGACCTGCGCGAACGACCCGGAGTAGGCCGAGAACCTCGAACCGCAGGGGTTCCTCGCCGTGCGTCACCGATCTGTCCTTCGCCTGGTGGCCACCTGGAGCTTGAAGATCACTTCAGTCGGGCTCCAGTCGTGCTGTAGAAGGCATTCTTACGCTTAGCGTGTCCAACCAACCACAGACCGCGAGATCAACGGAAACCGGAGATCGAGTAGTCGGAGCAGGTTGGACCGGACAGCGGAACACCCGCTGCTCCCCATGATCGACGTGGGTCGGCCGGCGTGCAAGGGGCATCCAGCCCGCGGCGGCGGAACGCCGGCCGGCCCATGTCCCCTTACGCGAGAAGGCCCCGGCTGCATGCAGCCGGGGCCTTCTTCGTGCTCTGTGATTCTGTCGATCAGCTGGCAAACGAGCCGGTCTTCGCGGCGGCGAGGAAGGTCTCCCATCCGGCGTCGCCGAACTTCAGCCGCGCACCGTCCGCGTTCTTGCTGTCTCGGACGGCCGCACCGGATGAGACGAGCGCGATCTCCACGCACTCGGGCCCACCGGCCGACGACCGGCTGCTCTTGCGCCAACGCAAGCTTTCCACTGTCTGTTCACTCCCGGTCGCAGTCACGCGAGAGTGCGAGCGATCTCTGTGATCAGGGATACCGATTCCCTGGAGTTCAGGGCGGATTTCACCAGACGCTCGAACATCTCGGCGTACCAATGGACGTCTGATTGTTGCTCCAGGTAGACGCCACTTCTAGTGCTTTCGATGTACACCACGTCGGAGTCGAGCTGCTCGGGAAAGCTCAGGATGACGAACGGGCCGTCCATCGCAGCATGACCACCGGCGCTGAACGGCACGACCTGCATCGTGACGTTCGGCAATGCACCGACTTCGAGAAGACGCGCCATCTGCACGCGCATCACCTCGGCGCCGCCGACGAGCCTGCGCAGGGCCGCCTCGTCGATCACGACGTGCAGGCGCAACGGGTCGTCCTCACTCAGCAAGGCCTGCCGGGCCCTGCGCAACCGGACGCGCCGGTCGATCTCCGCGGTGCTCGCGTCCGGCAGCACCTGGGAGATCAACGCCCTCGTGTACGCCTCGCACTGCAGCAGGCCCGGGATCATCAGTCCCTGATAGGTCCTGATCGAGTCCGCGTCGGCCTCGTACCCCACGTAACGACCGGGCACGATGTCGCCGAACTCGTCCCACCACGCCTTGCGGCGGGCCTCCCTGGCCAGCTGGACCAGTTCCTCGAGGGTGGCGGTGTCCGCACCGTAGGCGGCGAGCATGTCCCGCACGTCCCGCGGGCTCACCCCCACACGCCCCGTCTCGATGCGGCTGATCTTGGAGGCCGAGCACTCCAGACGCTCGCCGACCTCCTCGATCGTCAGCTCGGCCGCTTCACGCAGGCGCCGGAGCTCGCTCACGAGCCGTCGCTTGCGCAGGGTCGGGCTGCTACCCCGCATAACTCCTCCTGGGTGGCATCCACGCCTCCTGGTCCGGTCCCAGTTTGAGAGCAAAGGAGCACGCCGCAAAGGGACGTCATCCATTCGTGTACTGCAACTTGCAGATCTCATGTGACCCACGACAGGCTGCATGGGCTGCTTACGTAGGGACTGGAGCTCTGAGCCTGATGGCCGTCACGGTGTTCAGCCAACTGGACAAGTCGCTGCACTCCCACCTGGCCACACTCACCGATCTCGCCCAGCGCGGCGACGACCAGACCGCCCTCGTGCTCGCCAGGGTTGAGCTACCGAGGGTGGTCGCGGTGGTCAAGGCGTTGCTGGACGAGCACCAGCCCGACGAGCACGGCCGGTGCGCGACCTGCAAACGGAGCTGGTTCTCCCGTCGCATGCCCGCACCGTGCCGTGCTTACCTCTCGGCGCAGCTGATCCTGACCGTGGTGGGCCAGGAGACTTCACACGGCAAGCACCTGCGCTCGGTAGGCTGATTTTCGAAACTCGATAGTTCTTCAGAACTGTCACGACCTGGGCCGGCTCCGCACCCCCGACCGGAGCCGGCCCTTCTTCGTGATCACCTCGCGTGACGTTGCGAGTCAAGATCAACACGGTTGGCTGAAAGATCTGCCACAGCACCGATTCCGCGGTCATCATGGTGGCGACGCGGCCTGATCTCGACCCCCGATGCCTGTGCCGACACGGAGGTGTTCCCGTGCCGACCCCGCATAACCGCGCCGACGCGCTCGATGCCGTTCGGCCGCGCCGAACGCTGCCCTTAGAGCGCCGGTAGAGAGCGCTTCCCTCAGCTCACCCCCCTCCCCGCCTTGTGCCGTTGCCGCACAGGCCATGCCCCTGTTCCAGGAAAGGGACGTTGTCGTGAACCACCTGCCGAGGTCCAACGCCGGCGAGCACACCCCGCACGGTCCACCGCTGATCCTGAAACACGACCTGCCCGCGAGCCTCGTGCTGTTCCTCATCTCGATCCCGTTGTCGCTCGGCATCGCGCACGCGACCGGCGCGCCGCTCATGGCAGGGATCATCTCCGCGATCATCGGCGGCGTGGTCGTCGGCGCGATCAGCGGAGCGCCGTTGCAGATCAGCGGGCCGGCAACCGGGCTCGTGGTGATCGTGGCCGGGCTGGTGGCCCAGTTCGGGTGGGCGGCCACCGCGGCGATCACGCTGGCCGCGGGCGTGCTGCAGCTGGCGCTGGGGCTCACCGGGATCAGCCGCCTGGTCATGTCGCTGTCCCCCGCCGTCGTGCACGGAATGCTCGCGGGCATCGGCACTTCCATCGCCGCCGGACAGCTCGTGGTGGTGCTGGGCGGCACGGCCGCGTCGTCCGCGCCCGCGAACCTCGCTCTGCTGCCGGGAGAACTCGCAGGGTCGCACGTCGGATCGCTGGTGACCGGTGCGGTCGCGATCGCGGCTTTGCTGCTGTGGCCACGGGTTCCGCGCGCCTCGCTGGTCCCCGCGCCGCTGGTCGCCGTCGCCGCGGCGACCGTGCTGGCGTTCGTGCTGCACCTCGACGTGGCGCGGGTCGACCTTCCGGACAGCCACGCGCTCGTGTTCCCGGAGATGCCGCAGGGCAGTGCCGGTGCGGTGATGGCCGCGATCGTCACCGTCGCACTGGTGGCGAGCATGGAGTCGTTGCTGTCGGCGGTCGCGACCGACCGGTTGCACGACGGGCCGCGTGCCCGGCTGGACAAGGAGCTCATCGCGCAGGGCACCGGAAACGTGCTCGCCGGCGCGCTCGGCGGGCTGCCGATCAGCGGTGGGCTGGCACGAAGCTCCACGAACATCGCCGCGGGCGCGAAAACCCGGTACAGCGCGATTCTGCAGGGCGTGTGGATCGCCGTGGCCGTGCTGGCGTTCAGCAGCGCGCTGGAGCTGATCCCGCTGGCAGCGCTGGCAGGCGTGCTGTTCGTCATCGGCCTGAAGCTCGTGTCGCTGGACCGGATGCGAACCCTGTGGAGGCACCGGGAGTTCCTCGTGTACGCGGCGACCGCGCTCGGCGTTGTCCTTTTCGGACTGCTCGAAGGCGTCGTCGTCGGGCTCGCCATCGCGCTCCTGCGCGCGCTGTACCGGTTGACGCACTGTTCGGTGCGTGTCGAGGGCAACCGGGTGAGCGTGCGCGGATCGCTGGTGTTCCTCGGGGTCGGGCGTCTCGTGCGTGAGCTGCGCAGGCTGCCGCTGGGTCAGACCGTGGTGCTGGAGCTGCACATCGACTACCTCGACCACGCGTCGTACGAGGCGATCAACGACTGGCGCGAGGGCTACGAACGGCTCGGCGGCAGGGTGCGCGTCGACGAGGTGCACGACGCCTGGTACGACCGCGCGGACCAGGGCAAGCCGGGGCGGCGCAAGACGTTGCCGGGCCCGCTGCCCCGCTGGTTCGCGCCGTGGTCGCACTGGCAGGGCTCGCCGGACGCGGTGATGCTGCCGGCACAACGGTCTTCAGCCGAACAGTCCGCTGCGGCGAGCGACCCCATGATCCTGGGAATGCACGAGTTCGAACGGCGTTCGGCGCCGTTGGTGCGGCCGTTCCTGCACGAGCTGGCGTTGCGCGGACAGCAGCCGCAGCAGCTGTTCATCACGTGCGCGGACTCCCGTGTGGTGCCGAACCTGATCACCACGTCCGGGCCGGGCGATCTGTTCTGCGTGCGCAACATCGGCAACCTGGTGCCGATGCCCTCAGCTGAGGACAGATCGGTCGGCGCGGCGATCGAGTTCGCGGTCGAGGTGCTCAACGTCGGCTCGATCGTCGTGTGCGGACACTCCGACTGCGGCGCGATGAAGGCGCTGGTGCAGGGATCCGCCTCGCGCGGCTCACACCTGCACTCGTGGCTGCGCAACGCGGAACCGTCGCTGATCCGCTTCCACGCGCCGACCGCGCCCGGTTGCGCTGAACTGCCGGTGGCGGACCGGCTGGCGGTCGCGAACGTCGCGCAGCAGCTGGACAACCTGCTCGGCTACCAGAGCGTGCGGGAGGCGATCACCGCTGGCAGGTTGACGTTGAAGGGCATGTACTTCGACATCTCGAACGCCCGCGTGTACCTGGTGGATCCGGACCGCAACGGCCTGGAGCCGGTGCCGTCACCGGCCTAGAAACACCGGAGCCGCCCCGATTTCCCGGGGCGGCTCCAGTTGGTTCTCACACTTCTAGCAGGTACCGATCCAGGAGCACTCCACGTCGAAGCGTTCCTTCACGGGAACCTTGGTGCGCTCCTCGGCCGGAGCCTGGCGCTGCTGCGGCACCGACTCGATCTTCGGCGTGGCCACCTGGGCACCGCCGTCGGAGGCCAGGCGGACGGCGACCTTGTCCTCGATCGTCTTGGGGCTGAACCACAGCACCACGTTGTTCTGCACGATCGAGAACACCAGCTGCCTACCGGCCTGCGTGGTGACGTAGCCCGTCAGCCCGGAGACCCCGGACAGCGAGCCGGTCTTGGCCTGCACGTTGCCCTCGGCCGCGGTGCCCTTCATGCGGTTCGCGAGCGTGCCGTCCCGGCCTGCGACCGGCAGCGACGCCGACCACGTGCCGAACCACGGCTTGGCCTTCGCCTTGACCAGGATCGAGGTCAGGTCGTCCGGCGAGATCTGGTCCAGCCGGGACATGCCGGAGCCGTCGAAGATCTCGACCCAGTTCGGGTCGATGCCCAGACCCGCCCACTTGGTGCTGAGCTGGTTGACGCCGTTGGTGAACGAGCCACCAGCGGACTTGACCAGCACCTCGGCCAGCATGTTGTTGCTGTTCTTGAGCAACGGGTTGATCAGCTGGCTCAGCGGGATGGACTGGTCGGACGCGAGCACCGCGGCACCCTGCGGCGCCTTGCCCCGCTTGACGCCGCCCAGGACCTGGATCCCGTTCTGCTCCAACGCCTTGCGGAACACCGACGAGACCAAGCCGGTCGGGTCCTTGACGGTGGAGAGCGCCGTCGTCTCGACCGACGTGGAACCGCTGACCCTGATCACGTTCGTGCCGTGCTCGCGCTCGACGGAGACACCACCGTTGCCGGTGGTCGCCGTGCTCTGGATCTGCACCTGGTCGTTCGCCGGCTCGACGCTCACCTGAGCCGGAGCGCCCGCCGCGGCACCCGGCTTCACGCGCACGACCACCGTGCCGGCGCTGAACTTCGCGTCCGGCGACAGCGTCAGCGCCGACGTCTCCGCGCTGTACGAGTACGGCTCGTCGTCCCACGCCCAGCCGCTGCCGTAGGGCTGGGAGTCGAACGCCGTGTCGTCCAGCACGAGCGCCCCGGAGACCTTCGTGACGCCGAGGTTCTTCAGGGTGTCCGCCAGCCCCTTGTAGCGCAGGGCCGACATCGTCGGGTCACCGGTGCCGCGCAGGACGAGATCGCCGCTCAGCGTCGATCCCAAGCGGACACCCGACGACTGCAGCTCAGTCTTCCACTTGTAGTCCGGCCCGAGCAGATCCAGCGCGGCCGCCGTCGTGAGAACCTTCAGGTTCGACGCGACCTGCGAACGCTTGCTGCCCGACCTCGTGTAGACGACCTCACCGGTGTTCGCGTCCCGCACCGTGATGCCGACGTCGGCTCCCTTGAGCCCCGGGTCGGCGAGGATCGCGTCGAGGTCGCGGGTCAGCGCCTCGTTGCCGACCGCCACCGCGCCGCCGCTGGACGTCAGGGTCAACCCTGCCGCCACCGCGACGACCGCCCCCAGTAAACGAAATTTCACGCTTCCACCTCGGTCCTGTCGCCTGACCACAACGTGTGGAAACTACCGGGCCTGTCGGTGCGCCTGTACGTGTGTGCCCCGAAGAAGTCCCGCTGGCCCTGGACCAGCGCGGCGGGCAGTCGCTCGGAGCGAAGTCCGTCGTAGTAGGCCAAAGCGGACACGAAGCCCGGCGTCGGCACGCCGGATTCCACCGCACGGACCACAACGCGCCGCCATGCGGCCTCCGCGTTCTGCACCGCGTCGCGGAAGTAGTTGTCCACCAACAGAGACGCGAGGCTCGCGTTCGCGTCGTAGGCCTCGCGGATGCGGTTGAGGAACTGCGCGCGGATGATGCAGCCGCCGCGCCAGATCGTCGCCATCGCACCGAGGTCGATGTTCCAGTCGTAGTTCTTCGACGCCTCGCGGATCATGTCGAAGCCCTGCGCGTACGCGACGACCTTCGACGCGTACAGCGCCTGGCGCACGTCGTCGACGAGCTCGGCGTCCGGCTTCGCGACGACCTCGCTGGCACCGAACGCCTCGCGCACGGCCTCGCGCTGGTCGGTGTGGCCGCTCAGGCTGCGCGCGAACACGGCCTCGGCGATACCGGTGACGGGGACGCCCAGCTCCAGCGCCTCCTGCACGGTCCAGCGGCCGGTGCCCTTCTGCTCCGCCGCGTCCTCGATGACCTGAACCAGCGGCGTGCCGCTCGCGTCGACGTGCTTGAGGACCTCCGCGGTGATCTCGACCAGGTACGACTCCAGGTCGCCGGAGTTCCACTGCGTGAACACGTCGGAGATCTCGGCAGGCGTCTGCCCGCCGACGCGGCTCAGCAGGTCGAACGCCTCGGCTATCAGCTGCATGTCGGCGTACTCGATGCCGTTGTGCACCATCTTCACGAAGTGCCCGGCACCGTCCGGCCCGACGTGCACGCAGCACGGCTGACCGTCCACCTTGGCCGCGATCTCCTCGAAGACCGGACCGACGTGCTTGTAGGACTCGGCGGGACCGCCCGGCATGATGCTCGGGCCGTTCAGCGCGCCCTCCTCGCCACCGGAGATGCCGGCGCCGACGAACAGCAGACCCTTCTCCTTCAACGCGGCCTCACGACGGCGCGTGTCGGCGTAGTGGGCGTTGCCGCCGTCGATGACCATGTCGCCGGGCTCCAGCAGCCCGCTCAGCTCGTCGATGACGGCGTCGGTCGGGCCACCCGCCTTGACCATGATGATGATCTGGCGCGGCGTCTGCAGGCTGTCGACCAGATCCTGCAGCGTCTCGGCGCCGACGAAGTCGCCCTCGTGGCCGTGCTCGTCCAGCAGGGCCTTCATCTTCGCGGGCGTCCGGTTGTGCACGGCGACTTTGAAACCGTGCCGCGCGAGGTTGCGCGCGAGATTGCTGCCCATCGTGGCAAGACCGGTGACCGCGATACGTGCTTTGCCTTCCGTCATACGCGACAGCCTGCCGTGTTCTCTGTCTTTTCGCGAGATGTCACAGGGTGTTCTCAGACAACATCCGCGCTGGTGAACCGCATCACGTAGCGGTACGTATGGCTAAGCGTAAGTTGGCTTCATGACGGAATTCACGAGCGTGGGTCGCTCGGCGACCGACCGCGCCTCCAGGTACGGCTCGCAGCTGGTGAAGCACTTCACGCACAAGGATCTCGAAGGGTCCTGGGAGGACGGACGGGGTTTCGTCCGCTTTTCCGCCGGCCTGGCCGAGTTCACGGCATCCGACGACGCGCTGATCATGCGCGTGGTGTCGTCGTCGGAAGAGGACGTGGCGAGGCTGCGTGACGTTGTGGAACGGCACCTGGTCCGGTTCGGGAACAGGGACGAGCTTTCCGTCTCCTGGGACTCAGGCAGCCAGGACTGACGCGGCCATACCGATGAGAGCGGTCCCACAGACCCGCTCGAACGCCGTGCGGATCTTGGGCTTGCTCAGCAACGTGCCCAGCTGACGCGCCAACGGCACCACGATCACCCAGAACAGCGCGAACACCCCGACCGTGACGGCGCTCAGGAGTGCCGCCTGCGGGAGTGGCGCGGAGTGCGGGTCCATCGCCTGCGGGATGAGGCTCAGGAACGTGAGCATCACCTTGGGGTTCAACAGGTCGCACAGCATGCCGCGCAGGAACACGTTCCCCCCGGCGTGCTGTTGCCCGGCCGGCTTGTTCGCCGTCCTGAACGTCATGAAGCCGATGTAAGCCAGGTAGAGCGCGCCGATCACCTTGACCACGAGCAACGCCGTCGGCACCGCGGCCACCAGGGCGGAGAGTCCGATCGTGGCCAGCGTCGCGTGCACCAGCAGACCGGTGATCACCCCGAGCGCCGCTTCGACTCCCCGGCGCAGGCTGCGCACCGCGTTCCCCATGATCAGGACGAAGTCCGGCCCCGGCACGATCATGATGATCAGAAGAGCTACCAGGAACGACGTCCACGCGATGTGCATGCGCTGATCGTCGCCACTCGTTCGACTGAGTTCCACCTGGTCAGTACGATGTTCGGTCATGCGCGAACAAGCCGAACTGGATTCGGTCGACTGGCACATCCTGGAGGAGTTGCAGAACGACGCGACCATCCCCAACCGCACCTTGGCCGAGATCGTCGGGCTGGCGCCTTCGTCGTGCCTGCAACGGGTCCGGCGGCTGCGCGAACTCGGCGTGATCACGGGATGCCACGCCGTCGTCGACCCGGCCACGACCGGCCTGCCGCTGGAGGCCGTGATCTCGGTGAACGTGCGCCCGCACACCCGGCCCGTGGTGGCGGCGTTCCGTGCGTTCGTGATGGCTCAGCCGGAGACGCGGTCGATCTTCCACGTCTCCGGTCAAGCGGACTTCCTGATCCACATCGCGGTCGCGGACTCCACGCACCTGCAGGCGTTCCTGATGGACAAGATCGCGTCACGGACCGAGGTGCGGAACCTGACCAGTTCGGTGGTGCTGGAGCGGGTGGAGACGCGGGCTTTGACGCCGCCGGCGAACCTGCGGCCGACTCACCGGCGGCGTCGCGCGGACTAACGTCGTCGCGTCAGCGCGTCGAGGTCGAACGTCACCGGGGCAGGAAGGCTCAATGCAACTTTGCCCGTGCCATCCTTGACGAGCTCGTAAACCTCGTCAACGAGCTCGAACGCCGTCATGCTGATCGGTTCGTCCAGTTCAATGAGCCAATAGTGCGCGATTCCAGCCTTGGCGTACTGCATCGGCTTGGTGACGCGGTCGGCGCGCTCCGATCCAGGCGACACGATCTCGACTGCGACCACCACGTCAGCAGCGTCGTATCGCTTGGGGTTGTGCTCTGCCAGGTGAGTCGGCACAACCGACACGTCAGGACGTCGAACGTTCAACGCATGAGAGATGTTGAGCACGACGTCGGCCTCCGGCACAGCTGTCAGCTCGTCCGGAAGTTGTTCGTTGAGCCAGTAGGCGAGCTTGTTCTGCGCAAGCGAATGAAACGTTGCGGCGGCGGGAACCACGTGCGGTACTCCATCGACGATCTCTAGGCGACGACACTCTTCCTCTGGCATCGCGTCCCACTCGTCCAGGCTCACCAGGTGATCACGCCACGCTTCCGCAGTCACGCGCACACCGCCCTTCCGCCCCGGAGTTTCGCTACCAGCCAGTCTAGACATCGACCGCAACCAGCCAAGACTTGATCACTCGCAAGGGTGGCTCGAACAGGCGTGCTACGTCACTCCCCATCGGGTGACGGCTTGAGCACCCGGATCAGGCCCTCCTGCACCACGGTCGCCACCAGCTGCCCGTCCTGCGAGAAGAACCGCCCGGTGGCCAGCCCCCGATTACCGGACGCCGAAGGCGAAGCGGTGTCGTAGAGCAGCCACTCATCGGCACGGAACGGCCGGTGGAACCACATCGCGTGGTCCAGAGAAGCACCGAGAACCTTGTCGAGTCCCCAGTAGACGCCGTGCTTGGCCAGCACCCCGTCCAGCAGGGTCATGTCCGAGGCGTAGGTCATGATGCAGATGTGCAGCATCGGGTCGTCCGGCAGCTTGCCGTCGGCCTTCATCCACACCCGTGACGCAGCCTCGCCGGGACCGTCCTCACGCGACTCCCACGGCGGCTCGGTCACGTACCGGACGTCGATCGGCCGCGGGAACTTCAACGAGTGCAGCAGGTAGCCCTCGGCCGCCTTGCTCCACGTCGGCAACGTCTCGGGGTCCGGCACGGAAGGCATCGACGAACCGTGCTCGACGCCCTGCTCCTCCAGCTGGAACGAAGCAGACAAAGCGAAGATCGCCTTGCCGTGCTGCACGGCGACGACACGACGGGTCGTGAACGAGCGGCCGTCGCGGATGCGGTCCACCTCGTACACGATCGGCACGCGCGGGTCGCCGGGCCGGATGAAGTACGAGTGCAGCGAGTGCACCCGTCGTTCCACCGGGACCGTGCGACCCGCGGCCACGAGGGCCTGGCCCGCGACCTGCCCGCCGAAGACGCGCACCGGCGACTCGGCGGGTGACACACCGCGGAAGATGTTCTCCTCGATGCGTTCCAGGTCGAGCAACGCGACCAGGTCGTCCACTGCGGATTGTCCGCTCAAGCCCGATGGGCTCGTAGCAGCGGCACGGGCGGCCTCAGTCACGGCAAAGCACTCCTACGCGTGGTCGTCCTCCCCCAGCCGGTGCACCCGGATGAGGTTCGTCGACCCAATGGTGCCAGGAGGCGAACCAGCGACGACCACCATGAGGTCGCCTGCCTGGTAACGGCCGATCTCCAGCATGGCGACGTCGACCTGGCGGACCATCTCGTCGGTGGACTCCACCCTCGGGACCAGGAACGTCTCGGTGCCCCACGTCAGCGACAGCTGCGAGCGCACCGCCGGCTCCGGCGTGAAGGCCAGCAGCGGCAGGTGCGTGTGCAGACGGGCCAGGCGGCGCACGGTGTCGCCGGACTGCGTGAACGCGACCAGGGCCTTGGCGTTGAGGCGCTCGCCGATGTCGCGGGCCGCGTAGGAGATCACGCCGCGCTTGGTGCGCGGGACGTGGGTCAGCGGCGGCACGACGACGGACTCGGTCTCGACGGCCTCGATGATGCGGCCCATGGTCTGCACGGACTCGATGGCGTAGCGGCCGACCGAGGTCTCACCGGACAGCATCAGCGCGTCCGCTCCGTCCAGCACCGCGTTCGCGACGTCGGACGTCTCGGCGCGGGTCGGGCGGGAGTTGGTGATCATCGAGTCCAGCATCTGGGTCGCGACGATGACCGGCTTGGCGTTCTCGCGGGCGATCTGGATCGCTCGCTTCTGCACCAGCGGGACGTGCTCCAGCGGCAGCTCGACGCCCAGGTCACCGCGGGCGACCATGACGCCGTCGAAGGCGAGCACGATGGCCTCGAGGTTGTCGACGGCCTCCGGCTTCTCGATCTTCGCGATCACCGGGAGCCGCTTGCTGCCCGTGCGGTCCATGATCTGGTGGACCAGATCGATGTCGGCCGGCGAGCGCACGAACGAGAGCGCGATGAAGTCCACGCCCAGTGAGAGCGCGAACTCGAGGTCCTCGATGTCCTTCTCGGACAGCGCGGGCACGGAGACGTCCATGCCGGGCAGCGAGAGGCCCTTGTTGTTGCTGACCGGCCCGCCTTCGGTCACCTCGGCCACGACGTCGGAACCTTCGACGTCCACGACCACGAGGCCGACCTTGCCGTCGTCGACCAGGAGACGGTCGCCGACCTTCGCGTCCTTCGCGAGCTCCTTGTACGTCGTCGACACGCGGTCGTGCGTGCCTTCGACGTCCTCGACGGTGATGCGGACGATGTCGCCGGTGTTCCAGTCGACAGGACCCGCTGCGAACCGGCCGAGCCGGATCTTGGGGCCCTGGAGGTCGGCGAGAATGCCCACGGCCCGGCCCGACTCGTCGGCTGCCGCACGGACCATGTCGTAGACCTGCTTGTGGTCGGCATGGCTGCCGTGGCTGAAGTTCATCCTGGCCACGTCCATACCGGCCGCTACCAGGTCGCGGACCTTGTCCGGCGTGCCAGTGGCGGGACCGAGGGTACAGACGATCTTTGCGCGTCGACTCACGTCTGCAGAGACTAGTCCTGGTTCCTGGACCGATCCCGAACTACCCGTCGGTAATGTTCTGACAATGGGTCGAGTGCTGCCATTCGTAGTCGCGGCGTTGCTCAGTGTCGTCGTTTTGTTCACCCCTGAGTCAGGTGTGCCCACCGCGCCACCGGGTACGGACAAGGTCATCCACACGCTGCTGTTCGCACTGCTCGCCTGCACCGGCCTTTATGCGAACATTTCTCGCATTTTGCTGCTGCTCGTGATATACGCGGGCGTTTCGGAGGTGTTGCAGCAGGTCATCACGCCGTTGCACCGCAGCGGCGACGTGCTGGACGCGCTCGTCGACGTGCTCGGGATCGCGCTCGGCTGGTTCACCTGGACTCGGATACGCCGACGTGGTCCTCGCACCACGCGTTGAGGTCCTTCAGCTGCCGCCACGACTTGCGCACCCGGTCGAGACAGGCCGGCTCGTGCAGCACGTCGTCCGGTTCCCAGACCTTGCGCACGTAGATCGACCGGTGCTTGAGCAGGTCGAGGTGCGGGTGGTCGTCGGCGAACCCGCGCGGCTTCGACTTCATCACGTCGCCGCAGAGCTCCCAGCCCTGCTTGACCAGCTTGTCGACGATCTTGCGCAGCAGAACGCCGTGCGCGTCGACCGAGGCGCGGTAGCGGGCGAGCTGGTCGGAGGCCATGTGGAACGAGCCGCCGCCGGTCAGCAGCCCCTCGGGGCCGAGCTGCACGTAGTACGCGCCACCGCCACGGCCCTTCTCGATGACGCCACCGCAGTTCGTCTTGTACGGCGTCTTGTCCTTGGCGAACCGCACGTCCCGGTACGGCCGGAACACCTTGCCCTCGCCGAACTCCTTCTCCAGCGCGAGGAGCAGGGCCTCCATCGGTCCCCGCACGTCCCGCAGGTAGGTCTCCTTGTTGTCGTCCCAGTACGCCTTCGAGTTGTCCAGTACCAGGCCGTCGTAGAAGTCGATGGCGTACTCGCCGAAACCGGTGAACGTCACCGCGTCAGCCTAGGACGTGCCCGTGTCAACCCTCCGATTCCGTGACCCCCTGATCGCCCATGTGCGTGAAATTCGTTTGAGGACACACAACCAGGGCCATAATCGGACGAATGCCACGCCGTATCAACGCCCTCGCAACCTGGCTCCACCGACTCGGGCCGGACGAGGTGACCGCGATACTCATGCACCGGCGTGATGTGGCGGACCGCTACATCCGCACGTTGAAGGACCTCGCGACCCAGCTGACCGACTCCGACTCGGTGCACGCCGCCGAGGACACGCTGGACCAGGGCGCGCTCGACGTGCTCGGCGCGATCGTGGCGCAGGGCAACCTGGGAACCGCCGACACGGTGTGCGCCGAGTTGCGGTGCCCGATCGGCGACTTCGAGCGGGCGCTGGGCGAGCTGAAGGAACGGGCGCTGGCGTGGCCGGACGGGCCGAAGCTCATCGCGGTGAACTCGGTGCGGGCGAACGGTGCCGCACGCGATCAGCTGACCTTGCGGCCGAAGACCCCGTTGAGGCGCAAGGCGTCGGAGGTCTCGCCGATCGTGCCAGCGATGTCCACTGTGGACGGTGTGGCTCGACTGCTGGCCCACTGCGAGCAGGACAACTTCGACGCCCGCTACACCGGTGGCGTGGCGACCGTGGAGATCCGGCGAGTCGCGCGGGCGCTGAGGGTCGCGGACAGCGTGCTGCGGCTGTGGCTGGAGCTCGCGGTCGAGGCGCAGCTCGTCGGGGTGGAACGCTCCAGACTGCTGCCCACCAAGCAGGGTGACGACTGGCTCGCCTCGCAGCCGGGCACCAGGCTCGCGGTGCTGGTCAACGCGTGGCGGCGGATGGACTGGCGGCCGGAACCCGACCAGGCGCGGGCGGCGTTGCGCGACTACACCGGTGCCGCCGGCCTGATCCTCAGGCGCAGCGCGCTGGAACGGTTCTCGGCGGAGGAGGCCTTCACGGACACGAACGAACTGGTCGCCGACCTGGTCTGGGAACTCCCCGCGGTGCACGATCCGCGAGCGACCGCGGCGGTGATCAGCGAGATGGAGTCGCTGGGGCTGGTGGCCGGTGGCGCGCTCACGCCGTTAGGGGTGGCAGTGCTGGAAAGCGGTGACGTCGAGGCCGCCGCGACCCGGCTGATGCCCCCGGCGACGGAGAAGGCCTCGTTCCAGACGGACATGACCGCGGTGGTGAACGGACTGCCGTCACCGGAGCTGAGCGCGACGCTGAACCTGGTGGCGGACCTGGAGGACAACGACGCCGCACGGGTGTGGCGCCTTTCCGCCGGATCGGTGCGGCGCGCACTGGACACGGGGCTGTCAGCTCAGGAGGTGCTCGCGAGGCTGGCCGCCGTGTCGGAAGCGCCGTTGCCGCAGGTGATCGAGTACCAGGTGCAGGACGTGGCGCGGCGGCACGGGCATCTGACGGTGACCGACGTGGCGAGCTGCGTGCGGGCCGAGGATCCCGCACTGCTGCAGGAGATCTCCAAGTCCAGGCGGCTGACGTCGCTGAAGCTGCGGTTCCTGGCGCCGACGGTGCTGGCATCGGCCCAGCCGATGGCGGCGACGCTGACGGCGTTGCGGCGTGCCGGTTACGCGCCGACCGGACTGGACGCCGGTGAACAGTCCATTGTGGAGCGTGTCGAACGGCGGCGGGCGCCTGCCCGTGGCGAACGCCGTCCTGACAGGTGGTGGCGGACCGAGCTGGACGACCTGGAGCTGACCCAGCTCGCGATCCGGCTGGTGGAACAGGAACGGCCGACCTCCGGACGGGGCACCCCGCGGGCCAACGCCACGCGGATGCTGCGCGACCAGAACGTCTTCCTGCGCGACGAAGAGGTGCTGACCCTGGCGTCAGCACTCGTCGAAGGCTCTCGCGTCGAGATCGGGTACGCGAGCGGCCCCCGCGTGACGGAGACCCACGTGATCATTCCGACCAAGCACCTCGAGGGCGTGCTGATCGCGGACTGCGAGGACGGATCGACGCGCGAGTTCGACATCGGGCACGTCCGGAAGGTCACCGCACCCGCGGACTAGCACCGGTCAGGGCACCGAGAACGCCATCTCCAGCCCGCCGCCGGAGCGCGGCACCGCCCGCATCGACCCGCCGTGCGCCTTCGCGATCGACGCGACGATGGAGAGCCCCAGCCCGACGCCACGGCCGGGTCCGGTGCGCTGCTTGCGCAACTGGCGGAACGGTTCGAACAGCGAGCCGACCTGGTCGGCGGGCACGTCCGGCCCGGTGTTGCGCACCTCCAGCACCGATTCCCCGCCGGTGCGCACCGTGACCAGGCCGCCCTCGTGGTTGTAGGTGATGGCGTTGTCGACGAGGTTGACCACCAGCCGTTCCAGCAGGACCGGGTCACCGGAGACGACCTGGGGCCACAACGCCGCCTCCAGCCGGACACCGGCCTGCCTTGCGACGTGCCTGCGGCTGTCCACGACGCCGCGCGCCACCTCGTCGAGCCGCACCGGTTCCTCGTGTTCCAGCCCGCGGTCGCTGCGGGCGAGCAGCAGGAGCCCTTCGATGAGCGACTCGGTGCGCATGTTCATCACGAGCAGGCGCTCGCACAGATCCCGCAGCTCCGGGCCCGCGTTCCTGCGCGCCATCGCGATCTCGATCATCGTGCGCTGGGTGGCGAGCGGCGTGCGCAGCTCGTGCGAGGCGTTCGCGACGAACCGCTTCTGGCTGTCGAACGACGCGGCGAGCCGGTCGAGCATCCCGTCGAAGGTGTCCGCGAGCTCGGTCAGCTCGTCGCGCGGTCCCGGCATCCTGATCCGCTCGTGCAGGCTGTCCGCCTCCAGCCGCTGCGCCGTGGCGACGACCTCCTGCACCGGCCGCAGCATCCGCACTGCGGCGAACCACCCCAGCGCCAGCGCGACGACCGCCATCACCGCCAGCGCCACCCCGGACTGCACGACGAGCGTCTGCAGCACCTCTTGGCGGTACTGGGACAGGTCCGTGCCCGAGCTGCCGACCACGGGGGCGGAGCCGGGGCTGGGCGCGACGAGGTCGGCGTCCGTCGACTGACCGGGAGGTGCCCCTGTCGTGTCCGGCAGCGCGGTGCGCACCAGCAGGTAGTTGGTCGCCAGCAGGATCGCGCCCCCGAGCAGGAAAAGGCCGCCGCACAGCAGCGCGAGCCGCAGCTTGACCGACATCCGGGCCGCTAGTCGCGCAACTGGTAGCCGATCCCTGACACCGTGTGGATGACCTGCGGTTCGCCCAGCTTGCGGCGCAGGGTCATCATCGTGACCCGCACGGCGTTGGTGAACGGATCCACGTTGACGTCCCATGCCTTCTCCAGAAGTTCCTCGGCACTGACGACCGCACCCTCCGCACGCATCAGCACCTCCAACACGGCGAACTCCTTGCGCGACAGGTTGACGAACCGCTCGTCGCGGAACACCTGATGCCTCCCGACGTCGAGGCTGATGCCCGCGCAGCGCAGCACCGGTGGCAACGCCGGCCGTGCCCGCCGCCCCAGCGCCTGCACCCGTGCGAGCAGCTCCGCCCAGGCGAACGGCTTGATGAGGTAGTCGTCCGCACCGATGCCGAGGCCGTGCACCCGGTCCGCGACATCACCCGACGCGGTCAGCATGATCACGCGTGTGTCACTGCCGTTGTCGATGATCGCCCGGCAGACGTCGTCGCCGTGCACACCCGGCAGGTCCCGGTCCAGCACCACGACGTCGTACCGGTTCACGGCGATGAACTCCAGCGCCTGTTCCCCGTCGCCGCAGACGTCGACCGCCATCGAGGCATCCCGCAACCCCTCCGCGACGGCGTCCGCGAGCATCTCCTCGTCCTCGACCACCAGGACTCGCACGCACAACCCCCTCATTCCAGTCCAAGTGTGACGCGCGGGGCCATAAGACGGCCATAAGCAACCGCACTTACGGTGGCGGAATCACCCTCCCGGTAGACATTCAGCCATCCGCAGGAATAGCCCTGAGGGGGAATCATGAAAACTGCCGGACTGTTTTCGGGTGCGATTGTGCTGGCCGCTTTGCTCATGACGACGTCGTGCGGGGGCCAGTCCGACCCGAATGTCGCCTCGGTGGGAGGCACAACCCAATCGAACTCTGCTCCAAGCGGTGAGGACGCGTACTCCAAGTGCATGCGCGACAACGGCGCCGAGTTGCAGTCACAGGAAATCCCGAACGACGGCAGCGGGCAGGGCACGGCACAGCAGGGCAACCAGCCGCAGGTGGACCAGGAGAGGCAGCGTGTCGCGCACGAGAAGTGCCGTCAGCACCTGCCCGACGGCGGCAACCCGAAGCCGATGAACCCCGAGCAGCTGGAACAGGCGCGCAAGTTCGCCAAGTGCATGCGCGACGAGGGCGTGCAGTACCCGGACCCGAAGCCGGAGGACGGCGGGGACGGTGCCGCGAGGGTGCCGGACGGCGTCGACGTGGACGACCCGGTCGTGAAGGAGAAGCTCCGCCGGTGCACGGCCAAGACGAGCGGTGACTCCCCTGGTTCCACCGGCTCGACGAAATGACCGTGGAGGCCGGGCCCTCCGCCGCCAGGAGACGGCGGCGGAAACGGGCGGTGTGGATCGCCGTCGTCCTGGCGTTCGCCGGGACGGCCGGGGTGGTGACGTTCACCAGGCTGGCTTCGACGCCGGCCTCGTCGGCACCGCCGACGCCACCACCCGCCACCACGCAGGTGGCGCGCACGACGCTGATCGACCGGATCAAGGTCGACGGCGACCTGGGCAGCGGCACGCCGTCGCAGGTCACCGGGCGCAGGCCCGGCACGATCACGCGGCTGCCGACGCCCGGTGAGCAGCTCGAAAGAGGAAAGGTGCTGTACGAGGTGAACGCGGTCGGCGTGCCGGTGTTCTTCGGCGGGACGCCCCTGTACCGGGAGATGAAGGACGGCGTCCCGAACGGTGACGACGTGAAGATGCTGCAGGAGAACCTCCTCGCGCTCGGCTACTCCGAGCTCGGGGTGGCGAGCGGGAAGTTCGGTCAGAAGACGGCGAGCGCGGTGAAGCGCTGGCAGAAGTCGCTGAAGGCCGAGCCGACCGGGATCGTGCAGCCGGGCGACGTCATCGTGGTGGGCGGCCCGGTGCGGGTGCACGCGGTGACCGCGCAGCCGGGTGCACCCGCCGAGGGTCCGCTGCTGACCGTCACCGGCCTGGACCGGCTGGTGTCGGTGGAGCTCACCGAGGCGCAGCGCAGGCTCGCCCGTGTGAACGCGAAGGTGAACGTGCACCTTTCCGGCGGGAAGACGACTCCCGGCACGGTCCGCGAGGTCACCGCGAAGACCGTGGAGGAGAAGCCCAAGCTGGTCGCCACGGTCACCCTGGACGACGCGGCGCTCGCGGCGTCGACCGAACCGGGACGGGTCACCGTCGAGTTCGACGGCGAGAAGCGCGACGACGTGCTCGCCGTGCCGGTGCAGGCGCTGCTCGCCCTGCGCGAGGGCGGGTACGCGGTCGAGGTCGTGGACGGCGGGAAGAGCCGCTACCTCCCGGTGCTGACGGGGATGTTCGCCGGCGGGATGGTCGAGATCACCGGTGACGGTCTCGCCGAGGGCATGACGGTGGTGACGACGGCATGACCGCGGTTCTCGAACTGAGCGAGGTGTCGAAGACCTACCCCGGCGGCGTGCGGGCTTTGCGGCAGTGCGACCTGCGAGTCGAGGCCGGCGAGATGCTCGGCATCGTGGGCCCTTCCGGATCGGGAAAGTCCACGATGCTGAACCTGATGGGCACGCTGGACCGGCCGTCGACGGGCACGGTGCTGGTCAACGGCCACGACACCGGCAAGCTCACCGACCGGCGGCTGTCCGCGCTGCGGGCGTGGTGGATCGGCTTCGTCTTCCAGCAGTTCCACCTCACCGAGGGCTTCACCGCACGGGAGAACGTGATGGCCGCCCTGGTGTACCGGGGCGTGCCCGCGCGCGATCGCAAGGCCGCGGCTGACGAGGCGCTCGCCCGCGTCGGGCTCACGCACCGGGCCGACCACCTGCCCACCGAGCTGTCGGGCGGCGAGAAGCAGCGGGTCGCGATCGCGCGGGCGCTGGTGAACCGGCCGAGCATCGTGCTGGCCGACGAACCGACCGGCAACCTCGACACGAAGTCGGGCGCCGAGGTGCTGCGGCTGCTGCGTGAGCTGCACGCGGACGGCACGACCATCGCGATCATCACCCACGACGTGAAGATCGCGGCGAGCCTGCCGCGCAGGGTCGAGATGCTGGACGGCGAGCTGCGGTTGGACACCGGAGGCCACCGTGGATGAGGTTCCCCTGCCACGTGCGACCAGGTTGCCGTTGCGCGACGTCCTGCGCCTGGGCACGGTCGGCGTCCGGACCAGGCCGGTGCGCACGGTACTCGCCGCCCTCGGCATCGCGATCGGCATCGCCGCGCTGATCGCGGTGATGAGCATCCCCGCGTCGAACCAGGCGGCGCTGCGCGCGCAGCTCGCCGCGCTCGGCCCGAACCTGCTGACCGTCTCACCCGGCACGGACGCCACCGACGGCGGCAAGG
>NZ_VSRL01000147.1 GCF_012184385.1 Lentzea indica
CGCCGCCGACGGTGTCACCGGCCTCCTTGACGGCCTCCACCTCGGCGACCATGGCCTCGGTGCCGCGCGGGTCGAAGCAGCGCACCGGCGACTCGTCGATCGCGGCCAGGTCGTCCGGCGTGGGCAGCGCGCTGTCCTCCGGCGTCTCGGCCTTGCCGATCGACACCACGTGACTGAGGATCCGCACGCCCAGCAGCTGCTGCAGGAACTGCCGCGCCACCGTGCCGAGCGCGGTCCTCGCCGCCGTCTCACGGGCGGACGCGCGCTCGAGAACGGGCCGTGCCTCGTCGAAGCCGAACTTCTGCATGCCGGGCAGGTCCGCGTGACCGGGCCGCGGGCGCGTCAGTGCCTCGTTGCGGCCGGTCGGCTTGAGCAGGCTCGGGTCGACGGGGTCCGGCGACATCACGGTCTGCCACTTGGGCCACTCGGAGTTGCCGATGGTGACCGCGACCGGCCCGCCCTGGGTCTTGCCGTGGCGCACGCCGCCGAGGATCTCGACCTCGTCCTGCTCGAACCCCATCCGGGGCGAGCGACCGAAACCGAGCCTGCGGCGCCCGAGCTGGGCGACGAGGTCCTCGGTGGTCACCTCGACACCGGCGGGCATGCCCTCCAGGACGGCGACGAGGGCGGGGCCGTGTGACTCTCCAGCGGTGATCCAGCGCAGCACGGTCGCAATCCTTTCACAGCGTGGTCAAAGACCAGGTGGCGGCCAGCAGCCCTGGCCCGTGCGGCACTCTGCGCGTTCTGGTGAGGGCCGCGAGCGCGAGCGTGACCGCACTGGACAGGATCGCCGCAGGTAGGAGCAACGGCAGCGTGAGCACCGCGCCGAGGCCCGCCGCCAGCTTCACGTCCCCGCCGCCCATCAGGTGCGGACGCCAGTGCCGGACGGCGAGATGAGCGCCACCGAAGATCACCGCACCGAGCACGGCGGCTCCCAGCCTGTGGAACTGCAGGAGCAGCAGCGTCACGCCCAGCGGCAGGGTCAGCGCGTCCGGTAACCGGTGGTGGCGCAGGTCGATCGCCGCGAGCACCACGCCGAACGCCGCCAGCACGTACGAGGAGGGCGGCGCGTCGAGGACGTCCGCGACCGTCCACAACGCACTCAGCACAGACGCGAGCAGGACCGTGGTCATGACACCACGGTCCTGCTCGGCACGTCTGGGACACAAATCGCGGCCCGTCGTGAACGGTCCATTCACACACGGCACCACGGTGCCTCAACCCCGGCTGGGAAAACGCCAGATCGCCAACCCGGCCCTCGCTGGTTCGGGCGTCTGCAAGTACCACCGACTCTTGATCGAATCGCCGTCAACCACACCCAACCTGTTCGACGTTCACCGAAGCGACCGTCGCGGCCAATCGGCCCGGAGGCCGTGTTGGCGGTAGAAAAGTGCCTGTTGATGTTCAGTTGGCGGTACTTGCAGATGCCGGTCAGCCAGCCGTCAGGGCGCCGAGGGGGAACGAAGGTTCAGCGAGACCAGTCGAACAGGACGTCGTTCGCCGCCACGTCCACGTCCACGGCGAGGTCGGCGAGCACCTCCGCGGAGGCGTCCAGCGCGATCACCGGGCAGATCGGGGAGAACCCCGCCGCCTCGACCTCGGCCGGGTCCCACGTGACGATCCGCTGACCGGCCCGCACCTCCTCGCCCTTCACGACATGCAGCTCGAAGCCCTCGCCCTTGCGCTTCACGGTGTCGATGCCGAGGTGGACCAGCACCGCGGCGCCGTCACCGGTGGCCACCACGAACGCGTGCGGGTGCAGCGTCACGACCGTGCCGTCGATCGGCGCGACGACGTCGGACTTGGACCGCACCGGTTCGACGGCCACGCCGGGGCCGACCATCGCCTGCGAGAAGACCGGGTCCGGCACGGCGGAGAGCGCGACCACCCGGCCGGCCGCGGGGCTGCCGACGCGGAGGCTCACAGGAGGTCCTCGATGTCCTGGGCGATGGTGTCCGCCTCGGGGCCGACGATGACCTGGACGACGCTGCCCGCCCGCACGACACCCATCGCCCCGGCGGCCTTCAGGCCTGCCTCGTTCACCAGCGAACCGTCGTTGAGCTCGCAGCGCAGGCGCGTGATGCACCCCTCGATCTCGATGATGTTGTCCGCGCCACCAAGCGCGGCGAGGATCTTCTCCGGCCTCTCGTCAGCCACGTTCGTACCTCTCGTTCCCGTAACAGCGGTTGACACCCGCTCAGTGTGCGGAGCATTCTCCCGCACCAACTGGTCTAGACCGGAAAGTACCACTGCGAGGAGGTGAGCGAATGCACGAGATCGTGGACGGGCCCAAGCCCAAGCACGCGCAGCTCCGCGAGATCCTGCGCCGCCTCGCCGAACAGGACCTCGCGCCCGGCTCGCCGATTCCGTCGGAGCGAGACCTCGCGGAGCGGTACGGAGTCTCCCGCATCACCGTGCGGGCCGCAGTCGGCCAACTGGTCGCCGAAGGCCTGCTCACGCGGGCCAAGGGGCGAGGGACGTTCACCGCGAAGCGGCGCTACGACCTGCAGCTCTACCTGGACTCGTTCACCTCGGCCATGCAGGCCCGCGGGCTCGAGCCCAGCACCGAGGTGATCAGCTGCGGCCAGGCGGCACCCGGCTCGAAGGCCTCACTGGGGCTGGACGCCGGCGAGTACGCGTACCGCGTCGTGCGGCTGCGCAAGGCCGACGGCGCACCGTTGGCGCTCGAAGCCGGCTGGTACAGCCCGCACGTGCTCCCCGAGCTCGACAGGTGCGACCTCACGGGGTCGATCTACGAGATCATCGCCACCCGTTACGGGGTGCAGCTCGACCACGCGCGGCAGACCGTGTGGGCCGAGACCGCCGACGCGGAGACCGCCAAGGCGCTCGACGTTCGCAAGGGCAGCCCGCTGCTCGTGTTCAGAAGGGTCGCCAGCTCTCAGGGGCGGCCTTGTGAAGACGTGACTTCCTGGTACCGGGGCGATCTCTACCAGGTGACCATGCAACTGGACCGGACCGTCCCGGGATCCGGACCGAACTCCGCCAAGGGAGGTACCCGATGAGCACCAACGCCGCACAGGCAGGCGGTCGTGAGATCAAGGGCCTCGCCACGTTGCAACGCTTCGGTCGCAGCCTGATGCTGCCGATCGCCGTGCTGCCCGCGGCAGGTCTTCTGCTCCGCTTTGGTCAACCCGACATGCTGGGCAAGGACGGTCTCGGCTGGAACGAAGTCGCGGCGGTGATCGGTGCGGCGGGCGATGCGTTGTTCAGCAACCTCGCCCTGCTGTTCGCGGTCGGCATCGCGGTCGGGTTCGCCCGGCGCGGTGACGGTTCCACCGCGCTCGCCGGCGTCGTCGGTTATGTCGTGCTGACGAGCGTCTTCAAGGCGATGTCGCCGTTCGTGCTCGACCAGCCGACGGACCCGGCCGCGAAGCCCGTACTGATCAACTACGGGGTGCTCGGCGGTATCGTCGTCGGTATCACCACGGCACTGTTGTGGCAGAGGTACCACCGCATCAAGCTGCCCCCGTACCTGGCCTTCTTCGGCGGCCGCAGGTTCGTGCCGATCATCGTCGCCGGCGTCATGGTGATCTTCGGCGTCCTGCTCGGCCTCGTGTACCCGTGGTTCAACGCGGGCCTCACCGCCGTCGGCGAGTGGGTCACCGGCAGCACGATCATCGGTGCCTTCATCTACGGCACCGTGAACCGCCTGCTGATCCCGCTCGGCCTGCACCACATCATCAACAACGTCGTGTGGTTCCAGTTCGGCGAGTTCAACGAGAAGACCGGTGACATCCCGCGCTTCCTCGCGGGCGACCCGTCCGCGGGCACGTTCCAGACCGGCTTCTTCCCGATCTTCATGTTCGCGCTGCCCGCCGCCGCGCTGGCGATCGTGCACACCGCACGGCCGAACCAGCGCAAGATCATCGGCGGCATCATGGGCTCCGCCGCGCTCACCGCGTTCATCACCGGTGTGACGGAGCCGCTGGAGTTCGCGTTCATGTTCGTGGCGTGGCCGCTGTACGTGATCCACGCGGTCCTGACCGGTACATCGCTGGCGATCTCGAACGCGCTGGGCGCCCACGACGGCTTCTCGTTCTCGGCCGGCGTGATCGACTTCATCCTGAACTGGAACATCGCCACGAAGCCGTGGCTGCTCATCGTTCTGGGCGTCGTCTACGGTGCGATCTACTACTTCCTGTTCCGCTGGGTCATCACCAAGTGGAACCTGAAGACCCCGGGTCGCGAGGACGACGAGTCGCCGGAGGCCGACGAGAGCGTGGCAGGCAGCGGGCGGGACGAGACCGGCACCACGCGCACCGACGTCCGCGAGCCGAAGACCGACAAGTAAGCGACACCAGCTCTACCGGGAGGAACCATCATGGCCGAGCGACGGGTCACCGTGGCCAGCAAGGTCGGACTGCACGCCCGGCCTGCCGCATTGCTGGCGAAGGCCGCCGCCGACCAGCCGGTGACGGTCACCATCCGCAAGGACGACGGCGAAGCCGTTGAAGCGGCGAGTGTTCTGGGACTCATGACCCTCGGCGCCATGCACGGTGACGAGGTGGTGCTCAGTGCCGACGGGGACGGAGCGGATGCTGCTCTGGACGCCATCGCCGAGATGATCGCCACCGATCACGACGAGTGAGTCGGGCTCGGGCTGTGAGCGGTTTCCGGTCATCCGGAGGCCGCTCACGGCCCATCCGAAGTGCAGAACGACACCCGCGGTCACGACGCCGGCCAAGGTCGACGGCGTGGCCTGCGGGTACGTCACCATCAGCCACACGCCACCGACGGCGAGCGCGGGCGGCACGATCAGCCCCGCGGTCCACTTGCGCAGCACCAGGAACGCGAGCGTCGAGACCAGCAGCGCCGCGCCGAGCGTGTCGCTGAACCGGTGCCAGCCCAGCGACACCGTGTCCGCCGCGACCGCCCCCGCGCCGAGTGCCCCCGGAATCGCCACGAACAGCGCGAACCGCTTGGGCACCGCCATCGTCACCGCGATCACCGCCGCCACCGCGGCCGTCGTGTGTCCGCTCGGGAAGCTGTTGTGCACCAGCACTGCGTCATCATCCAACGGTGGACGCACCAGCACGTAGAGCTTCAGGACCTGCGCGAGCAGCACCGAACCGCCAAGGACGAGCAACGGCGGAAACGACTTCTTCCGCGCGAACAGCACGACGAGAACCGCGGCGACGAGGATCGCCATGTCCACGTTGGACGTCCACGAGCGTTGGAGTGAGAGCTCGGGCAACGCGGCGTTCTCCGCCTTCTGCCCGAACGACGTCCACACCAGCGCGAAGTACGTGAAGAGGAATCCAAGCAAGCTTCCGGCCATGCGATCGAGACTCCGCGCGCCGGTCTACGGGAACGTCCACGCCATGTCATGGTTCCGCTACAGAACCGGCGAGGGTGTCGTCCCCCACCGATAATGGATCTCGTGGCGATGGTCTTGCTGGTCGAGGACGACCCCGCGGTGCGTGAAGGGCTCGGATTGGCGCTGCGCCGCCAGGGGCACGACGTCCGGGCAGCGGGAACAGGTGAGGAAGGCGTCGACAGGCTGCGCGAGTCCCGTCCCGACATCGTCGTCCTGGACATCATGCTGCCCGGCATCGACGGTTTCGAGACGTGCCGCCGCATGCGCATGCAGGCCGAGGTGCCGATCATCATGCTCACCGCGCGCGGCGACGACTTCGACGTGGTCGCGGGCCTGGAGGCGGGCGCGGACGACTACGTGGTGAAACCCGTCGAACCCCGTGTCCTGGAGGCCCGCATCCGCGCCGTCCTGCGGCGGACCGTCTCCGAACCTTCCGCCGTGGAACGCCACGGCTCGCTGGTGATCGACCGCGCCGGGCTGCAAGTGCTGAAGAACGACGCGAAGGTCGCGTTGACCCCCACGGAGCTGAAGCTGCTGCTAGAGCTCTCCCGCACCCCCGGCCGCGTGCTGACCCGCCAGCAGATCCTCGAAGCCGTCTGGGAACACGACTACCTCGGCGACTCCCGCCTGGTCGACGCCTGCGTCCAGCGCCTGCGCGCCAAGATCGAGGACGTGCCCTCCGAACCCGGCTACGTCCACACGGTCCGCGGCTTCGGCTACCGCTTCGGCCCGCGATGAGGTCGTTGTTCCGCGGCCTGAAACCCAGGCTGATGGCCGCTTTCCTGCTCCTGACCCTGCTGGGCGCGGTGGCGGCGGCCGGCGCCTCCTACGCGACCGCCCGCAACCTGCTGCTGGAGGACGCCCAGGACGGCTTCATGAACCCGCTGGTCGAGGACGTCCGCAACTACGCACCCCGCCTGACCGTCCCGCCGGCGCAACAGGACCTCGACGACTTCGGTTCTTATCTGCGCGGCTCCGCGACTGTGGTGTTCCAAGGGCTTCGTTCCCGCAACGGACCCGATCTCTCGGTGGTCCCGGCGGAGATGCGGGAGACGGCGAAGTCGAGCAGGACGGTCATCTGGCAGCGCCGCACCGACCTCGCCGAGCCGTACGTGGTCATCGGCATCCCGTTGCTCCGCACCGACGGCACCGCGACCGGCGTCGAGGTGTGGGCGATGACGTCCCTGGGCGCCACGCAAACCGCCATCGACAGCTTCTCGACCGCGGCCTGGGTCGGCGTGAGCCTGGTCCTGCCGCTGGCCCTCGGCCTGGCGCTCTTCACCGCCAGAGGTGTCCTGCGGCCTGTGCGCCGCCTGGGGGCTGCGGCTCGTGCTCTGGGTTCCGGACGGCTGGACACGCGTGTCGACGAACGCGGCTCCGACGAGCTTTCCGACCTGGCCCGCACGTTCAACCGCGCCGCCGAGCAACTGGAGGCCTCGCAGGCAGCCTCCCGGCGCTTCGTGGCCGACGTGTCCCACGAACTGCGCACGCCTCTCACCGCGATGAACGCCGTGACAGCCGTGCTGGACGAGGACGCCGACTCGCTGCCGGAGGACACAGCGGTGGCCGCCCGCCTGGTCTCGGCCGAGACGCGCAAGCTCACCCGCCTGGTCAACGACCTGATGGAGATCTCCCGCTTCGACGAGGGCCGCAACCTCCTGGAACTCGACGAGTGGGACATCAGCACCGCCGTCCGCGACACCCTCGCCGCTCGCGGCTGGACCTCGTCGGTGGAGGCGTCGTTGCCGGAAGGCGTTGTAGGACGGGTGGATCGGCGTCGCCTGGACGTGATCGTGGCCAACCTCGTCGGCAACGCTCTCAAGCACGGCGGCGCCGGGGTCGGGGTGACGGTGCGGCCCGGCGTCATCGAGGTGTCCGACAGCGGACCTGGGATCCCAACGGATGCCCTCCCCCACATCTTCGACCGCTTCTACAAGGCAGACACGGCCCGCTCCCGTTCCGAGGGCAGCGGGCTGGGATTGGCGATCGCATGGGAGAACGCACGCCTGCACGGCGGCACCATCGAAGCGGCCAACGCGCCCTCGGGCGGCGCGGTCTTCACCTTGCGCTTGCCCTGGTGACCCTCGCTTCCTGCGGCGTGCGTCCAACGCCCGTGCTGACCGGCGCCGAGGCTCCGATGGTGTCGTCGCACGAGCTGACCGTCTATCTGCTCACGGCTTCGCGCAATGAACTGGTGCGGCGAACCCGGTCGTACTCCGGGACCGTTGACACCGCTACGTCCATCAACCTGCTGGTCGCCGGGCTGACGGAGGAGGAGAAGAAGCTCGGGCTGGTCACCGAGGTGCCCGCCACGTCCTCGCGGGTCTTCGCCGTGTCCAACCTGATCGTGCTGCCCGAGGACATGGGGCCGCTGTCCAAGTGGGCGCAGTATCAGCTGTACTGCACGGCGATCGTGAGCCGGGCGAAGGTGGAAGGGGTGCCGGCTTCTGGCATCGAGTGCCCTTAGCGGGCGTAGATGACGTCGCGCGCGTATGCCGACGCATTGGTGAGATGGCCGTCGTACGGGCCGACCTTCGTCACCCGCGCACCATCGCGGAACACGAGCTGCAACCCGTGCTCCGGTTCCCACGCGCACTCGCACTCAACGGAGACGTAGACCGGCTCGCCCTCACCGTCCCGCTGCACGCTCACCTCGTGCCGGTCGAACAAGACGTGGTCCCAGACCTCACCGGCGGCCGCGATGCGAGGGAAGTCCTCCTGGTCCTCTCCACCATCCTCGGCGATGTCCCGGTAGTACTCGAAGACCGCCGGTCCCGCCTGTTCCAGCACCGCGCTGTCCAGCGCGAGGAAAGTGCGGATGGCCGCATGGAAGTCTTCCTTCGCCGGATCGTCCGCGTAACCGTCCACGGTGAACGGGAGGGATGCGTTGCCGAACACCGGCACGGGGACCGGCGCGCTGACAAGGCTGCCGTACTCGTCTTCGACCACAGGCCCGAGCCCAGGAATCTCCACCCGGTCATCCTAGGAAGCCCCTCGGCCACGAGGGAAAGGCGGGACGCACCAGCGGCCGTGGCGTGAGCCGGCCAGCGTCCGCGCCCAAGCGGAGCCCCCGGCGGACACACCCGTGCGTCCCGCCCACCGGTACCCCTCGAGGAAAGGACGCCGGCATGCGATGACCCCGGAGCGGGTGGCAATCATCCGGAGTCAAACGAGTCATGTGCAGGCAACCACACGACCCGCGCACGCAGGTATTCCGCGGCCTCGGATCTGGCCGAAAGTTACGAATCCCTAGGAACGCGACGCCAGTTCGGCGGCCAGGGCCTCACGCATCACGTCCTGCGGCGCCGGCTTCCCGGTGAACTGCTCCACCTGTCCGAAAGCCTGATGCAGCAACATGTCCAGCCCGGTCGCCAACCGGGTCCCCGCCTGCGCCACGGCCGTGGCGACCGGGGTGGGCCACGGGTGGTAGATCACGTCCAGCACATAGGGCGCCCGAGCCAGGGCCGATGCCAACGGGACCGTGGCCTCGGCCGGCACCGTGGACACGAGCACGTCCGACGCGGCGGCCAGCGAGCCGAGGTCCACGGAGGACAGTGCCAGGACCTCGACCGCAACGCCGACCCGCGAAGCCGTGGACACCGCCTCGGAAGTACGCGAAGGATCGCGCACCACAAGGGAGACCGAGGTAACACCCATGGCGGCGAACCCGGCGAGGACTGCGGTGGCCGTACCGCCCGCACCGATCACGACCCCGCGCGAACCGCCGGAGAAACCCTTCTCCCGCAACGCTCCCACGACACCGTCCACGTCGGTGCAGTCGGCGTGCCACTCAGATCCGTTGCGCACCAACGTGTTCGCCGCCCCCACGGCCGAAGCGCGTGAGGTCACCGACGACGCGACGGCCAGCGCCGCGCGCTTCGTCGGCATCGTGCACGACAGGCCCACCCACTCCGGACCCAGTGACGCCACCAGTGACGCCACCTGGTCCTCGGTGCACTCGAGTCGCGTGTACTCCCAGTCCAGACCCAGCGCGGCGTAAGCGGCGTTGTGCAGCACGGGAGACAGGGAGTGCTTGATCGGCGAACCGATCACCGCCGCCTTGCGCACTAGTAGACGCCCTCCCGCTGGGCCTTCTGGTCGATCGCCTGGTGCTCCTCGTACGTCTTCGAGAAGCAGGACGTGCCGTCCTTCTGGCACTTCACGAAGTACATGATGTCGCCGCCCTCCGGCTTCAGCGCGGCGGCGATGGCCTGCTGCGACGGCGAGCCGATCGGGGTCGGCGTCAGGCCCTGGGTCAGGTAGGTGTTGTACGGGCCCTGCCTGTTGCGGTCCGCGTCCGACGTGCGGATGTGGGGCTGGTTGTTCTTGTAGTTGATGGTCGAGTCGAACTGCAGGGCCATGGGCTCCTTCAGGCGGTTGTAGATCACCTGGGAGACCTTGCCGAAGTCCTTCTCGATGGCTTCCTTCTCGATCAGCGAGGCGATGACCAGGACCTCGTAGGGACGGAAGCCGGTGTTCATGGTGCCGCCGGGGATGCCGGCGCCCTGCAGCTTCTGCGTGGAGGACACGACGACGCCGCGGATCAGCTCCACCGCGCTCACGCCCGGCTTGACCTGGTACACGCCGCGCATGATCAGGCCTTCGAGGCGGTACTGCGGTTCGGCCTTCTTCACGTCGGCCAGCGCCCAGTCGGGGACGCCCAGCGCGACCGGGTCCGTCTGCTCGGCTGCGGCCTTGATCTCGTCGCCGGTGAGGCACGTCTTCTGGCCGTCCTTCTCCGTGCAGCTCGCGTCGGCGAGCTGGGAGTAGATGCCCTTGACGAGTTTGTCGCCGACCTTGATGTCGGTGAGCTTGATACCGCCGACGATCTGGACGGCCGGCACGCGGGTCTTCGGGTCGACCATGCGGGCCACGGCCTGCTGGCCCGACATCTTCGTCTTCATCAGGTAGAAGCCGGGCTGGATCGACGTCACGCGGGCGTCGTTCTTGCTGGCCTCGATGAAGGCGCGGCCGGAGGCGACGACGCCGTTGTCGTACAGGGTCGACGCGATCTTGCTGGCCGGGTCGCCGTCCTGGACCTCGACGATGGTGTCGGCCTCGCCGCTACCCGTGTAGTCGTCGTAGGAGCCGATGCCGCGCAGCTCGCGGTAGCCGTAGTAGGCACCGCCCATGCCCACGGCGAGGACCATCGCGACGACGAGCCACAGGATCGTCTTCTTGCGCTTCTTCGCCTTCTTGCGGGCGCTGTTGTCGCGCTCGCGCCTGAGCGGACGTCGTTCTTCCACTTCAGGGTCGGTGAACAACCCGAGATCGTCGCTCACACCTCGTCCTTTCGGGCGGCCACAGAGCGTGCCCGTGCGTCCAGCCAAGACTGCAGGATCTCGACAGCGGCAGCCTGGTCGACCACAGCACGCTGCTTCTTGCCCTTCACACCGCGCTGTGCCAGCACCCGGCTCACCACGACCGTCGTCAGTCGTTCGTCGCTGAGCCGCACCGGCACGGGGGCGATGCGGTCGGCCAGGGCCGCAGCGTACGCGGTGGCCGCTTCCGCTGCGGGGCCGTGCCGACCGGCCAGTGTTTTGGGCAGACCGACCACGACTTCGACCACGTCATGCTCGGCCACGAGACGTACGAGCTCGGTGAGGTCCGAGCCGCCCTTCTCGTCACGCTGCAGGGTAACCAGCGGAGTCGCCAGAAACGCCGATGGATCGCTGAGAGAAATTCCCACACGAACCGATCCGACGTCGACGCCGAGCCTCCGTCCGAGGCCCGGATCGCCGACACCAGCTGAATCAGCGCTGTTCAAGCACCTTGTCCAGTTCGGTCGTCAGGGCCGTGATGGCCTCGGGGACACCGGCAGGGTTCGTGCCGCCACCCTGGGCAAGGTCCGGCTTGCCGCCACCGCGGGCGGCGATGGCCGGGCCGAACACCGGGACGAGCTTGCCGGCGGCCAGGCCGAGGTCACGGGCGGCGGCCGTGGTGGCGACCACGAAGCTGACCTTGTCGCCGTCGACCGAGAACAGGGCCACCACACCGGGCTTGGTGCCCAGGCGGTTGCGGACCTCGCCGCCGAGGGTGCGCAGGTCGTTGCCGGACACGCCCTCCAGGCCGAGGGCCACCAGCGACAGTCCGCGCACGTCCAGAGCCTTGTCGGCCAGGGACCCGGCGTTGCCGAGCAGCTGGGCGGCGCGGACCTTCTCCAGCTCCTTCTCGGCGGACTTCAGGCGCTCGACCAGCGACTCGATCCGCTCGGGCAGGCCCTCTGAGCCGACCTTGAGCATGTCGGAGAGGTTCTGCACGATGGCGCGTTCCTTGGCCAGGAACCGCATGGCCTCGATGCCGACGTAGGCCTCAAGGCGGCGCACGCCGGAGCCGACCGAGGACTCACCCAGCAGGGTGATCGGGCCGATCTGCGACGAGTGCTCGACGTGCGTGCCACCGCACAGCTCACGCGACCACGGGCCACCGATCTCGATGACGCGGACGGTCTCGTCGTAGGTCTCGCCGAACAGGGCGACGGCACCGATGTCCTGGGCACCGGCCATGTCGGTGTAGACGATGCTGACCGGCAGATCCTTGCGCACGGCGAGGTTCGAGACCTCTTCGATCTCGCTCTTGGCCTCGGCGGACAGGCCACCGGTCCAGGCGAAGTCGAGACGCAGGTAGCCGGGCTTGTTGTACGAACCGCTCTGCAGGGCCGACGGGCCGAGCACCTGACGCAGGGCGGCGTGCACGACGTGCGTGCCCGAGTGGCCCTGACGGGCACCGACGCGCCACTCCGGGTCGACGCGGGCCTCGACGTGCTCGCCCTCGCTGATCTCGCCGCCCACGACGCGCACCTGGTGCACCCACAGCTTGCGGGCGACCTTCTGCACGTCGAGCACCTCGAGCTCGGCGCTGCCCGTCACGATCGTGCCGGCGTCGGACTCCTGGCCACCGGACTCGGCGTAGAGCGGCGTGCGGTCGAGGACGACCTCGACGATGTCGCCTTCCTTGGCCGACTTGATCCGCTGACCGTTCAGCACGATGCCGCGCAGCGTGGCCTCGGAGGCCAGCTCGGAGTAGCCGGTGAACTCGGTCGGGCCCTGGTTCAGCAGCTCCCGGTACACCGACTGGTCGCCGTGGCCGGTCTTCTTGCCGGCGGCGTCGGCCTTGGCGCGGGCGCGCTGCTCGGCCATCAGCTTGCGGAAGCCGTCCTCGTCGACGCTCAGGCCGGCCTCGGAGGCCATCTCCAGCGTGAGGTCGATCGGGAAGCCGTACGTGTCGTGCAGCTGGAAGGCCTTGTCACCGGGCAGCGTGGCGCGGCCGTCGGACTTCACCTCGGCGGCGGCGTTCTCGAAGATCCGCGAACCGGCGTCGAGGGTGCGCAGGAACGTGTCCTCCTCGGCCTTGAGCACCTGCTGGATGCGGGCGAAACCGCTGACCAGCTCGGGGTAGGCCTGGCCCATCGAGTCGCGCACGACCTCGGCGTACTGCTGCAGCACCGGCTCGTTCACGCCCAGCAGGCGCGACGAGCGGATGATGCGGCGCAGCAGGCGGCGCAGCACGTAACCACGAGCCTCGTTGCCCGGAGTGACACCATCGCCGACCAGCAGCACACCGCTGCGGGCGTGGTCGGCGATGACTCGGAACCGGACGTCGTCCACCTCGCTGTCGCCGTACTTGCGGCCGGACAGCTCCTCGGCCTTGTTGATGACGGCGCGGACCAGGTCGGTCTCGTAGACGTTGTCGACGCCCTGCAGCAGGTAGGCGACGCGCTCGACGCCCATGCCGGTGTCGATGTTCTTCGACGGCAGCTCACCGAGGATCGGGTAGTCCTTCTTGGCACCACCCTCGCCGCGGACGTTCTGCATGAAGACGAGGTTCCAGATCTCCAGGTACCTGTCCTCGTCGACTACCGGGCCGCCCTCCTTGCCGTACTCGGGGCCGCGGTCGTAGTAGATCTCCGAGCACGGGCCGCACGGGCCGGGGACGCCCATCGACCAGAAGTTGTCCTCGACGCCGCGGCGCTGGATGCGCTCCAGCGGCATGCCGGCGACCTTCTGCCACAGCTCGATGGCCACGTCGTCGTCCAGGTAGACGGTGACCCAGATGCGCTCGGGGTCGAAGCCGTAGCCACCCTCGTCCTGGGACTTGGTGATCAGCTCCCAGGCCAGCCGGATGGCGTCTTCCTTGAAGTAGTCGCCGAGCGAGAAGTTGCCGGCCATCTGGAAGAACGTCAGGTGGCGCGTGGTCTTGCCGACCTCGTCGATGTCCGGCGTGCGCACGCACTTCTGGATGCTCGTCATGCGCGGGGCGGGCGGCGGGGCCTCACCGAGGAAGTACGGCTTGAACGGCACCATGCCGGCGTTGACGAACAGCAGGTTCGGGTCGTCGAGCAGCAGCGAGGCGCTGGGGATGTACTTGTGCCCGGCGTTCTCGAAATGCTCGCGGAAGCGCTTGATGATCTCGTGGGTCTGCACGGGAATGTCCTTGCTGTGAAAAGAGTTGTCGGGGCGCGCGAACGAGGCGAACGACTAGTGCTTGCCGTTCGCCCTGGGCGCTCGACGCCCCGGCGTGAAGCCCGTTTGACGTTCCACGGTCTCCTGCAACTCCTGTTCCCGTTCGGCCATGCCCGCGCGCACCTCGGCCCCGAAGGAACCGATGGCGCCGGCGAGCTCACGCAGGCCTTCACCCACGTTAGCGCCGATACCGGCAGGAGTCGCCTGCTTAGTCACCTCGGCGGCCTTCTTGGCGACGAAGAGCCCGGCCGCGGCACCCAGGCCGAACCAGAACAGGCGGCTCACCTCGCACCCCGCTTCGAGCGACGCTTGGCGTGCTTGTTCGGCTGCTCGGCGGCCTTGCGGCGGGCCTTGACGGCCTTGCTCACGCCGTAGGACAGCGCGGCGGCCTTGACCAGAGGCCCGCCGAGCGTCGCGGTGAAGAGGCTCGTGAGCGCGGAGACGTTGCCCGTGACGGCGCGCGCGTTCGCCGTGATGCCGTCGACGCGCTCGAGCTGCGTGTTCACGTGCGTCAGCGTCGTGTTGGCCTCGGTGAACAACGGGTCCGTGTTCTCGTGCGCCTTGCGCATCGCGATCGTGGCCTCGTCGAAGAAGCGCGCGGCCTTGAACGCCGGAATCGCCAGCAGCAGCACGAGCAGCACGAAGGCACCGGCGGCGAGCCACCCTGGCGACACAGATCCTCCTGGTGAACCGGTGTTCTGGCTTGGTTGCGAGTGAGATTACCGGGTGGGTCCGACACTCAAATGGGCGGCACCTTCAGTTGATCTTCAACGGCCTGTCGTGCCGTCGATCTGCTCCCTGATGATGTCCGCGTGGCCCGCGTGCCTGGCGGTCTCGGTGGTCATGTGGGCGAGGATCCAGCGCAGCGACTTGCGGGTTCCGTCGATCGGAATCGCCATGAGCGCGTCGGGATCGCCCGCTGCTTCGATGACCTTGTCGCTGTCCAGGATCGCCGCGCGGTACTCCCCGATCACCTCGGCCGCGAACCGGCCGGCGGGCACGGTCATGCCCAGCTCGGCCTCCTCGGCCCACTCGGCGCCGGCGAAGTAGTGGCCGAACCATTCGCGCTCGGCTTCCGCGAGGTGCTGGATCAACCCCAGGATCGACGTGCCGCTGGGGACCGTCGACCCGCGGAGCTGGTTGTCGGTCAGCCCCTGCGCCTTCTTCAGGACGCAGTGGCGCTGGAACTTGAGGAACGCGTGCGCGACGGCGAGCTCGCCCGTGTCGACGCGCGGCACCGGCTCACGCTGACTCTCTGACATGGCGTGAACGTACGGGGTCAGCCCCGTCGGCCCAAATGATACGAAGCACTCATTGACTAGCGTGGTCACTGCCTGTGAAATACCCGTCACACAGGGCTTGACACCGGAAGCCCTGCGCCATTGAAGTAAGGCAACCCTAAGTTGACTCGTGCAGGAGGCCTCGTGAAGCCGGTGTCGCACCTGGACTCCTACCGCAAGCACGCCACGGCAGGCGCCCCGCCGGTCCCGGAGCTCACGGACCCGTGGGAGGCCCGCGTCGCCCGCCCCGACGGCTACGACCTGCACCTCATCCACCGCTGGAACCAGGCACCGCACGTGGCGGCGTTCTGGCGGCAGGCGTGGACGTTGCCGCGCTGGGAAGAGCAGCTGCGGGCGCAGCTGAACGGCGACGACGCCCGGCCGTTGCTGATCAGCTGGCACGGGCGCCCGGTGATCTACGCCGAGGTCTACCGCGCGGCACGCAGCGCCGTCGCTGGCTGCTACCAGGCGCGGCCGCACGACCTCGGCCTGAACCTGGCGGTCGGTGAGCTGGCGATGACCGACCGCGGGCTGGTGCGCTCCCTGCTCCCCCGGCTCACCGACGCGCTGTTCGAGGCCGACCCGCATTGCACGCGGATCGTGATGGAACCGGACGTGCGCAACACGCGCGCCATCAAGTCGTTCCAGGCCGGCGGGTTCATGGCCGCGGACGAGATCATGCTGCCGAACAAGGTCGCCCTGCTGATGGCGCGTCCTCGTTAGAACGCGGTGATGTCCTGCGGTGCGCGTTCCTTGCGGCTGAACGCGCGCACCACGTCGATTGCCTTGTGCCGGTTGAGCGACATGCGGGTCAGCAGGTCGATGACCGTCTCGTTGACGTGGCGCGGGAACTCCGGCGTGTCCACGCCAACGCTCACCGCGAGGTCGTCGGAGTGCACGACGAACTCCATCAGCCTGCTGATCAGGTACTCGTCCAGCGGCACCGCCCACGGGCCCCAGTGCGGCATCCGTACGGGCCGGTTCTCCGCGGCCGGCAACGTCTTCCCGAGGTCTTCCAGCGTCTGCTCGACCTGGGCGCAGAACGCTTCGTGCCCCTCCGTGACGAGCTTCTCGCCGCCCGCGCGGATGCGGCTGTGGAACTCGGAGTCGACGTCCAGCTCGGTCCAGTTCGCCCGCGCGTAGTGCTCCATCAACGAGACGACCGGCTCGTCACCGACGGGCGAAGAGATCATCGACGGCAGCGGCAGCGCCTGGTAGCCGATGTGTCCGACGAGACCCCTGACGCCGAACTCGGGCAGGGCGCTGGGCTGGTCCCAGTTCTTCGCGACCTGGTCGTGGCGCATGAGGTCGAGCGCGATGCGGGCGGTGGTCAGGAAGTCTTCTCTGATCGTCACCTCGCAAAACTTACTCGTTCGTCTCGATATCGGTTGCGAATAAACGCTTTCAGCGCCTGGTGCATGGTGTCACCCGGCGGCTGTCACCTCGATCTCGACCAGCCAGTCGCTGACCAGAGTCGTGGCGATGACCGCTGTGGTCGGCACAGGCCTGCCGCCTAGTGCTGACACGCGTGCGGCAGCGTTGGCCTCGGCGTACGACTCGTCGCGCAGATAGCTGGTCAGGCGCACGATGTTGGCGACGGTCATGCCCGCGGAGGCGAGGATCGTGCGGATGTTGGACCAGATGAGGTCGAGCTGCTCGGCCAGGCCGGCGCCGGGCTTTCCCGCCGGGTCGAGGCCCATGGTGCCCGCGATGAACAACAGGCGGCCGGCGTCACGGACCTCCATGGCGTGCACGTAGTCGTCGGTCGCGGGGTAGATGCCGTCAGTGGGGTTGTGCGGCACGAGTTCCATGTGGCGATCATGCGACATGACCTCAAACGAAATACCGGTCGTGCGCAACGCTGTGCCCGGCGACATCGCGGCGATCTGCCGGTTCGGCGAGCAGCACGTGGCCCCGCACTACGCACCGCTGATAGGCCAGGAAGCCGCCGACGAGCAGGTACGCCGGTTCTGGAACGACACGCAGATCACCAGGGCCGTGACCAGAGGGCTGGTGGTCGTCGCGGAGGCCGAGGGACGGCTCGTGGGCGTCGGGCAACGCGGACGCCGCGTACCGGACCGCGACTCCGACCACGTGGTCTACAAGCTCTACGTCCATCCCGGCCTGCGCGGCCACGGGATCGGCCCGCGCCTGATCAACGCGCTGACCGAGCACATGGACGCGGACAAGGTCTACATCGAGCACTTCGTCCAGAACGAACGCGCGGGTGCGTTCTACGAGCGCGAAGGCTTCAAGGTCGAACGGATCGAGCAGGGCATCGTGTGGCGCTCGCGCCCAATCAATCGCCCCTGATCACCCGGCGCAACCGGGGCAGCCTCTCGGCGACGGCACGTTCGGCGCCACGCCCGGTCGGCTCGTAGTAGTCGCGCCCCACCAGGTCGTCCGGCGCGTACTGCTGCGTGAGCACACCCTCCGGCACGTCGTGCGGGTACCGATATCCCTGCGCGTTGCCGAGCTTCGCCGCACCCGCGTAGTGCCCGTCCCGCAGATGTGCGGGCACAGCACCGACAGCGCCCTTGCGCACGTCCCCGATGGCCGCGTTGATCGCGGTGGTCACTGCGTTCGACTTCGGCGCGGTGGCCAGGTGAATCGTGGCCTGCGCGAGGTTCAGCGTGCATTCCGGCAACCCGATGAGCTGCACGGCCTGGGCAGCGGCCACACACGTCTGCAAGGCGGTCGGATCGGCCATCCCCACGTCCTCGCTGGCGTGGATCACCAGCCGCCGCGCGATGAACCGGGGGTCCTCCCCCGCCTCGATCATCCGCGCCAGGTAGTGCAGTGCCGCGTCCACGTCCGAGCCGCGGATCGACTTGATGAACGCCGACGTCACGTCGTAGTGCTGGTCCCCGTCGCGGTCGTACCGGACGGCCGCCTTGTCCACGGTGGACTCCAGCAGCTCCAGCGTGATCACGCCGCTGTTGGACGCCGACGCCGAGTCCGCCGCCGCCTCCAGCGCGGTCAGCGAACGCCGCGCGTCACCACCGGCCAGCCGGATCAGGTGGTCCTCGGCCTCAGGCTCCAGAACCACGGAACCGCCCAGGCCCCGCTCGTCGGACAGAGCACGGCGGATCACCGTGCGCACACCGTCGTCGGTCAGGGACTTCAGCTGCAGCACCAGCGAACGGGAGAGCAGCGGCGACACGACCGAGAAGAACGGGTTCTCCGTGGTGGCCGCGACGAGCAGCACGATCCGGTCCTCGACGGCACCCAGCAAAGCGTCCTGCTGCGTCTTGGAGAACCGGTGCACCTCGTCGATGAACAACACGGTCGACTCACCCGACCGCACCAGACGCCGCCGGGCCTCGTCGATGACTGCCCGCACCTCCTTGACGCCCGCGGACAGCGCGGACAACGCCACGAACCGGCGCCCCGTCGCCTTGGAGACCAGGGTCGCGAGAGTCGTCTTACCGGTGCCGGGAGGGCCGTAGAGCATCACGGACGCCGGGGTGGCGCCCTCGACCAGGCGGCGCAGCGGCGCGCCCGGTCCGAGCAGGTGGTCCTGGCCGACGACCTCGTCCAGCGTGGCCGGACGCATCCGCACGGCCAGCGGGGCGTTGGCCGCGATGCGCTCGGCCTTCTCCTCGTCGGTCGCGCCGAAGAGGCCCTCGTCGAACAGACCTTCGCTCATGCGTTCGAGCCTAGCGCCTGCTTCACGGGTCCATGTTCGCGATGGCCGGCGTGCGTCATGTGCGAAGATTGCGTTCCGTGCCCATCCCCCGCGCCGTGCTGCTCGCCGGACCTTCCGGCTCAGGAAAGTCGACACTCGCCGCCCACCTCGGCTGGCCGGTGCTGCGCCTGGACGACTTCTACCGCGACGGCGACGACCCGCTGCTCCCCCGCGACGAGCACGGCCGCGCCGACTGGGACGCGGAAGACTCCTGGAACGCCGACAAGGCACTGCAGGCGGTCATCGAGCTCTCGACCACCGGCAAGACCGAGGCACCGGTGTACTCGATCAGCGAGGACCGCGCGGTCGGCACTCAGACGATCGAGCTGGGCGACGCCCCCGCGTTCATCGCGGAAGGCCTGTTCGCCGACCTGCTGGTGGCGGGCGCCAGGGAGGCCGGCGTGCTCAGGGACGCCATCGTGCTCGCGCCGAGCGCTCCGGTGACGTTCGCTCGCCGGTTTGCCAGGGACGTGGCCGAGGCGCGCAAACCGGTTCCGGTGCTGCTGCGCCGCGGTCTCCGGCTGATGCGCGAGCAACCACAGGTGGTACGCCGCTGCGTGGACGCGGGCATGCGCAGGACGACGCCCGCCCGCGCCAGGGCCGACCTCGCGGAGGCCGCGCGGGTCTGAGACGTGTGAGACCCTGGCCCGAACGGGTATACCTGCCGACAACGCGTCGGTGAGGAGACAGGTGCGAAGAGACCTGGTCGTGGTCGGCGCTTCCGCCGGAGGCGTCGAAGCTCTGCGAGCCCTGGTCTCCACCTTCCCCGCGAAACTTCCCTTGTGCGTGGTCGTGGTCCTGCACATGCCGTCGGGCGGCTCCTCCGCTCTTCCCTCGATCCTCAACAGGAGCGGGCCGCTGCCCGCGTTCGCCGCCGAGGACGGCGCGCCGCTGCGGCCGGGCCGGATCCACGTCGCCCCGCCGGACCACCACGTGGTGGTGCACGACGGCGTGCTGCGGCTGTCGAGAGGGCCGACGGAGAACGGCTACCGGCCCGCTGTCAACGTGCTCTTCCGCTCCGCCGCGATCGCGCGCGGACCCGCCGTGATCGGGCTGATCCTGTCCGGAGCGCTCGACGACGGCACCGCGGGCATGGCCGCGATCAAGAACCGCGGCGGTCTCGCGGTGGTGCAGTCCCCTGACGATGCGGTGTATCCAGGGATGCCGGAAAGCGTGCTGCGGCAGGTCGACGTCGACCACGTCGCCCCGGTCGCCGAGCTGGGCGCGCTGCTCGCGGGCCTCGCGGGCGAGCAGGTGGATGTCGCGGAGATGCCGCCGGCGTCCGACGCTCTGCGCGTGGAGGTGGACGTGTTCCTCGACGACGCCGGCGCCGGTTTCCGGCGACACTCCCCCGTTGGGCACCGCGACCAACCTCACGTGCCCCGAATGCCACGGCTCGCTCGTGGAGATGCCGGCCGGCAGCACGCGGTACCGCTGCCTGGTCGGCCACGCGTGGACCCCGGACGCGTTGCTCGACGCCTACGGCGGTGGCCTGGAGAGCGCCATGTGGACCGCGCTGCGCACGCTGGACGAAAAAGCCGCACTCTCCCGGCACATGGCGGCCCGGTCGCACGACGTCGGCCGCGTGCTCATGGCCGATCGGTACGCCAACCAGGAGGAAGAGGCACTGGTGGCGGCGGACGTGCTCCGCAAGTACCTCCTCCGCCGCGGTATGCGCGAGGAGACAGGCGCATGACCGAGATGCTGATCGAGACAACCGACTTCGCAGGCCTCGTGGTGGCGACACCGGCGGGACGCCTGGACCTCGCCTCGTACCCGTCGTTGCGGGACGGCCTGCTCAAGCACGCTGCGAACGAACCCCTCGGGCTGGTGGTGCGGCTCGGACCGGACTTCGAGGTCGCGAGCACCGCCATGTACGCGGTGTTCTCCACGGTGTGGATGAAGATCTCGCCGTGGCCGGACATCCCGTTGGTGCTGCTCGCGGAGAGCGAGACGCACCGCCACGAGCTGGATCAGAGCGGCGTGTCGAGGTTCGTGCCCACCTGCACCGATCTGGCCGCCGCGATCCAGGTGTCGCAGGGTCCGCCGCCTCGGCGGTTCCGCCGCGTGGGGTTGCCCAACTCGCCGACCGCGCCACTGCTGGCCCGTTCGGCGGTGCGGGAGGCCTGCGCGCTGTGGCACCTGCCCGGCCTGGCCGACGACGCCGTGCTGGTGGTCAGCGAGCTGGTCGAGAACGCCGTCCGGCACGCGCACTCGAAGTCGTCGCTGCGGATCGAGCTGCGCCGCGACGGGCTGTCCCTCGCCGTCCGAGACGACGCGCCGGAACCGGCGACGCTGGTGCCCGCCCTGCCGCTGGTACCGGGTCATCGGGGCATGGAGCTCATCGACAAGATCTGCGCAGCCTGGGGCAGCACCCCGTCCACCGATGGCGGCAAGATCGTGTGGGCCGTGCTGAGCGTCAGGGGAGGCGAGTAACTTTTCCCCGGTGAGCGACGGCCAGACGACAGCTGAACACGGTTTCGAGGACGTGCTCGGCTACCTCAAGGAGTCGCGCGGTTTCGACTTCACCGGTTACAAGCGCACGAGCCTCATGCGGCGCGTGCGTCACCGGATGAACCAGATCGGCATCGACGACTACGGCGACTACATCGACCAGCTCCAGGTCAACGCCGACGAGTTCAGCGCGCTGTTCAACACCATCCTGATCAACGTCACCGCCTTCTTCCGCGACCCGGAGGCGTGGGCGTACCTGCAGGAGGAGGTCATCCCCGCGCTGCTCGCCGAGCGCGGGCCGGACGACCCGGTCAGGGTGTGGAGCGCGGGCTGCGCGTCCGGCGAGGAGGCCTACAGCCTCGCGATCGCGCTCACCGAGGCGATGGGCATCGAGCGGTTCCGTCAGCAGGTGAAGATCTACGCCACCGACGTCGACGAAGAGGCGCTCACGCACGCCCGGCAGGCGACCTACACCGACCGCGACCTCCAGGCGCTGCCGCCCGATCTCGTCTCCCGGTACTTCGAGCAGCACAACGACAGGTACGTCTTCCGCAAGGACCTGCGCCGCTCGGTGATCTTCGGCCGCAACGACCTGGTGCAGGACGCGCCGATCTCCCGGATCGACCTGCTGACCTGCCGCAACACGCTGATGTACTTCAACCAGGAGACGCAGGCGAGGATCCTCGGCCGGTTCCACTTCGCGCTGGCCCCGAACGGCGTGCTGTTCCTGGGCAAGGCCGAGATGCTGCTCAGCCACAGCCGCATCTTCGACCCGATCGACCTGAAGCGGCGCATCTTCCGCAAGACGGCGAGTGGAACGGTCGCGCCAACCACCCCACCCGCCCTCGCGGTGGTGCACGATCGCAGGGTGGACCTAGACGAGTAAGTCCTAAGTCCGGGCGGTGGCTGCAGACGGACGAAGGGTGTTCAAGATCAGTTTGTGACGACCGACCTGAACACCCTTCTCACCGC
>NZ_VSRL01000148.1 GCF_012184385.1 Lentzea indica
CATCCTCGAGGAACGGGGATGGAAAGGCTGGACCCGCATCGAGCAGGTACCTGCCGACAGACTCAACACTCAGTCCGGACCTACCGAGTAACACTGATCCGCCCGCCGCGTCGGTCAGGCCTACGGGGTCACCCTGCGCGTCGTGGCTTCGGACCTGCTGCCGTGGCACCCCGGCCGTTGCGCCGAGCTGCGCGTGGGCGACTGGCCCGTCGGCCACGCCGGTGAGCTGCACCCGAAGGTGATCGAGGCGCTGGGTCTGCCCAAGCGGCCGTGGCGTTCGAGCTCGACCTCGACGCGCTGCCGCTGGACGACCACCGCCCGGCCCCGATCGTGTCGGCGTACCCGCCGGTGCTGCTGGACGTCGCGCTCGTCGTCGACGCCTCGGTGCCGGTGCAGTCGGTGTCGGACGTTCTGGGCTCGTCCGCCGGCGACCTGCTGGAGGACATCCGCCTGTTCGACGTCTACACGGGCGAGCAGGCAGGCGAGGGCAAGAAGTCGCTCGCGTACTCCTTGCGCTTCCGCGCGCCGGACCGCACGTTGACCGTCGAGGAGGCGACTTCGGCTCGCGACGCGGCCGTGGCCGCCGCCGGCGAGCGTTTGGGCGCGTCACTGCGCGCCTGATCGGTCAGACCTGGTGAGGCCCGGGATTCTTCGCGAATCTCGGGCCTTTCCACATCACGAGGGGCCGCAACCCGGCCTCGGTGACATGGCAGTCGGTGCCGGGTGCCACTATGTACACAGTGTTGTGGCAACAGGGCGGTGGGTGCCGACCGGTCGGCAGCTGGACCACCAGCTACACCGGACAGATTTGTTCCTGATAATTCGCTCGATCGGTCGAATCTCGGAAATCGGGATTTGGGATCAAACCAGCAGGTGGTAGCCCTGCGTAGCTGTCAAGGTGCCAAAGGTCCCTCATTACAAGGGCAAATCGGCGCCCGTAGGACGCTTGCGCAGTACGTGAAGCTTCTCCAAGATTGGCGACGCGGCCCGCTGGGCCGAGGGGCGAAGCGATGAACCACCGGGCGAGTATGGTCGCCGGTCCGGTGGGGAGCTAGAGGCGAACCCACCGCCTGGAGCAACAACTCTGGAGAGTTGCGCCATGCGTAGTTTGGGACCGCGCCTTGAGATCGCCGTGTCCTTGACGATCCTCATGCTCGGCGCGGCCGTCGTGGCGGCCATGCACCTGACCTGGCCTGAGCCGCAGTTGCCCGCGATGGCGTACTCGGTGAGCAGCGGCGAGTCCGGCATGCGGCAGCTGAAGCCGTTCGAGATCAACGACATCTCCGGCGCTGCCGTGGAGCTCCGGCCAGGTGCCGAGGGCGAGCGCAAGGTGCGGCTGTCCAACCCGAACCCCGTCGGGATCATCGTCGAGAGCCTGTCCGCGGTGCCCGGCCAGCCGCTCGACGCCACCCAGCAGCGCGTCGAGGGGTGCCCTGCCGGTGTGCTGACCGTGGTGCCGCTCAAGGACATGGTGGAGATCCCGGCAGGAGGCGCGGTCGAGGTCGTCATGAAGGTCCAGGTCGCCGAGGACGTTCCGTCCGCGTGCGCCGAGCTCGTCTTCCCGCTCACCTATTCGGGTCGTGCGAAGCACGGCTAGGCAGCCACTAGAGGTGTTTGAGGGCTTCGCGCCGTGACAACGGCGAAAGCCCCGGCCGGGCCTCGACGAACGCCCGCACCCACCCGGGCTCGGTCTTCGCGAACTCCCGCAGCGCCCACCCGATCCCCTTGCGCAGGAAGAAGTCGGGGTCGTCCACGTTCGCGTCGATGCACGCGGTCAGCAGTTCCGCATCGGTCGCGCCCTTGAACCCGAGCTGGCAGATGATCGACGTCCGCCGCCGCCACCTGTCGTCGTCGGTGGACCACTTCAGCATCAACGGCCGCACGACGTTCGGCGTGGACCGCAGCAACGGCCCGACCCGCCTCGACGCGATCTCGTCCACGTAGTCCCACCACGCGCCGGTGACGATCATCTCGTCGAACCAAGGCATCAGGTCGACGGACTGGAAGCGGCGATCACCGCTCAACGCCAGAGCCACGTACCGCTCCTCGCGATACGTCGCCTCCCGCCACAACGTCTGCACGGCGTCGAGCCACTCGTCCCGATCGCTCAGCGACGGCAATGACCGGAGCAACGCCACCCGTCCTGGTTTCTGCACGCCCAGGAACGGCATGTCGGACTTCATGTACGCCTGCATCTCCGGCGCTTTCACCGGATCGGCGAGCTCCTCCAGTCCTGCCCGGACCGCGTCGATCAACGAAGCCTTGGGGGTCACGCCTGAACGGTATAGGCAGAAGGAGTAGGCCGTTGAGATCGATGGCCCCATCGGCGCCAAAAGTGCTAACGAACCCGCAAAACATCAGTTCACCAGGCACGACTGTGAACGGAAAGCCGACTTGGCCCCACTACCATTCGCATTCATGCGTGTGCTCATGGTTGTGGCGGCGCTCGTGCTCACCAGCATGGGTGCCACCAAGGCGGACACGGTGGACTACCTGGATCTGCCGCTGACGAACGGTAACGGCGAACAACGGGGTGGAGTGCACCCCGACCTGCCGTACGACCGGGGCACGCTGGAGCGCGCGCTGGACGCCTATCGGAGCAAAGGCATCGCGCCGCCGAGGTTCAAGGCGTTGCTGTGGCAGTACTGGATCGTCCGCGCCGCCGAGGACGCGGGTGTGAAACTGTCCGACTGGGACCCGCAGCGGTCCGCCGATCACAACCGTTCGACCATCTTCGCCGTTTACGACTTCTACGCGAAGCTCTACCTGCAGCACGCCGACTCGTTGCGGTGGATGGGATTCGCCAACATCGGCGCCCCCGCGTTCGCCGCCGGCATGCTCGACTTAGGCACTGTTCCGGAGTTGCGCTGGTTCTCGTCGATGCTGATGTCAATGCAGAAGCACATCTTCATGGACCTCGGCGCGATGCACGCCGCCTATCTGCACGGTGGGATCAAGGCCGTGGAGGAGATGCGCGACGCGGGGATCATCGACCCGGAGACAACAGCCGCGTGGGCGGATCCGGCGCAGGCCGTCATGGAGTTCTCGTCGCGCGAGCAGAACCTGGTGATCGCCGAGCAGTTCAACCGGATGCGCGCCCGGTTGCTGCCGCCCGGCGAGGTCATCACGTACGCGATCACGGTGGCCGGTCCGATGCCGGTGCCCGGCGGGAAGACCCCCGCGCAGTACCTGCCGCTGTTCGGCGGCCCGTTGCCCGCGTTCAACTACGCGGACCGGGAGGCCCGCTGGGACTTCCTCAGCAACGACACGGTTCCCGCCTACGAACGACTTTCCAAGGACGCCGTGCACAAGATCGTGCAACGGCCGTTCGCGGACCGCGTCGCGGAGTACCGCGCCACGGCCCGCCTGCTCGACCTGATCGTGCCGTTCAGGAGTGACGAACCCCAGACCGGAGTTCGCTGAGCACGGTCAGCCTGTCCTCGTCGAGGATGCGCCGCGTGGTGACGCGGTCGGGGTAGCAGCGCATGAACATGTTGGTGAAGTGCGTGCCGTAGTGAATGACGTCGTCACCGTCCGGCTCGTCGAGCGGGCGCACGACGGCCTCGAAGTTCGGCTCGTGGAAGTACGCCATCGTGAAGCGCTCGCGGGTGTTCAGCAGGACCTTGTGCGGCGTGGAGAGCAGCTTGCCGCCGGTCAGGAACTGCAGGATGTCACCGGGGAACACGGTGATGACGTGCTGCACCGGTTCCACGAAGGTCCAGCCCTCCGAGTCCTGGAAGCACCCGGCGGCCGACTCCTCCGGGAGCCAGTTGCGCGGACGCTCTTCGCCCTCGATCGGCGGACGGACGTAGAGGCCGCCGACGTCGTCCTGTGCGGCGAGGACGAGCATGCCGTAGTCGGTGTGGGCGCCGATGCCGCGGTCGACGGTCTCGGACCTGGTGGGGAAGCGCAGCACCCGCATGTGGTGCCAGCCGTCGACGGTGAGCTTGGTGAAGGTGTCGATGTCGAGCCCGAAGCCCAGTGCGGTGAGCTTCAGGATGCGTTCGCCCGCGTCGCCCAGCATCGCCATGAACTCCCGCATGGCGTCGCGGTAGAGGTCGTCCGGCCACGGCACCGGCCCGTGGCACGGCCACTTGCCGACGACACGGGAGTCGTCGAGCGGAACGTCCTTGCAGACGGTGAAGATCTCCGAGTAGTCCGCGATGCCGTCGGTGACCTCCTCGCCGGACGCGATGTAGCCGGCGTAGGTCAGGTCGCTGACCAGGCGTGACTTCTCCTCGAGCGACAAGCCGTGGAAGAACCTTCTGCTGGCCGCCATGGCTTCTTCTGTGGTTCGGTCCTGCACCGCGTCCGTTGCGATCTGCAGAATCCCGTCGGCCTGCCATGCCGCGATGAGCTGGCGGCCGAGCTCGACGTCGTCGTCCGAGCCGGTGATGATCTCGGGAAGGCGGAACGTGCGTAGTTCGGTCATGGCCCAACGAACGGCGGTTCCGTTCATCGGGTTCATATTTCGTTCTAGGGTGGAATCGGATCCGTCTTAGTAGGCTGACGACCATGACGTCGTACGACTACGACCTGATCGTCATCGGCTCTGGTCCTGGTGGCCAGAAAGCGGCGATCGCAGGGGCGAAACTGGGCAAGCGCGTGGCCATCATCGACAAACAGGAGATGGTCGGCGGCGTCTGCGCGAACACCGGCACCATCCCGTCGAAGACGCTGCGGGAAGCCGTGATGTTCCTGACCGGCATGAGCCAGCGCGAGCTGTACGGCGCGAGCTACCGGGTCAAGCAGGACATCACGATCAGCGACCTGATGGCCCGCACGCAGCACGTGATCGGCCGCGAGGTTCAGGTCGTGCGTGCGCAGCTGCACCGCAACGGCATCGACCTTCTCAACGGCTTCGGGCGCTTCGTCGACGAGCACACCGTTGCGGTGGAAGGAAGTCACCGCGGCGACCGCACGACGATCTCCGGTGAGTTCATCGTCATCGCGACCGGCACCACGCCCGCCCGTCCGTCCGTTGTGGACTTCGACGAGGAGCGGATCCTGGACTCCGACGAGGTTTTCGCCCTCCAGGAGATCCCGTCGTCGTTGGTCGTCGTCGGCGCCGGTGTGATCGGCATCGAGTACGCGTCGATGTTCGCCGCGCTCGGTACCCGCGTGACGGTCGTCGAGCAGCGCGAGAAGATGCTGGACTTCTGCGACCCGGAGATCGTCGAGTCGCTGAAGTTCCACCTGCGGGACCAGGCCGTCACGTTCCGGTTCGACGAGAAGGTCGTGGACGTCTCGGTGTCCGACTCGGGGACGATCACGACCCTGGCCTCCGGCAAGCGGATCCCGGCTGCCGCGGTCATGTACTCGGCCGGTCGCCAGGGCTGCACCGACGAACTCGACCTTCCCGCCGCCGGCCTGGAGGCCGACCGCCGCGGCAGGCTGTCCGTCGACGAGCACTACCGCACGCCCGTCGAGCACATCTACGCCGTCGGCGACGTGATCGGCTTCCCCGCGCTGGCCGCGACGTCGATGGACCAGGGGCGCCTGGCCGCGTATCACGCTTTCGGCGAGCCGGTGCACGAGCTGACGGCGTTGCAGCCGATCGGCATCTACACGATCCCCGAGATCTCGTACTGCGGTGCGACGGAAGCCGAGCTGACCTCGTCCGCTGTTCCCTACGAGGTGGGCATCTCCCGGTACCGCGAGCTGGCACGCGGCCAGATCGTCGGCGACGCGTACGGCATGCTGAAGCTGCTCGTGTCCACTGTGGACCGAAAGATTCTCGGCGTGCACGTGTTCGGCACCGGCGCGACGGACCTCGTGCACATCGGTCAGGCCGTGATGGGGTGTGGTGGCACGGTCGACTACCTCGTCGACACGGTCTTCAACTACCCGACTCTGTCGGAGGCGTACAAGGTCGCCGCCCTGGACGCCACGAACAAGATCCGCGCCCTGGACCGCTTCACGATCTCGTGAGCCCGGCGTCGTGGGCCACGATGGCGGCCTGCACGCGGTTGGCGCACTCCAGCTTGGGCAGGATCCGGCTGATGTGCGCCTTCACCGTGCCGGTCGCCATGTAGAGCTGTTCGCCGATCTCGGTGTTGGACAGCCCCTCGCCGACGAGCTTGAGCACGTTGCGTTCGGTGTCGGTGAGCGCGTCGATCTTGCGGCGCGCCGCCGATCCGTCGTGGGGTGCGGTGAGGTGCTTCTCGATCAGCCGCTTGGTGATCTGCGGGGCGAGGATCGGTTCGCCGTTAGCGGCCTTGCGGACGGCGTTGATCAGCTCCTGCGGCGGGGTGTCCTTGAGCAGGAAGCCGGTCGCGCCGACCCTGAGCGCATGGGCCACGTAGGAGTCCTCGCCGAACGTCGTGAGCATGACGACGTTGGTGTGGCCGGCGATCTGCTCGGCGGCTTTGAGACCGTCGCCGCCGGGCATGCGGATGTCGAGCAACGCGACGTCGACACTGTGCGCGCGGGTGAATTCGACGGCCTGTTTGCCGTCGCTCGCCTCGGCCACCACGGTGATCTCCGGATCGTTCTCGAGGATCAACCGGATTCCGGCACGCATGAGCGTCTCGTCGTCGGCGATGAGGACTCGGATCACGCGCGTCAGCCTACGGGCGTTCCTGCTCCTTCGAGGTCAGCTTGCCGTCCTGGAAGCAGAGCTTGTAGTACAGCTGCGCGTTGTGCGACGTCTGGAACCGCGAGCACCCGTCGACCCCGAGCTGCCCGACGCCGAACTGGTCGATGATCTCTCTCTCGGACGTGACACCCACCCGCAACGAGTCGAAGTACGGCGCGTTCATCTGCGTCGGGTTGAGCAACGCGAAGAGCAGCAGCACGATCAACGCCCCGGCGATCGGCAGCAGCGCCAGCATGCCGAGGCATCCGCCGCCCACCACGCGCGGCACGGTCAGCACCTCGGCCGCGAGTGGCGGTGGTACCTCCTCCGCCTCGGCCACGGACTGTTCGGCCTGGGTCGCCGGGTGCAGGGGCACGTCCGCCGCGACCCGGAACCCGCCTTCGAGCGGCGGTCCCGCGCTGAACGAGCCGCCGAGCAGCCCGACGCGTTCCTCCAGACCGATCAGGCCGCGCCGGGTCCCCTTGCCGGGAGTGCCGGAGGAAGGACCGTTCAGCACCTGGATTCGCGCCCGTCCACCCTGGACCGCGACCTGCACCCGCGTGCGAGCGTGAGGGGCGTGCTTGTGCACGTTCGTCAGCGCTTCGCGGACCACCCGGTGCACCGCGCGCCGGGTTCGCGGGTCGGCGCCGTGCAGATCATCGCCGGACCAGTCGAGCGACACGGTGATCCCGGCGTTCACCGAGCTCTCGACCAGGGCCGCGATGTCGGACCTGGTGCCGGTGTCCTCGTCGAGCGACTCGGGTTCGGGGTTCGTCCGCAGCACGCCGAGGATCTCGCGCAGTTCGGCCATCGCGAGCGACGACGTGGTGCGGATCAGCTCGGCCTGGTCGTGCAGCTGCGGGGCCTTGGTCGCGGTCGCGAGCTCCAGCGCCCCCGCGTGGATCGAGATGAGGCTGAGCCGGTGTCCGAGCATGTCGTGCATCTCGCCGGCGATGTGCGCGCGTTCCTCGGAACGGGCTGACGCGGCGGTCAACGCACGGGCGCGTTCGAGGTATTCGTTGCGCTCCTGCAGCAACCGGACCATCGGCCTGCGGCGACCGAGCAGCATGCCCGAGACGGCAGGGAACAGCACGAAGAACACCGCCCCGGCGAACGCCCCGAGCAGGTTCTCCCAGAAAGGCGCGCTCTCGCGGACCAGGAAGAGGCTGAACCCGGTTTGCAGCACCACCGTCAGGCCCAGCAGCGCCCACAGCCGGCCGAGGCGGGGGATGCGCCGGGACGCGGCGAACATCACGAACGCCGTGGTCGCCATCGCCCACAGGTTGTTGACCGCGAAGAGCGGCGCGGTGAGCGGCAGCGCCCACTCGGGCTTGCGTGGAGCGAGCCACACGAGGGCGGCGATCCACAGCGCCGTCGCGATGGTCAGCAACGGGTGCGGGACGGGTGCCAGCGGCGCGATCAAGGGCACCAGGCCGACCAGGAACGCGAGCAACGGCCAGACGAACCTCACCGGGCAAGCTCCCTCTTCGTGGTCAACACACCTTTTCTGTCGAAGCAGAGCTCGAAGTCACGGCCGGGTACGTCGCGTGCGTGGTAGCGGAAGCACCCGGTGTGGTCCGACGGCACGCCGAAGCCGTGCGTCTCGGTGATCTGCTCCTCGTGCGCGACCGACACCTGGAACGCGTCGAACTCCTGCCTGGTCATCTCGGCGCGGCTGAAGATCGCGACGATGAGCAGGACGAACACCGTGCCGAGCGCAGGGACGACGGCCAGCGTGCCGAGGCAACCGCTGCCGATCACGCGTGGCACGGTCAGGATCTCGGCGGTGATCGGTGGAGGCGCCTCCACCACGGCACCTGCCGCGCCCGTTTCCTCCTGCACCACCGGGTGCAACGGGAGATCCGCCGCGACCCGGAACCCGCTCACGCCAGGCCCGGCGCTCAACGTTCCACCGATCAACCCGACGCGCTCCTCCAGCCCGATGAGCCCGCGGCGGGTGCCACCACCCCTGGGTTCGCTGCTCGGACCGTTGACCACCTCGACGTGCACTCGGTCGGCAACCTGCACGGAGACGCGGGTCCGTGCTGAGGGCGCGTGCTTGTGCACGTTCGTGAGTGCTTCGCGCACGACCCGATGCACCGCCCTCCGAAGGCGTGCGTCGGCATCGGCCAGATCGGCACCTGACCAGTCCAGATGGACGGACACGCCCGCAGCGGCAGACGCCGCCACGAGCCGTTCGACGTCCGCGCGCGTACCGGCGTCCTCGTCGGCCTCGATGGTCCCGAGCACGCCGAGGATCTCCCGCAGCTCCTCCATCGCGACCGTGGACGTCTTGCGAATCAGCTCGACCTGCTCACGCAGCTCAGGGGCCTGCTGAGCGGCGGAGAGCTCCAGCGCGCCCGCGTGCGCGGTCAACTGCCTGAGCCGGTGGCTGAGCATGTCGTGCATCTCGCTCGCGATGTGCGCGCGCGTGGCCGACCTGGCGGTGCTCGCGGTCAGCTCACGCGCGTGTTCCAGGTAGTCGTTGCGCTCCATCAGCACCTGCGTCAACGGCTTGCGCCGCCCGACGAGCGCACCGGCCACGGCGGGGAAGACCAGCAGGAACACGACGGTGAACGCGGTGCCGAGCAGGTACTCCTCCAAGCTGTCCCCTGCGCGCCACGCGTGCAGAGCGCCGAACGCCGCCTGCAGCACCGCTGTGACGCCCACCAACGCCCACAACTGCGGTTGCGAGCGGACCGACCGGGCGGAGCGGAAGATCACGAGCGAGGTCGGCGCGATCGCGAGCAGGTTGTTCACCGCGTGCAGAGGAGTTGTGAGCAGCATCGCCCATCGCGGCCGGCGCGCGCTGATCGGCACCAGCGCGGCGGCCCACACCGCCGACGCCACGATCAGCCACCAGTCGACGGGCCTGCCGAGCGGTGCCAGCAGCGTCACCAGCGCCACCAGGAAGGCACCCGCAGCCCACAGCCCGTCGCGCAGCCTCACGTTCACGCTGATCATCATGGTCGACGGGGGTGGGCCGGCCCAGCGCCAGGTGGCCCCGATCGGGTGGCCAGGTGGCCATGCTCGGTTGAGTGAGTTTGCATGACAGTGCATAATCATGCGTATGACAGTGAGGATCGCGGTCGCGGGCGCCAGCGGGTACGCGGGTGGCGAGCTGCTCCGCCTGCTACTGGCTCATCCGGACATCGAGATCGGCGCGCTGACAGCGAACAGCAGCGCCGGTGACAAGCTGCTCAAGCACCAGCCGCACCTCCTGCCGCTCGCGGACCGACAGCTACAAGACACCACAGTCGAGACCCTCAAGGGGCACGACGTGGTGTTCCTCGCACTTCCCCACGGTCACTCAGCCGAACTGGCCGAGCAACTCGGCGACGACACCGTGGTGATCGACTGCGGTGCCGACCACCGGCTGACCAGTGCGGATGACTGGACGCGCTGGTACGGCGGCGAGCACGCGGGCTCCTGGCCGTACGGGCTGCCCGAGCTTCCCGGCCAGCGGGACAGGCTCGTGGGAGCGCGCCGTGTCGCCGTTCCCGGCTGCTACCCGACGGTCTCGTCGCTCGCACTCGCCCCGGCCGTCGGCCTCATCGAGGACGAGGTCGTCATCGTCGCCGTCTCCGGCACGTCGGGCGCGGGCAAGTCGCTGAAGCCGAACCTGCTCGGATCCGAGGTCATGGGCTCGGCCAGCGCGTACGGCGTCGGTGGCGCCCACCGGCACACGCCGGAGATCACCCAGAACCTGAGCGCCGCGGCCGGCCGGCCGATCAAGGTCAGCTTCACCCCGGTGCTGGCGCCGATGTCACGCGGCATCCTCGCGACCTGCACGGCAACGCTCAAACCAGCCGCTTTGAACAACGCTGTTCGCGAGGCCTACGAGAAGGCGTACGCGAACGAGCCGTTCGTGCACGTGCTGCCCGAAGGTTTCTGGCCGACGACGAACGCCGTTCTCGGTTCGAACGCCGTCCAGATGCAAGTCACCGTCGACGAGGACCTGGGCAGGCTCGTGGTCGTGGCCGCCGTCGACAACCTGGCCAAGGGCACCGCGGGTGCCGCTGTCCAGTGCATGAACCTCGCTCTCGGACTGCCGGAAACGACCGGCCTCTCGACCGTTGGAGTCGCTCCGTGAACCGCAACAAGGGCGTCACCGGACCCCAGGGCTTCCGGGCCGCCGGCATCGCCGCCGGGATCAAAGAATCCGGCGCTCTCGACCTCACGCTCGTCGTGAACGACGGGCCTTCCGATGCTGCCGCGGGTGTCTTCACCACGAACAAGGTGAAGGCCGCTCCGGTGTTGTGGTCGCAGCAGGTGATCCAGTCCCGACGCCTCACCGCGGTGGTGCTCAACTCCGGCGGTGCCAACGCGTGCACCGGTCCCGAAGGCTTCCAGGACACCCACGCCACCGCCGAGAAGGTCGCCGAGGTGCTCGGCACCGGCGCTGTCGACGTCGCGGTGTGTTCCACCGGTCTGATCGGTGAGCGCCTGCCGATGGACAAGGTGCTGGCCGGAGTCGAGAACGCCGCGAAGGAACTGGACTCCTCCGTCGAAGCCGGTCTCAACGCCGCCACCGGCGTCATGACCACGGACAGCCGCCCCAAGCAGTCGTGGAAGGCGTCCGAGCAGGGCTGGTCGGTCGGCGGGTTCGTGAAGGGCGCCGGCATGCTCGCCCCGAACATGGCCACGATGCTGTCCGTCATCACCACGGACGCCAAGATCTCCGGCGATCAGCTCGACCAGGCCCTTCGTGCGGCCACCGGGAAGACGTTCGACCGGCTCGACGTCGACGGCGGCACGTCCACCAACGACACCGTTCTGGTTCTGGCGTCCGGTGCTTCGGGTGTGGAGCCCGCGTTCGACGACTTCGTCGCGTTGCTGACCGAGGTCTCCGCCGACCTGGTCAAGCAGCTCCAGGGCGACGCCGAGGGCGTGACGAAGGAAATCAGCATCACCGTCAAGCAGGCGGCCACCGAAGCCGAGGCCGTCCACATCGGACGGACGGTCGCCGAGGACAACCTGGTCAAGACCGCGCTGTTCGGCAGCGACCCCAACTGGGGCCGCATCGCGATGGCGCTCGGCCGTGCGGACGCCGAGATCGACCCTGACGTGCTGCAGATCCTGATCAACGGTGTTTCGCTGTACCGCAACGGAACCCGCGACCGCGACCGCAGCGAGGCCGACCTGTCCGGCCGCGAGATCGAGATCGTCATCGACCTCAACGTCGGTGACGCGGAAGCCACCGTGCTGACCACGGACCTGTCCCACGACTACGTCGAAGAGAACAGCGCTTACTCCTCATGAACGCACAAGAGAAGGCGGCGGTCCTCGTCGAGGCTCTGCCGTGGTTGCAACGTTTCCGCGGCGCGCTGGTGGTCGTCAAGTACGGCGGCAACGCCATGGTCGACGACGAGCTGAAGAAGGCGTTCGCCGAGGACATGGTGTTCCTGCGGCTGTGTGGCCTGCGCCCGGTCGTCGTGCACGGCGGTGGCCCGCAGATCAAGTCGATGCTGGACAAGCTCGGCATCCACAGCGAGTTCCGCGGCGGCCTGCGCGTCACGACCCCGGAAGCCATGGACGTCGTGCGGATGGTCCTGGTCGGCCAGGTCGGGCGCGAGCTCGTCGGCCTGATCAACCAGCACGGTCCTTACGCGGTCGGCATCTCCGGTGAGGACGCGCACCTGTTCACCGCCACCCGGCGCGGTGCCCTGGTGGACGGCGAAGAGGTCGACATCGGTCTCGTCGGCGACATCACCGAGGTCAACCCGGACGCGGTGCTCGACATCGTGCGTGCGGGCCGGATCCCGGTCGTGTCGTCGGTCGCGCCGGACGTCAACGGTGTGCCGCACAACGTGAACGCGGACACCGCCGCCGGTGCGCTGGCAGTGGCGCTGGGCGCGGAGAAGCTCGTCGTGCTGACCGACGTCGAGGGCCTGTACGCGAACTGGCCGGACAAGTCGTCGTTGCTGAACCAGGTTCGTGCCTCCGAACTGGAGAAGATGCTGCCGGACCTGGAAAGCGGCATGGTCCCGAAGATGGAGGCCTGCCTGCGCGCGGTGCGCGGCGGGGTTCCGCAGGCGCACGTGATCGACGGCCGGCTGGCCCACTCGGTTCTGCTCGAAGTCTTCACCTCCTCGGGTGTGGGCACGATGGTGTTGGGGGACAAGTGAGTTCGCGGTGGCAACAGTCCATGATGGACAACTACGGCACTCCTCAGCTGGCCTTGGAGCGCGGTGAGGGCGCCTACGTCTGGGACACCGACGGCAAGCGCTACCTGGACCTGCTGACCGGCATCGCGGTCAACTCGCTCGGCCACGCGCACCCGAAGATCGTCGAGGCGGTGACCGCGCAGATCTCGAAGCTCGGCCACACCTCGAACCTCTACGTGAACGAGCCGGCGCTGGCCTTGGCCGAGCGGTTGCTCGACCTGTCCGGCGTGCAGGGCAAGGTGTTCTTCTGCAACTCCGGCGCCGAGGCGAACGAAGCGGCGCTGAAGATGTCGCGCCGCACCGGCCGCACCAAGATCGTCGCTACCGTGGGCGGCTTCCACGGCCGCACGATGGGCGCGCTGTCGTTGACCGGTCAGCCCGGCAAGCGCACGCCGTTCGAGCCGCTCGTGCCCGGCGTGTCGCACATTCCGTTCGGTGACGTGGCCGCTCTCGAGGCCGCGATCGACGACGACACGGCGGCGTTCATCGTCGAGCCGATCCAGGGCGAGCAGGGCGTTGTCGTTCCACCGGAGGGATACCTGCAGGAAGCGCGCCGGATCACGGCCGAGCACGGCGCGTTGCTGATCCTGGACGAGGTGCAGACCGGTATCGGCCGCCTCGGCACGTGGTTCGCGTTCCAGCAGGCCGGGATCGTGCCGGACGTCATGACACTGGCGAAGGGCATCGGTGGCGGTCTGCCGCTGGGCGCGACCATCGGGTTCGGTGCGGCGGCTGACCTGTTCCAGCCCGGACACCACGGCACCACGTTCGGTGGCAACCCCGTGTGCTGCGCGGCCGCGCTCGCGGTGCTCGACACGATCGCCGCGGAAGGCTTGCTGGAGCACGCATCGTCCGTGGGCAAGGAGATCGCGGCCGGTGTCGAGGCGCTGCACCACCCGGCGATCTCCGGAGTGCGGGGAGCAGGCCTGCTGCTCGGAATCGTGCTGCGCGAGGCGGTCTCGGCGAAGGCAGCGGCGGTCGCGCAGAAGGCCGGTTACCTGATCAACCCCATCCAGCCCGACGTCATCCGCCTGGCACCGCCGCTGGTCCTGGACGAATCCGACGCGCTGTCGTTCGTGGCCGCGCTGCCGACGTTTTTTTGAGGAGCAGTCGTGAGCCCTCGGCACTTCCTCCGCGACGACAACCTGACGACGGACGAGCAGGCCGCCGTTCTCGACCTCGCGGACACGTACAAGGCGGACCGGTTCACCGCGAAGCCGTTGGCGGGCCCCAAGTCCGTCGCGGTGATCTTCGAGAAGAACTCGACGCGCACCCGGTTGTCGTTCGAGGTCGGCATCGCGCAGCTCGGCGGCAACCCGGTGATCATCGACGGCCGGTCCATGCAGCTGGGCCGCGAGGAGACCATCGAGGACACCTCGCGGATCCTGTCCGGCTACGTCGACGCCGTGGTGTGGCGGACGTTCGCGCAGGCGCGCATCGACGCGATGGCGAGCGTTTCGCGGATTCCGGTGGTCAACGCGCTGACCGACGAGTTCCACCCGTGCCAGGTCCTCGCCGACCTGCAGACGATCCGCCGCCGCTACGGCCGGTTGGCCGGTCTGACCCTGACGTACCTGGGTGATGGCGCCAACAACATGTCGCACTCGCTGCTGCTGGGTGGTGCCACGGCGGGTATGCACGTTCGCATCGGCGCACCGGCCGGGTTCGTGCCGAACCCGCAGTTCCTGGAGGACGCCAAGAGGCGTGCCGCGGAGACCGGTGGCTCGGTGGCGTTGATCAGCGATCCGCGCGAGTCGGTCGACGGCTCGGACGTGCTGGTCACCGACACGTGGACGTCGATGGGGCAGGAGAACGACGGCAAGGACCGCGTCGGCCCGTTCCGCCCGTACCAGGTCAACGCCGATCTGCTGGCTGCGACCGGCAAACCCGACTCCACGGTTTTGCACTGCCTGCCGGCGCACCGCGGCTGGGAGATCACCGACGACGTGCTCGACGGTCCGCAGTCGCTCGTGTGGCAGGAGGCGGAAAACCGCCTGCACGCTCAGAAGGCGTTGCTCGTGTGGTTGCTGGAGCAGTCGTCATGACCCGCACCGCCCGTCAGGGCCGCATCGTCGAGATGGTCAGCCAGCTCGTCATCCGCAGCCAGTCCGAGCTCGCGAAACTGCTTGCGGCGGAAGGCATCGAGGTCACCCAGGCCACGTTGTCGCGCGACCTGGACGAGCTCGGCGCGGTGAAGCTGCGCGGTCCTGACGGCGGTGCGCCGATCTACGTCATCCCCGAGGACGGCAGTCCGGTGCGGGGCGTCCAGGGCGGCACCACGCGGCTTGCGCGCGTGCTCGGCGAGCTGCTGGTGTCGACCGACTTCTCGGGCAACCTCGCTGTCCTGCGCACTCCGCCTGGCGCGGCGCAGTTCCTGGCCTCGGCGATGGACCGCGCGGCGTTGCACGAGGTCGTCGGCACGATCGCCGGCGACGACACGATCCTGGTCGTGGCCCGTGAGCCGATGACGGGCTCCGAGCTCGCCGACCGGATCGCCGCACTGGCCTCGGGTTCCGTCGATGAATGATCCCGTGCACGCGGTGCTGACCTTCGACGCCGGCGTGCCCGTGGCGGTGGACGGCGAGACCGTCTCCGTCGCCGAGGCGATCCGTGAGCTCAACTTCCGCGCGGGCGTGGTTCGTTCCAGCCTGGGGTCCGTCGCGGTGAGGGTGGCGCGGATGGCGCTCACGTCGGGCTCCGGCGAGGTCGACGTCGCGCTGTACGAGGGGCGCGTGGTCGGGCTGGTCGCCCGTTCGGAACAATCGCTTTACGACTTCGCTAGCTGAGAGTTGCGTGCAATGAGTTCTTTGTGGGGTGGCCGGTTCGAGTCGGGACCGGCCGAGGCGATGGCCCGCCTGTCGCTGTCGACGCACTTCGACTGGCGCCTCGCGCCGTACGACATCGCGGGTTCACGCGCGCACGCCCGTGTGCTGCACGCGGCGGGCTTGCTGACCGACGACGAGCTCGCCGACATGCAGAAGGCGCTGGACGAGCTGCTGGCCGACGTCGAGTCCGGTGCCTTCACCCCGGTGCTGGAGGACGAGGACGTCCACACGGCACTGGAGCGCGGCCTGATCGACCGCGCCGGTGTCGAGCTGGGCGGCAAGCTCCGCGCCGGCCGTTCCCGCAACGACCAGGTGGCGACGCTCTTCCGCATGTGGCTGCGCGACGCGTCGCGCCGGGTTGCCGCCGGCGTGCTGGACGTCGTGGACGCGCTGGCCGCGCAGTCCGAGACGAACTTCGGCGCCGTGATGCCGGGCCGCACACACCTGCAGTCCGCCCAGCCCGTGCTGCTGTCGCACCACCTTCTGGCCCATGCGCACGCGTTGCTGCGTGACGTCGACCGCCTGCACGACTGGGACAAGCGTGCGGCGTTCTCCCCGTACGGCTCGGGCGCGCTGGCCGGTTCGTCACTGGGCCTCGACCCGGCGAAGGTGGCCGCTGACCTGGGCTTCTACGCGCCCGTCGAGAACTCCATCGACGGTACCGCCTCCCGCGACTTCGCCGCCGAGATCGCGTTCGTGCTGGCCATGATCAGCGTGAACCTCTCCCGCGTGGCGGAGGAGATCATCATCTGGACCACCGCCGAGTTCCGCTTCGCGGTGCTCGACGACGCGTGGTCCACCGGCAGCTCGATCATGCCGCAGAAGAAGAACCCGGACGTCGCCGAGCTCGCGCGCGGCAAGTCCGGCCGCCTGATCGGCAACCTCGCCGGGCTGCTGGCGACGTTGAAGGCGCAGCCGCTGGCCTACAACCGCGACCTGCAGGAGGACAAGGAGCCGCTGTTCGACTCGGTCGAGCAGCTGGAGCTCCTGCTGCCTGCCTTCGCCGGCATGGTGGGGACGCTTCGCTTTGACGTCGAGCGCATGGCGTCGCTTGCTCCTGCGGGCTTCACGCTCGCCACGGACATCGCGGAATGGCTTGTGCGCCAAGGCGTTCCGTTCCGCGTGGCGCACGAAGCCGCCGGTGCGTGCGTTCGCGCCGCCGAGTCGCGTGGTGTCGGCCTGGAAGACCTGACCGACGCGGAGTTCGCGGCGATCTCGCCCGCCCTGACCCCTGAGGTCCGTTCGGTGCTGACCGTCGAGGGCTCCATCGCCTCGCGCAACGCCCACGGCGGCACCGCTCCGGAACGCGTCCGCGAACAGCTGGACGCGCTGGTCGCCAAGGCTGCGGCGGCACGTGATTTCTAGGTTGCTGACCAGGGAGGAGCTGGCCGTCGACCCGGTCGATGCCGCCCAGCTCCTCCTCGGCTCGTACCTGCAGGCAGACGACGTGCGCGTGCGCATCGTCGAGGTGGAGGCGTACCGGGGCGGCGACGACCCGGCGTCGCACTGCTACCGCGGCAAGACCCCGCGCAACGAGGTGATGTTCGGCCCGGCCGGCCATCTCTACGTCTACTTCGTCTACGGCATGCACTTCTGCGCCAACGTCGTCTCATTGACCGACGGCGTCCCCGGTGCGGTGCTGTTGCGCGCGGGCGAAGTCGTGTCCGGTGAGGACACCGCGTTCTCTCGACGCCCCGCCTCGCGCTCGGCCGCTGAACTGGCCAAAGGACCCGCACGGTTGTGCAAGGTCCTCGGCTTGGACCGCGGTTCCAACGGCATCGACCTGACGTCCGCTGACTCGCCCGTGCGGTTGTACGCGGGGGATCCGGCGGTGCAGGTGTTCTCAGGCCCACGCGTGGGTGTCGCTGTGGCGATGGACGTGCCGTGGCGCTTTTGGATCGACTCTCCGGCCGTGTCGACCTACAAGAGAGGCGGCAAGCGCCGCACCTCAGCGTGAGAGCCTGGCCAGCGCTGCTTTGAAGTCCTCCTCGAGCGCAGGATCAACTTCGAACACCAACGGCACGGTCATGCCGATCTCCATGCGCTTCAGGTGGATCTGCTCCGCGTGAGTGTTGATCTCCTCACCGGCGGTGACCCGCTCGACAAGTGTGTCGGCCCTCTCGCTCAGGTCTTCCGCAACCTTGTGCATCGCACGTAGTTGTCGGTCGGCGAAGCGTGCCTGGATACGAGATGCGGTACGAGCATGTTCGTTGCCGTAGCTCGTGGCATGAATGGTCCGTGCCCATTCAAGGATCTCGTCGAAGATCCGCACGAACAGGTGGCCGAGGTGGATGACCTGCTCCGGATCGTTCGGGATGCCTGGCGCACCGAACGCCGCTAGTTGCGCTTCAGCGGTGAACGTCTCGACCGCGACCTTGATGATCTCGGAGAGCAGGACGTTGCGGTCGCGGATCAGGCTGATGCCGGTTCCGTGCTCGACGGCGCCGTTGCGGGGTGCGTATCTGAGGAAGTGCTCCCAGTACTTGCTCTCCAGTTTGCGTAACCCTTGCAGCACCACTCCCGCATACAGCAGGTACTCCCAGCCGCGTGGCTTCTCGCTGACGAGCGCTGCGACGGCCTCCTGCGTGATCGGAGTCTGGGCCGTGAACGCTGAGCGGTGCTGCGCGAGTTTCTCCACCACCGCTTGGGAAATCACGTCCACGCTGTGACGACGCAGGTCCAGGTATGCCACCGTCGACGACATCCCCGGCACTTCAGTGTCGTCGAGCCTGATCGGCAGGACGTACTCCTCAGCTTGCTCCAGAGCTCGCGCTTGCGCGGCCTGACGCTCGATCTTCGTCCACTTCTTCGCGACGTAGTGCTTGGAGGCGAACAGCAGCACGTACCGGACTCGATTGCCGTAGATTTCCGGCAGCTGATCGACCAGGTTCACGCCCCACAATTTGGCAGTGTGGTCTTCGTCGTAGAACACGCGTACACCCAGCTCCCTGAGCCTCCGCACGATCGGTAGCACAACTGCACGATCCTCACCTGCGAATGACGGGGCGACGTCGAATTCGTAGTAGTCCGGCACCCCGCCATTCTGCTCCAAACCGCGTCAGCGTGAGAGCTTGTCCAGCGCTGCCTTGAACTGCCGCTCCAGCTCGGGATCCACCTCGAACACCAGCGGCACGGTCATGTTGATCTGCTCGCCGGCGGTCAGCCGTTCGACCAGCGTGTCCGCCACTTCGCGCAGATCCTGCGCAACTGCGTGCATCGCCCGTAGTTGCTGGTCGGCGAACTGGGCTTGGACGCGCGCGGCCGTGCGGGCGAGGTCGTTGGCGTAGCTGGTCCCGTGGATCCCCCGAGCCCATTCCAGGATCTCGTCGAACGTCCGCACGAACAGCTCGCCGAGATGCACGATCCGGTCCGGGTTCCCTTGCACCCCGGGCTCTCCGAACGCGGCTTCCTGGGTGTCCGCGGTGAACACGGTGTCGACCGCGACCTTGATGATCTCGCCCAGCAGCACGTTGCGGTCGCGGATCAGCGAGATCCCGTTGCCGTGCTCGACGGTGCCGTTGCGCGGCGCGTACCTCAGGAAGTGCTCCCAGTACTTCGACTCCAGTTCAGCAAGTCCTTGCGACACAACGGTCACGTAGAGCAGGTACTCCCACCCGCGCGGCTTCTCCCGCACGAGCGCCGCGACCGACTTGGGCGTGATCAGGGTGTGGCTGGTGAACTCCGCGCGGTGTTGCGCCAGCTTCTGCTTGACGGCCTGCGCGATCACCTCGGTGTCGTGAACACGGAGGTCCAGGTAACCGATCGTCGATGCGAGACCGGGCACCTCGGTGTCGTCGATCCGGATCGGCAGCAGGAACTCGGCCTGCTGCTCCAGCGCCCGTGCCTGTGCGGCTCGTCGCTGCAGCCGCGCCCACCGTTCGTCGACGTAGTGCCGCGACACGAACGGAATCACGTACCGGACCCGCCTGCTGAACGTGTCCGAGGTGTGTTCGACCAGGTCGAGACCCCAGCGCTCGACCAGCTGGTCCTCGTCGTAGTAGACCTTGACGCCCAGGTCCTTCAGTCGCTGGACGATCTCCAGCACCTGGGCCCGGTCTTCGTCTGCGAACGACGGGGCGACGTCGAACTCGTACTCCGGCACCCCGCCATTCTTCTAGGGCCGCACGGTCCTGCGGTACCAGGCGCGCCGGTGATCGGCCGGGAGTGCCAGACGCGTGATCAGGTTCGTCAGCAACGTGCCGATGAGCAGCCACAGGATCGCGGCCAGACCCTCGTTGAAGAGAACGGCCACCTTCTCGCTGTCCGGCGTGAACAGGCCGTCCAGACCGAGGGTGATCCCGTTCGCCCAACCTGCGACGAACTGGAAGAACCCGTTGGCGGCGTTCGCATCCGCCACCACCAGGAAGATGTGTACCAACAGCACGATGGCGAACGTCCAACACACGATGTCGATGACCGCACAGACGGTGTGCACCGTCCGCACCTTGCGGTAGGAGTCGTCGCGCTCGACGACCTCTTCCACGGCCGGCTCGTTCACGCGCGGCATGCGTTCAGTGGGCCGCCGCAACTCGTCACGTGGCTCCGTCATGGCAGCCGGTTACCCGTCGGAGTACCGGGTAGAAACCCGTTCGACCTGGTAGGCGACAATGAGTGCCGTGAGCGAGCACATCCTTGACGAACTGTCCTGGCGCGGCCTGATCGCGACGTCCACCGACCTCGACGCACTCCGGAAGGACCTGGACGGCGGCCCGCTCACGCTCTATTGCGGTTTCGACCCCACTGCGCCGTCGCTGCACGCGGGCAACCTGGTCCCGCTGCTCATGCTCAAGCGCTTCCAGATGGCGGGGCACCGGCCGATCGTGCTGGCGGGCGGCGCGACGGGCATGATCGGCGACCCGCGCGACACCGGTGAGCGCACGCTGAACTCCCTGGACACCGTCGCCGAGTGGTCCGACCGCATCCGCGGCCAGCTGGAGCGGTTCGTGCACTTCGACGACTCGCCCACGGGGGCGGTCGTCGAGAACAACCTGAACTGGACCGCGCAGGTCAGCGCGCTGGAGTTCCTGCGCGACGTCGGCAAGCACTTCTCGGTCAACGTGATGCTGTCGCGCGAGACCGTGAAGCGGCGCCTCGAGACCGACGGCATGTCGTACACCGAGTTCAGCTACGTGCTGCTGCAGTCGAACGACTACCTGGAGCTCAACCGCAGGTACGGCACCGCGCTGCAGGTCGGCGGCTCCGACCAGTGGGGCAACATCGTCAGCGGTGTCGACCTGGTGCGCAGGGTCGAGGGCAAGCAGGTCCACGCACTGACCGCGCCGCTGGTCACCGACGCCGAGGGACGCAAGTTCGGCAAGTCCACGGGCGGCGGGCGCGTGTGGCTCGACCCGGAGATGACCTCGCCGTACGCCTGGTACCAGTACTTCGTGAACGTCGACGACGTCACGGTGCTGAACTACCTGCGCCTGTTCACGTTCCTCACGCGTGAGGAGCTGGACGAGCTGGAGAAGCAGACGGCGGAGGCGCCGCACCTGCGTTCCGCGCAGAAGCGTCTCGCGCAGGAGTTCACGGACCTGGTGCACGGCGAGCGCGCGACCCAGCAGGTCATCCTGGCGTCGGCGGCGCTGTTCGGTCGCGGCGAGCTGCGTGACCTGGACGAGTCGGTGCTGGAGGCCGCGTTGGCCGAGGCGCCCACGGGACAGGTGCGGCTGGCGGACGAGCCGACGATCGTCGACCTGCTCATCGCGTCCGGCCTGGCCGAGAGCCGGGGCGCCGCGCGGCGCACGGTGAAGGAGGGCGGTGCCTACGTGAACAACGCGAAGGTGACCGACGAGGAGTGGAAGCCGGCCCCGGCAGACCTGCTCCACGGCACGTGGCTGGTGCTTCGTCGCGGCAAGCGCAACAACGCTGGCGTGCGCGTGGAGCTCTGACCTGCACGTTCAGGTCCTCGAAGGCCGCCGATCCCACTGCGGATCGGCGGCCTTCGACCTTTGTGAGTGTGACGGCGGCCACAGTGTGCAGGGCAATGGGGCTGCGATAACTTGTTGCTGGATCCTGTATGGGGCTGCTGACCTGCGGTTTCTTAACCGCAGGTAGCCGCGTGTCCCCGATTTGACCCTGAGTTGGCGTGCGTGTAACTTTCTCTCTGCCAGCGCGGAACGGGCCGGGAACACCGGAACGGAGTGCGGCGGGGGTCACGAACCAAGCTTCCACGGACTGTGGTAGAGTGGGTGACCGCGAAACGATGAAGACCCAGCCGGTAGCTCTTCTGAGCTCAGAGGCCAAGGGCGTCGGAAGTTTCAAATACAAGCTTATGTACGACACAGCCTCGGATCGAGCCGCTGCAGGGCGGATCGTGATGATGAGCGCGTGTTCTTTGAGAACTCAACAGCGTGCCGATAACACAGCCAGTAATATATGAATACCTCCTCGTCGAGGTATTCCTTTGAGTAGATAGATTG
>NZ_VSRL01000149.1 GCF_012184385.1 Lentzea indica
ATCCCAGGCACGGCCGCGGCCGCCGCGGCACGCCAGCAGGGTCAGGCAGCGCCACGGTCGTCTGGCCACCGCCACTGGGCGACGGTGGGGTCGGTGACCGCGAACGCCACCAGCACCAGGACGGACACCGCCACCATCGTCACCTCGGCGGCGATGAACACGGCGAACATCCGTGCACCGGAACGAGCCGGTGACCGCTGCGTTGTTTGCGCGCCCATGTGAGGTGATTACCCAGACGGTCGGGATGACCACGCCTGGGCTGACGCGGTCACACCTTGCCGTGGAACGTGAACTGGACCTTCCCGTCCACGTCCTTGTGCACGTCGAGCACCTTGTCCGTCAGATACAGCGCCGCTGCCGGCTCGATGAACACCCTCGCACCGGAATCGGCCCTGATCAGCTGGTCGTCCGGACCGGACTGCTCGGTCACCGCTGCCTCCAGCGCGGCACCCGCATCGGTCTCGGCGGTGATCCGGATCCGCAGTCCCGCGCGTTCGGCGGAACCGGTCAGCTCGTCGATCGCACTGGCTGCCGCGCTGCTGATCTCAAGCACTGTGACCTCCTCTTTCGGGTCCGGCCACATCGGAACGTTCACAATCGGCTACCCCGAGGCCCGTCGCCCTAACAGGAAACAGTTCGGGTCGACGCGCGTAAGCGCTCTCACGGAAGGGTTTCCGCAGAGCGCGATGAGTGATTGCATGAACGCCTCGCGCTGCCGCCGCCGCTCTGTCGAACAAGTCGAGGAGGGCACGCATGAGATTCCGCAAGACTCTGGCGATCGGCGCCGCGGTCGTCGTGGGCCTGTCGGTGACACCGGGGGCCGCCTTCGGCGTTGAGCGCGACGTGGCGACGAACCTCGTCGTACCGTGGGACATCGCGTTCCTGCCGGACCGATCGGCGTTGGTCACCGAACGCAACTCGGCCCGTGTTCTGTCCATCAGCGAAGGTGTGACGCGCGAGGTCGCCCGCATTCCCGACGTGTCAGCGCAGGGTGAAGGCGGCCTGCTGGGCATCGCCGTGTCGCCGACCTACGCCACCGACCGGTACGTGTTCGTCTACTACACGTCCACTTCGGACAATCGAATCGCCCGCTTCCGCATCGGCGAGACACCGCAGCCGATCGTGACAGGCATCCCGCGTGGCAGGACGATCCACAACGGCGGCGGGTTGTCCTTCGGCCCGGACGGTCTGCTCTACGCCGGCACCGGCGACGCGGGCAACACGGCCAACGCGCAGAACCCGGCCTCGCTGGGCGGCAAGGTCCTCCGCATGACGATGGAAGGCGGGCCGGCACCGGGCAACCCGACGTCGTCGCTGGTCTACAGCCTCGGCCACCGCAACGTGCAGGGTCTGGCCTGGGACGCCCAGGGCCGGATGTTCGCCGCCGAACTGGGGCAGAACCGGCTCGACGAGCTGAACCGCATCCAGCCGGGAGGCAACTACGGCTGGCCGACCTGCGAAGGTTCCTGCAACGACCCCAGGTTCGTCGATCCCGTGCTGACCTGGTCCACCGCGGAGGCCTCGCCCAGCGGCCTGGCTTTCCACCAGGGTCACCTCTACATGGCGGCGCTGCGCGGGCAACGACTGTGGAAGGTCCCGGTCGACGCCAACGGTGGCGTCGGCCAGCCGCAGGCGTTGTTCTCCGGCGTCTACGGCCGGTTGCGCGCGGTGGCGTCCGCGCCGGACGGCACGCTGTGGTTCTCGACGTCGAACCGCGACGGCCGCGGTACGCCTCAGACCGGTGACGACCGGATCGTCAGCACGACGAGTTGAGTGGACGAGGAGGACCGGGCGATCCCGGTCCTCCTCGCCGCGCTACCGCGTACTTGCAGCAGCTCAGCCGGCTTCGTCCAGCAGCTTGCGGACCAGGTCCAGCAGCTCGGCCTCCGCGTACGGCTTGGCGAGCAGGACCGCCGTGTCGTCCAGCGTCTCCTCTGTCGTGTAGCCGGACACGTACAGCACGGCCACGCCCGGCCTGGTCCGCCGCAGCTCGGCCACGAGCTCGGGTCCGCCCATCTTCGGCATCACGACGTCGGTGACGACGAGGTCGATGTCGTGATGGGTGTCGACGAGGTTCAGCGCTTGCAGCCCGTTGCGCGCCTCGATCACCGCGTACCCGGAGCGTTCCAGCAAGCGGCGTGTCACGGCGCGCACCTGGCTGTCGTCCTCCGCCAGCAGGATGGTTTCCGAGCCCCGGTGAGGTGCCGTCCGTGACGTGGCGCGGGGGAGCGGTGCGGTGGACGTCTGCGCGCAGGGCAGATAGACGGAGACCGTCGTGCCCGCGCCGGGCGAGCTCGTCAGATCGATCTGGCCGCCGCTTTGCTGCACGATGCCGAACACCGTGGCCAGGCCAAGGCCGGTGCCCTTGCCGACGGGTTTCGTGGTGAAGTACGGCTCGAAGATCTGGGCTTGGACCGAGTCGTCCATTCCCGTGCCGGTGTCGGTCACGCTGAGCATCACGTAGTCGCCGGGGCGCACGCCGACGATGCGGCCCGCGTGGCAGGCGTCGAGGAACACGTTGTCGGTCCCGATGCTGAGCACGCCGCCGCCGGGCATCGCGTCACGGGCGTTCGCGGCGAGGTTGAACAGGATCTGCTCGACCTGTCCCGCGTCCGTCCAGACCGGCGACACGTGCGCGGGCAGGTCCAGTGCCAGCTCCACGTCCTCACCGATCAGGGTCGCCAACATTGCCCGCACCTTGGTGATCGTCGCGTTGAGGTCCACCCGCTCGGGGTTCAGGACCTGCTGGCGGGTGAACGCGAGCAGCTGGTGGGTCAGGTTCGCCGCGCGCTCACCGGCGTGCCGGATGTCCTCGATCTCAGGACGCCGTGGATCATCCGGCGAGGAGCGCCGCAGGAACGCCTCACTGTTGCCGTTGATGACGGTCAGGATGTTGTTGAAGTCGTGCGCGATGCCACCGGTGAGGCGGCCGATCGCCTCCATCTTCTGCGCGTGCCGCAGCTGCGCCTCCAGCCGCTCGCGCTCGGCGATCTCGCCGACCAGTGCCGCGGTGCGCTCCCTGACCCGGTCCTCCAGCTCGGCGTGGGCCAGCTCCAGCGATCGCCGCGCCTGTTCGGCCTCGGTGAGGGCCTGCCGTTCCCGCTCCAGCATCCTGATGCCACGCAACGCACTGCTGAGCTGCTGCTGGATCGCTTCGTAGACCCAGCCCGGCATCGAGCCCACCTCGAACAGCACGAACCCCAGCTGCTCCTCGATCCCGAAGAGCGCGGCGACCACGAAGCTGCCCGGCTCCGGCCGGTCGAGCCGATGGGGTGTCAGCCGCGTGGATCGGAACGACAGCGCCGTGTGGTCCGGCCGGAGTTCGCCGTTGTCGTACGACACCAGCGGGCGCGACCGTTCACGGGTCGACTCGAACGTCATCACGTGGCAGCCGGGGATCCCCAGCCTGGGCAGTTCGTCCACCAGTGCGTCGGTGAGCTCGGCGACGTCGCGCGAGACGATCAGCCGCTGGCCGGCCTCGCGCACGGTTTGGTCCTGCCGTTCGTGCAGGAGGTACTCGAACGTCCGCTCCCGTTCGACCACGTCGGACACCATCAGCTGCACCCGCAGCCACAGGTCCTCGATCGCGCCCTCGTCGGTGCCACGTGCGAGGGCGAACCGGCGCAGGTAGAACAACGGCGCCCACCACGACTGTGCCGCGCATCCGGCGCGTGCGCTGTCGCGGAGATACTCCGCGAACAACCCGAGGAAGCCTTCTCCGCTGCCTCCTGGCCGGGCCGCGTCGAGGAACAGGCCGATCAGGCGTTCTGCCCAGCCGTCCGGGAGCACGGCCGACTTCGGACCGAGCCCCTGGCGCAGGTTCGCGGCGACGGCCTCGGCGGTGTCGTGCACCGGTACGTCGAGCTGCCCGTGCGTGGGTGCCGAAACGCCGTTGCCGGAGGGGATGCAGCCGCACGAGCGGCGGACGACGAGGCCGGTGGGGATGATCTCCAGCGCTGGTGCGGGCTCACCGAGGACCAACGCGTGCGCGAGCTCGGCGGCCCGGTGCCCCATCTCGTAGAACGGAGCCCGGACCGTCGTCAGCGCGGGCGTTCCCGCGTCGATGTTGACCCGGCGGTGCACGCTGCCAGAGGCCGTCAGCGCGGGTGCCTGGTAGCCGAGATCGTTCGAGCGGATGCACGTGTGGTTGTCGTACCCGACGACCGCCACGTCCTCCGGCGTGCGAAGGCCCGCCTCCTGCACCGCGGTCACGACCCCCAGCGCGAACTCGTCGTTGGCGGCAGCGAAGGCGTCCGGCGGTTCCGCGGCCTCGTCCAGCATCTTGGCGACCGCGTCCGCCGCGGCGGCGGGATCCCAGGACGGGGCCGGGGTGGTCACGAGCCCCGGCTCGACCGGCAGGCCGTGGCGGGTGAGCGCGTCCACATAGCCCCGGTAGCGGTCCTGCGCGCCAACATGTGCCAGCGGGCCGCGGACGAAACCGATCCGTCGATGGCCGTGCACCTCGATCAGGTGGCTGACCGCCTGGTCCATGCCGCCGCGGTTGTCCATCAGCACCGTCGGCCAGTCCGCCAGGTGCGCCTCGACGCTGACGATGGGGATCGGCGCGTAGCGTTCGGCGAACTCCCGCATCGCGGCCTCGCCGATCTGCTGGCTGATCCGCGTCGTCCAGATGACGAGCGCGTCGATCCGGTCGGGCGCGATCAGGTCGTAGACCGCGTTGGCCTGTCGTTTGTGGCGGTCCGGGTGTGCCAGCTCGGTGCCGGAGAAGCAGATGAGGTCGCAGCCGCCCGCGGCCGCGCCGTCGCTGACGCCTTGCCACTGCTCACCGGCGAGCTCGATGAGCGGGCCTGCCGTGATCATGCCGATGGTGGGCCGCACTGTCTCGACGTCTCCCGCGAACCTCTCACACCCGGCTCGTCGTGTAGTCGGAGCCAGCGCCGGATGATACGCGGGGTGTGGACCATCTGACACCTCGTGACGATCATTCCGGCCATTCCCAGCTGATGCCGATCACACCGGAGTTCATGCCGCTCATCGTCACGTGCACCGAGTGGTGGGCGTTGAGCGGCAGTTCGTTCAGCCGGTGCTGGTCCACGTACAGGTCGGCGCGGAAATAGTCGTGCACCCCTGACGGCAGCGCGTCCGGATGAAACCGCACCTCCATCAGACAAGTGCCCTCTGGCCGGCGGAAAGCGTGCGCGAAGTCGCTTTCGGTCTCGGAAGTGGTGGGGTCGTGCACTTCGTACTCCCACACCCACGTCTCGCCGGCCTGAAGTCGTTGGCCGAACAGCAGTTCAGCGGCCAGCACCCGGCCTTCAGGGTGGCGCAGCAGTCGCCCGACCGCACAGTTGCGCACCGGTGCGACACGGACACGATCGATCTCACAGCCCGGTGCGCCGAAGTAGCGCATCACCGCTCTGTCGACGTCGTCCCGGCGAGCGCGCGCGAGGCTGCGCACGACGATGTGCGACGGGCTGCGGTGCGCGTCCACGTTCACCGCGTGCTCGGAGGTGATCACCTCCAGGTTCCAGTCCCGCGCACCGGGAAGCGCGTCGAGCAGTTCGCCCATCGGCCCGTGGTACTCGTCCACGCCCTGCTGCGGCCGGAACGGCGTCAACTGGTGAGTGGCGAGCAGACCCGTCAACGCGTGGCGGGGCAGGCCGAGGATCTCTTCCAGCACGGCGATGGCGCGCAACGAGTTCGGCCGCCGCGGCCACGCCCTGCCGTGCTGCCAGTCGCTGAGACTGGCCAGCCCGATCCGGATCCCGCGCTCGGCCAGCCGCGATCGCAACCGGTCGAGCGGCAGTCCACGCTCGCGGATCGCGGTGCGCAACACGAGATGAAATGGTCCGGTCATGGAGCTCCTCGCCGGTCCACCCTACGGCGGTGCGCGACGAGAGGTCCAGACCATCAACGGGGCGGCGCATCGTATTCAGAAGCGGCGCGGGCGGTTAGCCCATCCGCACCGCCGAAGTTTCGGACTTAGATGCGGCGATTTCGGCTGTTGGACCCTTCAGGGAATTCTCCTTCGACCCGATCGAACGTGAGGTTCCCATGCGAGGACTGGTCAAGGGTCTGCTGGCGGCGGTTGTCGCCGTGACCCTGGCGGGATCGGCGGTCACGTCAGCGACGGCGCAGGAACAGCCAGACCCGCTGACCCCGAACATCATCGGTGGCGTCGACGCCACCGAGAACTACAGCTTCATGGCCTCGATGCAGGGCAACTCCGGCGGCCACTTCTGCGGTGGCGCCCTGATCCGGCCGACCTGGGTGCTGACGGCAGAGCACTGCATGGCGGGCGAGGTCCCGAGCGGTGTGCAGATCCGGATCGGCAGCAACAACCGCAACTCCGGCGGCACGGTGGCCAGGGTCAAGCGGTGGGTGAACCACAGCAACGCGGACACCTCGCTCGTCGAGCTCACCGCGCCGGTCACCCAGCGGCCGATCTCCATCGCACCGGTCGTCGCACCCGGCTCGACGGTGCGACTGCTCGGCTGGGGCGCCACGACGTGCAACCCGGGCGGCGGCTGCGGCGGCGCGCCCACCAACCTGAAGCAGGTCGATGTTCCCGTGCTGCCCGACAGCGCGTGCGGCACCGGCCAGTGGGAGATCTGCCTGGACAACAAGGACGGCAAGAGCGCCTGCTACGGCGACTCGGGCGGACCGCTCCTGGTGGGCACGCCAGGCAACTGGAGGCTCGGCGGCGACACGTCCGGTGGTCCGGCTGTCTGCGGCACCGCGCGCTTCTACTACGCCGAGCTCCAGGGCAGCGTGAACACCTGGATCAACAGCGTCGCCGGCCCTGACAGCCCTCCCTCTGGCAACAACCTCGCACTGAACAAGCCCGCCACGGGCACAGCGGCCTGCAACGCGAACGAGGGCGCCGCGAAGGCCGTGAACGGCAGCGTTTCCGGTGGCACCACCGACAAGTGGTGCTCGACGGCCGGGACGAAGTCGCTGCAGGTCGACCTCGGCTCCGGCCACGCGCTGAAGAAGCTGGTCGTCAAGCACGCGAGCGCCGGCGGTGAGTCCGCGACGTTCAACACCAGGGACTTCGACCTGGCCGTGTCGGCCGACGGCACCACCTGGACGACCGTGGCGGCGGTTCGCGGTAACACGAGCGGAACCACCGAGCACGCGATCAACAACAGCGCACGGCACGTCCGCCTCACCGTGATCACCGGTGCGCAGTCGGGCGGGAACATCGCCCGTGTCTACGAGTTCGAGGCGTACGCGTAACCGCCTCACCACAACCGGAGCGGGCCGTCGCGGCACGGGCGGCCCGCCGAGTCGCGGATGGTCGATGCGTGGTGGGCCAATAGGCATGGAATAGGCGACAGTCGGCTTTCGGAAACAATTTCATGATGATCCATCATCCGCGAATGGCGTGATTCGTGCGATGAATGGTCTCGGGTGATCGGCCGGACCGATCGGCATCGCTGTACTTCTGCTGTTTCCGCCCTGTCTCAATCGGTCGTCACTACGGTGTGGTCGTGGTCAGCAGCAAGGTGAGCAGCAAGGTGAGCGGCAAGGTGAGCGGCTCGGTGCCGGGCGTCGTGGTGCAGGCTCACACCATTTCCGGAGACGTGCAATTCCAGGGCGGCAGGGAAAGTGAAAGGGTGATGCCGCGTCAGCTGCCCGCTGCCGTCCCTCACCTGTTCACCGGCAGACAATCGGAACTCCGTGCGCTGACCACTGCACTCGACAGCGCGCAAATAACGGTGATCCGTGGCGTGGGCGGCGTCGGCAAGACCTGGCTGGCGCTGCAGTGGGCCCACCGCAACATCGAGCGTTTCCCGGACGGGCAGCTCTTCGTCAACCTGCGCGGGTTCTCACCCGACGGCAAACCCGCGAGCCCGGGCACCGTGCTGCACGGCTTTCTGAAAGCACTCCAGGTCGCCCCGTCGGCGCTGCCGGAGGACCTCGACGCGAAGGCCGGCCTGTACCGCAGCGTGATGGCGGAGCGGCGGATGCTGGTCGTGCTCGACAACGCCGCAGACGCCGCCCAGGTCGCGCCGCTGCTGCCGGGCGGTGCGAACTGCTCGGTCATCGTCACGAGCCGCCGCGACCTGTCAGGACTCGTCACCGCGCACGGCGCCAGGTCAGTGCCGCTCGACGTGCTCGACCGGGTCTCGGCCCTGCAGCTGCTGGCCAGCCATCTCGGACCGCGCCGCCTTGCCGCCGAGCCCGAGGCCATCAAGGAACTCCTCCGCTGCAGCGCGGGGCTGCCGCTCGCACTCGGCATCGTCGCGGCGCGGGCGTCGACCAACCCCCGCTTTCCGCTCGCCCTGCTGGCCGACGAGCTGCACGACACCACGACCCGGCTGGACGGCCTGGACACCGGCGACACGGACTCGAGCCTGCGCGCCGTGCTGTCGTGGTCGCACGCGGGTCTCTCCGACGACGCGGCGCACCTCTTCGGGCTGCTCGGCGCGGTGCCAGGGCCTGACATCGCGGTGACGTCCGTGTTCAGCCTGGACTCCCAACCCGCGGCCAGGATCCGGCTGCTCCTGCGCGAACTGGAGGCCGCGCATCTCGTGCTGCAGCACGAGCCGGGGCGTTACAAGATGCACGACCTGGTCCGCCTCTACGCCCGCGAGCAAAGCGCCGCGCTGGACCTGCGGCCCGCCCTCACCAGGTTGTTCGAGCACTACCTGACCACCGCCGCCTGTGCAGTTCGGGTCCACTACCCACACGGCAGGCACAGCAACCCGATCGAGGAAACGCGGCCAGTGCAGGACATCTCGGATCCGCGCACCGCCACGGCGTGGATCGAGGCGGAACGGCAGAACCTGGTGGCGATCGCCCGCTTCGCCGCCGAGCACGGCTGCCCGATCCTGCCGAACCGGTTGTCCACCACCATGTGGGCCTATCTGCTCAACCATTCCCATCACCACGACGCGCTCTCCATGCACACCTACGCCCTACGAGCCAGCTGGCGTGCGGGGGACCGCGCCGGCGAGTGCCGGGCGTTCATCAACCTCGGCACCGTCTACGAGCGATTGCGCCGTTATCCCGAGGCGAGCGGCCATCTCGAGCGCGGTCTCGAGCTGAGCCGCGAGATCGGTGACCGTGCCGAGGAAGGCCGCGCGTTGAGCAACCTCGGCATCGTGTTCTGGCTGACCGGGGACTACGTCGGCGCCGTCGATCGTCTCGAGGCGGCGCTGGCGCTGAGTCGTGAGTTCGCCGACCCGAGCCTCGAGTCCTACGCGTTGTGCAAACTCGGTTTCGTGTACCGGTCGCTCAACCGTGTCGACGACGCGGTGAGTTGTCTGCGCGCGGCTCTGGCGATGACCCGGCACATCGGCGATCGGGTCGACGAGGCGTTCGCGTTGAGCGATCTCGGCGCCTGCTACGTCCTGCTGGATCGCCCTGACGAAGCGTTCTCCTCGCTCCAGCAGGCACTTGCGCTGAGCAGGGAGCTCGGCGACCGGGCCGTGGAGGCGCTGACCCTGACCTTCCTGGGTGCCCACTACGCGCGGACGAAGTGCTATCCGGACGCCTTGGCGGCACTGAACCGGTCCGCGGCGGTGAGCCGGCGGTTGGGCGACAAGTGCCTGGAAGCCAAGGCGTTCAACGAGCTGGGTGAGGTGTATTCGGCGCTGGGCGACGACGTCCGGGCGATCGGATGCCACTGCTTCGCAATCGTGCGGGCCAAGTCGATCGGCGACGCCTACCAGCTCGGGCGCGCCCACGAGTGGCTCGCACGGGCTCACGAGCGCTGCGGCAGTCGCGGCGACGCGGACCATCACCGGCGCGAGGCGGCGGAGGCCTTCCGTTTGCTCACGTTGCCGGCCGGTGCGGTCGTGCAGACGATGTTGTGACGGCACTGATCCCGTCACATCGCCACCCGATGCCGGCGAGCCGCATCGACATCGTCGGGAGGATCGACGAGCCTCAAGAACGGTGCGTGGCCGTCCCTGCCTTGAGAGCGTGTTCCTCGAAGAGCGCTTCGAAGGCGTCGAGCACGGCCGGAACGCTGAACTTGGCCGCGGCCGTTCCATCGGAGACCGGCGGCTCGTCGCGCAGTGACCGCAGTCCGGAGGTGATGGCGGCGGCGTCACCAGGAGGCACGATGAGCCCGAAACCCGTTTCCCGCACGGGGATGCGTACGCCGGGCAGGTCGCTCGCCAGCACCGGCACCCCCGCGAGCATGGCGACGACCTGCACGATGCCGAACGCCTCGAACGCGTTCACCGACGGCAGTGCGAACACGTCCAGCGAGGCGTAGAAGTCGCCGAGGTCCTCGTCGGGCACGAACCCGAGCAGCTTGATCCGCGGATCGCCGTCGATGTGCTCCCGCACGCGGGAGATGACACTGCCTCCCGCGACGTTGCCGAAGTCGCCGCCGATCAGCAGCCGCGCGGACGGGTCCTGCAGCGCGCGGAAGCCGTCGACCAGGTGCTCGACACCCTTCTCTTCGACGATCCGGCCGAGGAACCCGACGTGCAGGCCATCGCCGTCGCGGAACCGCGGGACGCCCTCGGGGACCGGACGGCAGGGCGGTGGCACGGCGGCCATGCGCGGCCGGATCGACGGCCACAGCCTGCTCTCCCGCGCGTAGTCCTCGCTCGTCACCGCGACGGCCGCCGCGCGCCGCATCGCGAGCCTGCTGGACGCGTCGATCACCCTGCGCTGCACCGAGTTCACCAGACCGGCCGGCAGGCTGACGTCGCAGTGATAGGTCACGACGACCGGGCACTTCGCGAGCGCCGCCACCGGACCGGCTTCGAGCATGGGCAGGTGGAGGTTGAGCACGCGGGCGTTCGCCGATGCCTCACGCACCATCGCGGCGAACGCCGGGCTGATCACTCCCTTGCCGAACCGGGCGAGCACCGGCGCGCGGCTCACCCGCACACCGTTGATCGTCTCCTCGTGCGGCAGCGACGGGTCGTGCCGGGTGGTGACCACGCGCACGCGTTTCCCACGCTCGGCGAGTCCCTCCGCGACGTCCCGCGCGAAGTTGGTCAGGCCCGACACGTACGGCGTGTAGTAGGTCAGGGCGATGACGAGGTCGTCGAGCACAGTTCGCTCTCCTGTCGTGGGGAAATGAGCAGCCGGACTCCGGCGAGCCAGCCGACGAGTGATCCGGCGAGGAACGCGATCTCCGCGCGCAGCAACAGATCCGGGATGAGAGCGAACGTCACCGCCGCCGTCGCGACGCCCACGAGCCAGGTCCACGCGACCCGGCTGTGCCGAGCGCCCGCCACCAGCGCCTGAGTGGTCACGATCAACCCGAGATGGGCGACGACGCCGAGCGCGATGAACGCGAGGTCCACAGAGGACACGACATAGGCCGGACCGAACACGAGCCGCACCAGCCACGGGCCGATCGTGAACGCCATCGCGACGCCCGCGGCGCCGGCCAGCGCGAGCACCACGGCCAGACGTGTCACGACCGTGCGCATCGGCCGCCCGGTGAGCACCGGCAGCAGCGCGGTCTGCAACGGAACCGCGACGAAGAGCGGGACCCGTGCGAGAAGGAAGGCCGCGAGGAACACCCCGACCTGGGCGCGTTCGTCCGGAGCGGCGATCGCTGTCACCAACACCGGGATGCCGTTGAGCAGCAGCTGCGCACACACAGATCCGACGAGCAGCGGAGAGATCGCGCGCGCGATGTCGCGCACGGGTATCACGTTGTCTTCCTGCCACCAGATGGCGGCCAGCACCGGCAGGTGCGCCACCGCGACCGCCGCCACGAGCGTCCACTCGAACTGCGCGCTAGTCGTGGCTCCCAACCACCCTGCGAGCAGCGCGAACACCACGCGCAAAGCGGTGTCGGCCACCAGCAGGCCGCCGTGCCAGGCCAGCTTGCCGCTGCCGATCAGCGCGCCCCGCACCAGGAACTGTCCCGCCGACAGGAAACAGAGCACCGCGACGGCGGGGGACACGAAGACGGCGAACGCGCACTCGACGGCAGCCATGGCGAGCGCGACCACGGCGGCCGACCGCAGCGCGCGAGGGCCGAGGCGCGCCAGTTCCTGTTCCACCGGAAGGAAAGCACCGAACCCGACGAGCAACGCGATCGACCAGAACGCGCCGAAGTCGCTGTACTCCGCGGGCGAGACGTTGCGCGCAACGACCGCGAGGTAGGTGTTCACCAGAAGTCCGGACAGGACGACGCACACCCCGACGAAGCTGAGTGCACGAACCATGGGCGGCACGATATCCGCCGTGAATTGGCGGTTTTCCCGTCCGTAACGCGAATCCGGGTTATGGCAACGCAGACGTAGCAATCCACGGTGCGCACGCGCGCTTCGCGTAACGGGCGGTGGCTAGCTTCTGACGCCTCGTCCATCTGAACCCCTAGGACAACGGCGCGTGACGACAGAAACGATCCCGCTCGCCCCCGAAGAGACTTCCACGGCCACTCGGCCTGCGCCGAGGAAGAGACGGTTGCTGGCCGTCGCGGTCGTGTCCGGCGCGCTCACCGTGCTGTTGTCGGCGCTGATGCCGCTCGCGCCCGTGACGATCAACGATCCGACCGTCAACTGGCCGGCGGACGCGTCCGCGCCACGTTCCACGATGCTCGCGCTGAGCGCCTACCGTCCATTCGCGATGGACGCGCGCTTCGGCTGCGGAACCGTGCGTTCCGCGCAGGCCAGTGGTGGCGTGGTGTTCGCGACCGTCAACCCGGTGGACCCGGCGCGCGGTCTCGTCGTGAAGGCGGAGAACGATCATCTGCTGGTGAGCGGCGTCGCCACGCTGGACGAGCCGGTGCCTCCCGGTGACTGCATGTACCAGATCCGCGGCGACCGAAGCGGACTGAGCATCCTGCGCAACGGCACGGAGATCGGCCGATCCGCGGCCATGCCGGACGTGCACGTGCTGGCGACGTCGATCACCAGCCTGGTCAGTCCCGACCTGTCCGTGCGGATCCGGGTGGACGACCAGTTCAGCACCAGCCCCGCACCACTCAAGATCGTGCTGATGGTCCTGCTCGCACTGTCCGCGGCAACCGCGTTCACCTGTCTCGTGCTGCTGGACCGACGGGTGCACCGCGAGCCGGGTCGATTAGGGTTGCGGCTGAGCCCTGTCGACCTGGTCGTGCCCGCGATCATGCTGCTCTGGCTGTTCCTGGCGCCGATGTCCGACGACGACGGCTACTACAGCGCGATGGCCAAGAACGTGCCGTTCGAGGGTTATGTCGGCAACTACTACCAGATCCTCAACCAGGGCTTCACGCCGTTCTCCTGGTTCTACTACTTCCTGGCCAAGTGGCAGGTGTTCGGGTTCGCCCCGGTGGTGCTGCGCATCCCGGCACTGCTGTTCGGCCTCGTGACGTGGTTCGCCGCACGCCGTTATGTGTCGGGCAAGTTCAGCGGGGTCGTGCTGGGCGCGGCGTTTCTGGCGTGGTGGCTACCGCTGGACATGGGTGTGCGGCCAGAGGGTGTCGTGACGATGTGCGGCATCCTCACGCTGCTGGCGGTGACGGTCGCGGTCGAGCGGCAGCGACTGGCGTTGCTGGGCGCGGCCGTGGGTGTCGCGGGCATCGGGTTCTTCGCGCACCCCACCGGTTTCACGACGCTCGCGCCGTTGCTGGCCGGCCTGCCGTTCGCGTGGAAGCTGCTGACGAAGGACGCGGGCTGGCGCACGGTCGTGGCGAGGACGCTCGCGGTGCTCTCTCCCGGCGCGGTCGCGGTGATCATGGCGTTCAGCGACGGCAGCCTGCGGGATTTCCTGTACGCACAGGAGATCTTCAAGAAGATGGCCGGCTCCGAGTCCTGGTACACGGAGTTCGCCCGGTGGATGTTCTTGCTGAACCAGGGCGATGCCATGGCGAACTACGCCAAGCGGGCGCCGGTGCTGGTGTGCGTCGTCGCGCTGGTCTGGTTCGTCGTGCTGGTCACGGCCGCGCGGGCGCGCCGGATCGACGTGCCGCCGCGGCTCGCGCTGGCGGGCTGGTCGACGATGTTCGCGTTCTTCCTGCTGTGGTTCACGCCCAGCAAGTGGACGCACCACTTCGGCAGTCTCGCCGGAATCGGCTCGGTGTTCATCGGACTGATGTTGCTGTCCTCTGTGCCGTTGATCCGTGAGCTGACCAGCGACCGCCGCGTGCCGCTACCGGTACTGCTCGGCGGCATCGTCAGCGTCGTCGCGATGCTCGGGCTGGCAGGGCATGGCGCCAACAAGTGGCCGTACTCGTGGCACCTCGGTCTGCCGTCCGTGCCCGAACCACCGCACCTGTCGGTGCTCAAGTTCGACAAGCCGTACTGGTGGCTCGTGCTGATCGGGATCGTGGCGTTCGTCTTGTACCGACGGGGCAAGGGTTCCTACGCTCCGGTCATCGCGATACCGATCGTGGTCGTGGTGTTCTTCGCGGCCAACATCACCTACTTGGTGGGCGGTTTCGCGGTCGCGACCGTGCGCACACTGGACACTTGGTCGCCGTGGGCCGCGAGCGTCCAGGACCCGCTCGCTGAACGCTGCGTCGCGGCGGACGCGATCGAGGTGGCGACGCCCAGGCCGCTGACCCCGTTGCCGGACAAGTGGTTCGCGATCCAGAACGACCCGCTCGCGACCGTCGTCACCGGGAAACCCACGCCGGTCACCTACGAGTACGCGACGTCGAACGCGCAGGTGCTCGGCACCGGCAAGCTCACCGACGGCGTGGACAGCACGCTACGACGCACCCTCGTGCTGCCACCGGCACCGGCGGGCGCGACGCAGGTGCGGCTCACCGGCGAGGGCGAGTTCACCGAGCCCGTCGCGCAGAAATACGTGCCGCTGCGGGAGTTCCTGCCGCGCGAGCCGGCTGTCGGCGTGGCATGGCAGATCGCGTTCCTGTTCCCCTGCCAGCGCCAGCCGCGCATCCAGGACGGCGTGATCGAGCCGATCTCCTACGCCGTGCAGTGGGGCGACACGCAGATGCTCGGCCTGAGCGACGCGACCTGGCAACCCGTGCGCGGCGCGTTGTTCGGCGACGTCCTCACCTCGCAGGAGGTCACGGCGTTGCCGGCGCGAATCCGGGGCTTCCCCGGCGCGTACCCGATCCAGGTGTACCAGACCAAGCCGCTCCACGAGGCCGGTCAGTACACCGTCACCCACAACAGCCAGACCCGCATGGGTTGGGAGGCCATCCGATGAGCGATCGTGAAGCGGCAGCACTGGTCGCGGTGCAGGCGGCGCTCGCGAAACGACCCGTGGTGCGCGCGGCCCGGATGCTGTCGTTCTTCGGCGAGCACAGCGCGGGCTGGCTGATGCTGGGCGTCGCGGGTGCCGTGGTCGACCGCCGGCGCGTCCGGAGTGGACGGTCGCGGCCACGTCGGTGGTGGCCGCACACGCGGCATCCATCGCGGTGAAACGCGTGATCCGCCGCAGACGCCCGCACCAGGCAGAAGTCCGGGTGCTCGCGGGCACCCCGAGCAAGCTGAGCTTCCCGTCGTCACACGCGACCTCCACCACGGCCGCTGCGATCGCCTACGGCGCGCTGACCAACCAGCCGTTGGTGCCGATTCTGGTGCCACCCATGGTGATCAGCAGGTTGGTGCTGGGCGTCCACTACCCGACCGATGTGCTGGCCGGCGCCGTGCTGGGTGCTGTGGTGGCACGCGGTGTGCGCCGACTTGTCTGGGGGCGTAAATGACCGTGGCGACAGAGACCCGGCCGTCGGTGGTTCGTGGACTGATCAAGACCGCCCGGCCGCACCAGTGGGCGAAGAACGTCCTCGTGCTGGCCGCCCCCTTCGCGTCGAGCAGGATCACGGAAACGGTCGTGCTGCGCTCGGCCGCGCTGGCGTTCGTGGCGTTCTGCTGCGCTGCCTCGGCGGTGTATCTGGTCAACGACGCCAAGGACGCGGAGGCCGACCGCGCTCACCCGAAGAAGCGCGACCGGCCGATCGCGGCGGGCGTCGTGCCCGTGCCACTCGCGTTCGGCGCGGCCGGTGTGCTGATGGCCGCGTCGCTGGCGATCGGTGCGGTGGCGGGCTGGAAACTGCTCGTGCTCATGGTCGTCTACCTGGTGGTGCAGCTGGGCTATTGCTTCGGCCTGAAGCACCAGCCCGTGCTCGAACTGTGTGTGGTCGCGTCGGGTTTCCTGTTGCGCAGCATCGCGGGTGGCCTGGCCGCCAACATCGCGCCCAGCCAATGGTTCCTGCTCGTGACGGCGTTCGGGTCACTGTTCATCGTGGCGGGCAAACGGTATGCGGAGCTCCAACTCTTCCACGCCACCGGCGCGGCGATCCGCCACTCGTTGACCAAGTACTCCGAGACCTATCTGCGGTTCGTCTGGGCCACCTCGGCCGCGGTCATGAACATGACCTACGGCCTGTGGGCGTTCGAGCTCGGTCAGCGCACCGGCAGCCCGTGGGCCGCCCTTTCCATGATCCCGTTCGTCATCGCCGTCCTCCGCTACGCCGTCGACGTCGACAGCGGCAAAGCAGGCGCCCCGGACGACCTGGCCCGCTCCGACCGCGTCCTGCAGTCCCTGGGCCTCGCCTGGGTGGCCACCGTCGCCCTGGCCATCTACCTGTGAACCTCGGGGCGGGGTTCACAGGCCAGCGTCCGGTAGTGGTCCATCTTGGTGTCCAGTGCGTCCAGGCAGTCGGTGAGTTCGGTGATCCGGCGGCGCACGGTGTCCCGGTGGCGGCTGAGCAGTTCCAGGCGGGCTGATGCGGTCACGTCGCCCGCCCGGCGCAGTTCGGCGAACTCCTTCATGTCCCGAATGGGCATGCCGGTGACGCGCAGACGGGTCAGGAAGCCGAGCCAGGCCAGGTCGGCGTCCCGAAAACGGCGGCGGCCGTCTTGGCCGCGGTCGACCGGATCGAGCAGACCGATCCGTTCGTAGTACCGCAACGTGTGTGCGGTCAGCCCGGTGAGCTCTGCCGTCTCCGCGATCGACCGCGTACCCGTGTCGTTCATGCCACGACGGTAGGTGCCGGAGACCGGCCCGGGTCAAGCCGGCCGTTCCTCGAACACCTCCCTGGCCACGGTGATGGCGTTGAGAACACGGGGGAAACCGGCGTAGGACACGACGTGGATGAGGGCTTCGATCACCTGGGCGCGGCTCAGCCCGACGTTGAGCGCGGCGCCCAGATGCACGCGAAGCGGGGACGCGGTGTCACCGAAGGCCGTCAGCGCGCCGACGGTCACCAACTGCCGCCGCGGCGGGCTCAGCCACGGCCGGTGGTAAATGTCGCCGAACGCGAACTCGACGATGTAGCGGCCGAGGTCGGGGGCGATGTCCCGCAACGACTCAATCACGTCCAGCCCGTGCTGCCCGTCGATCTCCACCAGCTTCTCCTCGCCGCGTTCGTAACGGTCGCGCTGGTCCGTCTGCACGGGCGGTTCGAAGGTGATCCCGCGATCGGTGAAGACCTTCCTGGCGACGGTCACTGCGTTGAGCGCCCTGGGAAAACCCGTGAACGGAACGATCTGGAACAGCGCCTCCATGATCTCCACAGGGCTCACGCCGACCCGCAACGCCGCGTCGAGGTGGAAGTCGAGCTGCGGCGCGGTGTCGCCCTGCGCGGCCAGGGCGCCGATGGTCACGAGCTGTCGCTGCTGGGCGTCCAGCCCTGGCCGGTGGTAGATGTCGCCGAACGCGAACTCGACGATGTAGCGGCCGAGGTCGGGGGCGATGTCCCGCAACGACTCGATGACCTCGGCGCCGCGTTCACCGGAGATCCGCCGCAGGGTCGCCAGGCCGCGGGCGTAACGGTCGGTCTCCGCCGACGCCGGCGCCGCCGCTCCCACCGTGGCGCCGAGGGCGCCGGCGCCGAGAAGCGCTCCCTTGGCCAGGATGGTCCGGCGGTTGGCGGTCGGACTGCGATCTGTGTTCGTCATGCCGACGACGGTAGGAATTAGAGCGCGCTCGAACGCAAGCACGAGTTCGTCGCTCGTTTGACCACGGCAGGCCGAGCCGCCACGATTGCACGTCCACGAGCCACGAAGCAGGCAACGCCGCGAGGGAACATGCCCGAGGATCCGTACCGCTACGACCTGACGTTGTCGTTCGCTGGCGAGGATCGGCCGTACGTCGAAGAGGTCGCGCAGGAGCTGCGTCGCTCAGGTCTCCGGATCTGGTACGACGGCTATGAGACTGCGGAACTGTGGGGAAAGAACCTCACCGACCACCTCGACGAGATCTACGGTGCGGGATCGCGGTTTGTGGTGATGTTCGTTTCGGCTGCATACGGAAGACGTCTGTGGACGTCGCAGGAACGCCGCAGTGTGCAGGCCCGTGCTTTCACCGCTCCCGGATCCCAGGTCCTGCCCGTCCGATTCGACGACACCGAGATTCCTGGCATGCCGCCATCCGTTGGCTACGTGGACGCCAGAGCGGTGACACCTGGGGAGCTGGCGGATCTGCTCGTTCGGGCGGTCCTCCGCCCTGACCAAGCAGTTGTCGGCACGAGACCCCATCCCACCGGTACGACGCAGCTGCCCAGACATCCGTGGCGGATCTTCATCAGTCACACGTCGGAGCTTCGGCGATGGCCTCAGCGGAAGTCCTTCGTCGACGCTGCTGAGTCAGCGATCAAGCGAGCTGGCCACGCACCGCGCGACATGGCCTACTTCACCGCGTCTGAGCAGCCCCCTGCTCAGGTGTGCATCGACGCCGTGAAGGACTGCGACATCTACGTCCTGGTGGCCGGCTTCCGCTACGGATCCCCGGTGCGCAACCGGCCGGAGCTCTCCTACACGGAGCTCGAGTTCGAAACGGCGACCAGCTCTCGGCTGCCTCGGCTCGTGTTCCTGCTCCATGAGGACACCCAGGGAACCTTTCACACGCTGGCTGATCTCGACTACGGCAGGCGGCAGGCCACGTTCCGGGAGAAGCTCCAGGAGAGCGGACTGACCACTGCGGCGGTCGAGAACCCGGACGAGCTGGAGACCGCGATCCTGCACTCGCTCACAGAGCTGATGAAGCAGCAGTCCCAGACCGGGCCTCGTCTCCAAGCCGTCTCGAACGTACCCGTGCGATCGCGGACGTTCGTGGGAAGAAGTCCGTTGCTCACCAAGGTTCGGTCCTCGTTGCTGACCGGTGAATCCGTGGTTGTGGTTCTTCACGGGATGGGCGGTGTCGGCAAGTCGTCCACGGCGGTCGAGTACGCGCACCGGTTCAGTGAGAACTACGACGTGATGTGGCGAGTGCCCGCCGAGGATCCGGCGGTTGTGCTCGACCGCCTCGCTGAACTCGCCCACGCGCTGCAGATCGCCGAGCCCGGCGATGGCAGTTCGGCCGCGGTCGCCCGGCTCTTCGGGCAGCTGCGCCAGCTCGACCGCTGGTTGATCATGTTCGACAACGCGACCGACCCGGACACACTGGCGGAGTTCCTGCCGCAGGGGCCCGGGCACGTCGTGATCACGTCGCGGAATCCGAGTTGGCGTTCTGTCGGCACGCCGATCGCGGTGGAGGAGCTCGACCGTGCCGAGGCGGTCAAACTGCTGCGGAAGTTGGCGCCGGCACTCGGTGAGCAAGACGCCGGACTCATCGCGGACGCGCTGAACAACCTGCCTCTGGCTCTCGAACAGGCCGCTTCGCTGGTGCACGACTACGGCGTGACCGCGGAGGCGTACCTCAAGATGCTCGGCGATCCGAAGCGGAACGTCCTGGCCGCGGAACTCGACGGTGATCGCAAGTCCGTGGCGGCGGCATTCAAGGTGACGTTCGAAGCCCTGTCCATCCAGTCTCCGGCGGCGATGCAGCTCGCCACGCTCTTGTCGTGGCTGGCTCCCGAGCCGGTGTCGCTAGATCTGTTCACCAGGCACTCGGCCGCGCTGCCGGTGCCATTGGCGAGCGCAGCCGGGGACGAGATCCTGTTTCCGGTCTTGCTGGCCAAGCTGCGCAGCCAATCGCTGGTGCAGATCCGGCAGGAGGCCGTGCAGATGCATCAGGTGCTGGCCACGCTGCTGCGAGCGAACGACTTCTTCCCGGTCGGTCAGGAAGGCACCTATCGATGGCAAGGTGTCGCCGCCGGGTTTCTCCGTGCCGCACTCACGGCGAATCCTGATGGTGAGGCCGGCTGGCCGTTGTGGCGGCAACTGCTGCCTCACGTCTTGGCTGTCGTCGAAGCTGCGGCAGGCATCCCGGACCTGGAGGACGACACGGCCTGGTTGCGGCGCGGCGCCGGCGTGTATCGGCGTTCGACGGGCGACTCTTTTCGTTAGCCATGGTCGCGCAGTCCGTTCAGCCGCGCACGTGCAGCCCGAATCCCGTGCGGCCCGCGGGTTCCAGTCCCTCCTTCAGGTGCAGCGACGGGATCTCGTAGTCACCGAAGTTCTGCCGCCGGAACGCGATCGGCTCGGTCGACTCCAGGGTGAGCAGGCGCTGCTCCCAGGCCTTGGCGACGTCCGCGTAGTCCTCCTCGGTCATCCGGTCGGTGCTGTACAGCACGAACGGCGGCAGCGCCTCGATGCCGGGGTAGTAGAGGATGCCGTGGTGGATCGGGAACAGCAGATCGTCGATGGGGCCGTTGATCCCGCGAGCGGCGTAATGCGACTCCGGGCCGCCGGCGGTCACCGACAGCAGAGCCTTCCTGCCGGCGAGGGTGCCTTCGCCGAAGCGCTCGCCGTACTTGGTGTCGCTGTGTTCGCCGACGCCGTAGGCGAAGTGGTAGGTGAACACCCGGTCCACCCAGCCTTTGAGGATCGCGGGCATCGCGTACCACCACAGCGGGAACTGGAAGATGATCGTGTCGGCCCACAGCAGCTTCTCCTGCTCGGCGAGGACGTCCGGGGTGAGCGTCCCGGCGTCGAAGGCCCGGCCCGAGTCCAGGGCGACCTTCAGCGGACTTGAGGCGTCGGGCCCGTAGTCCGCGGAGTCCACGACCGCCTTCCAGTTCATCGCGTACAGGTCGCTCACCCGTACCTCGTGCCCTGCGGTCTCCAATGTGGACACAGCGAGGTCCTTCAGTGAGCCGTTGAGCGACTTCGGCTCCGGGTGGGCGTAGACGATCAGCGTCTTCATGGGAACTCCTTCGGATCGGGTGCCTTCGATCCTGGGAGCCGCGGCGTCCGGCGTTCAGGGGCGCTTCTTCCGTCGGACTGGACTTCCTGGTAACGGCAGGGCCACCTTCGCCGGCACCACCGCGGCCATACTGGAGACGTGGACGATCTTGCGGGCTACTTGCGGACCCGGCGTTCCCGTGTCGACCCGGCGGCCGTCGGCATCCCCATCGACAGCCGCCGCCGGGTAGAAGGGCTGCGCCGCGAAGAAGTCGCGCACCTGTCCGGCGTCAGCGTCGACTACTACGTACGCCTGGAGCAGGGCCGCGCGACCCAGCCCTCCGAGCAGGTCCTCGACGCGCTCGCCCGCGTCCTCGGCCTCGACGAAACCGAATGCGGGC
>NZ_VSRL01000014.1 GCF_012184385.1 Lentzea indica
CGCACCGCCACCGGACGGGTAGCCGGCCGCCGCACCGGAGCCTGGAGGCGTGTAGACGGGTGTGACCTGGGGGCCCGCACCCGACGTGTTCGTGCTGCCGCCGCCCGCGCCGCCGCCCGCGCCACTGGTGAACGTTCCACCGGCACCTGCGTGGGCCTGGTTCTGCTGATCGGCACGAATGCCGTCGAACCCGCCGGAGGTCGGCCGGTTGACGCCGCCACCGCCACCACCAGCGCCCTTGTGCGCCAGCGCGGAGATCGCGTCGATGACCTGCTCGGCGACCTTGGCGATCTGCGAGACCTGCTTGATCAGGTTCATCAGCTTCTGCACGGAGCCGAGCAGCTTCTGCAGGAAGTCGGCCAGCTTCTGCGCGTACCTGACCGCGGTGGACACGATGTCCGCGATCGCACCGGCGATGGCCGCGCCGAAGGTGAGGATCGACGCCGCCAGCCACTGGATGATCTTCATGACCATGTCGGCGACGGCCTGGCTGATCAGGTCCATGATCTGCTTGCGGACCTCGGCGACGAGCTTGCCGGCACCCTCGACCGCCGCGGCGATGCCGTGGGTCGCCTTCGAGAGCGACTCCAGGCCGCCCGCGTGCTTCTGGGCGGCGGCGCGGTAGCCGTCGGCCGCCCTGCCCTGCCACTCACGGGTCTGCTGGACGCAGATGCGCTTGTACTCGGTCGCGATCCCCTGGACCTGCTGGCCGGCCGACCGGTAGGTCTGCGCCATCTTGGAGATGGACTCCGGGCTGCCCAGCAGCATGTCGAACGGCTCGCGCAGGAAGTCGACGTGCTGGATCGCCCAGCTGAAGCCGGCCGACAGGAAGCCGCTCAGCGGGTTCCCCGACATGCCGATCATGCCCATGGCCGTGTTGGCCATGCCCAGGCCCGCGTTGACCCAGTCGCCCCGCTCGATGGCGGAGTAGGTGTTCGAGATGTTGCTGATCAGCTGCTGGGTGTCCTGGCCCTTGGCCTGCTGTGCGGGGGCGTTCATCCCCGGCCTCCTTGGAAGCCGAACATGTTGTCGAGGTCGACCTGCTCGTACTGCTCGATCGTCTCCTTGAGCCCGATGCCCATGTCCATGAGCGAGTTCGCCGCCTTGCCGAGCCCGTCCTGCCCGAGGCCCGCCTGCTGGAGCACGTACTGGGCCAGGAAGCCCAGGAAGACGCCGAAGGCCTCGCTGGTGAGCGATCCCGGGTCGCAGGTCTCGGTGGCCTTGCGCAACCGGTCGGTGAGCCGGTCCACGCTCGCGGCGTGGGTTCTCAGCTCGTCGAGGTCGATGTTGAACATCTGCTGCATTGCCTTGCCCCCTTCTGCACTCAGGCCATGACGTCGGGCGGGTTGGTGAAGTACTCGTCGTCGGGCCGCGTGTCCTTGCGCTCCAACTCCGACTTCGGTTCTTCCTCGTCGGTTCCGTCGCCGGCGTATCCGTGCGGCATCTGAGCCTTGACGAACTCCAGCGCCGGGCTCTCGCCGACGAAGTCACCCATGATCTGCACGACGCGGCCGGAGGCCTCGCGCTGGGCCTTGGTGGAGGCGGCGAGCACCGCCGTGGCGATCTCGCTGGGGTCCATGCCGCGGGCCTCCGGCTTGATCTGCAGATCGGTCAGCACGCCGGTGGCGTTGACGGTCACCGTGATCAGGCCGTCAGGCGAGCTGGCGCTTCCGCCCACACCACCGAGCTGGCCGGCGGCCTGTTCCGCCTGCTGCTTCGCCTGCTCGATCTTGGCCCCGTACTGCTTGAGCCACTGATCGGGGTCAATGGGCTGCATGGTCACCCCCGTTGAGTGAATTGGTCATTCGTTCGATTCGCCGTAGACGCCCGTATCGTTTCACTCGTTCCCTGCTCACCGATACTTTGAGTCCGATTACCGCCATACGGGTTAACGAAGGGGTCACCGTGCCTGAGGGAGTGCTGGAGATCGACGGGATCTCCAAGCGCTACGGAGAGGTCGTCGCCCTGCGGGACATGTCTTTTGACGTGCGTGCGGGCGAGCTCTTCGGATTCGTCGGCAGCAACGGCGCCGGGAAGACCACGACCATGCGGATCGCGCTGGGCGTGCTCGCGGCCGACTCCGGCGAGGTGCGGTGGAACGGAAGAGCCGTCGACCTCGACACTCGGCGCCGCATCGGGTACCTGCCGGAGGAACGCGGGCTCTACCCGCGGATGAAGGTGCTCGACCAGCTGGTCTACCTGGCCGAGCTGCACGGCATGAGCACCAACGAGGCGCACAAGAGCGTGGAGAACTGGATCGCGCGCCTCGGGCTGCGCGACCGCCGCACGGACGAGGTGCAACGTCTGAGCCTCGGCAACCAGCAGCGCGTCCAGCTGGCCGCCGCGCTGGTGCACGAGCCGGACGTGCTGGTGCTCGACGAGCCGTTCTCCGGCCTGGACCCGGTCGCTGTGGACGTGATGAGCCACGTGCTGCGGGAGAAAGCGTCGTCCGGTGTGCCGGTGGTGTTCTCCAGCCACCAGCTCGACCTGGTGGAACGGCTGTGCGACCGGGTGGGCATCGTCAGCGCGGGTTCGATGGTCGCCGTCGGAACGGTGGATGAACTCCGGTCCGGTGGAGAGTCTCGGCTCGTCGTTGAGTCGCCAACGACCGAATGGACTGCCACCCTTGATGGCGTGCGGGTGATCGAGAAGAACGGGACGCGCTGCGTGCTCGAGCTCGCCGAGGGCGTGGACGACCAGTCCGTGCTGCACGCCGCATTGGCCGTGGGTCCCGTGCACGAGTTCTCCCGGCAGCGGCCCTCGCTGACCGAGCTGTTCCGCAACGTGGTGACCACCGAGGCGAGGAGCGCATGACGTCTGCCCGAGCGGTTTCGCTGGTGGCAAAGCGCGAGTTCGTCACGAAGGTGCGCACCAAGTCGTTCCTCGTCGGCACCGCGGTGATCATCGCCGTGCTCGCCGGGTACGTGGTGCTGCAGTCCGTCCTGTTCGACGACCAGCGGCACAGCGTCGTGGGCTTGAGCGGCCAGGCGACGCAGCTCGCGGATCCGTTGCGGGAGAAGGCGAAGTCGTTCGGCATCGAGGTCGAGACGCGTGACGTCACGACCATGGACAACGCAGAGCAACAGGTCCGCGACGGCTCGCTGGACGCACTGGTGACCGGCGCGCCCCCGGCGTTGAAGATGATCGTCAAGGGCTCCGGCGACGAGGTGCTGACGACGACGCTCAACGACGTGCTGCGTCAGCAGGTGCTGGTCGCGCAGCTCGCCGAGGCCGGCATCACCCCGCAGCAGGTCGCGCAGAACCTCGCGAACGTCAGCGTGGCCGTCACGGCGCTGGAACCCGTTGACCCGCAACGAGGTCAGCGCCTCGCGATCGGGTTGATCGTGGCCGCGCTGCTGTACTACTCGCTGCTGGTCTACGGCACGATGGTCGCGCAGGGCGTGGTCGAGGAGAAGTCCAGCCGGGTCGTGGAGATCCTGCTCGCGACCGTGCGACCGTGGCAGTTGTTGCTGGGCAAGGTGATCGGGCTCGGCGCGGTCGGCCTGCTGCAGCTGCTGGTCATCTCGACGGTCGGGCTCGTGCTCTCGTCGGCGTTCGACGTGATCGACGTGAGCGCGTTGGGCGGCACGGCTCTGCTGATCGGCGTGCTCTGGTACTTACTCGGCTTCTTCTTGTACGCCACGGTGTTCGCGGCCGCCGCGTCACTGGTGTCGCGACAGGAGGAACTGCAGTCGGTGCTGACGCCGATCAGCATGACGATCATCGTGGCGTTCGTGGCCGGCATCAACCTGATGATCGGCAGCCCCAACGGCCCCACGGTCACCGTGCTGTCACTGCTGCCGCCGTTCGCCCCGATCCTGATGCCGGGCCGCATGGCGCTGGGCGTCGCTCCTGCCTGGCAGGTCGTGCTCGCGATCGTGCTGGCGCTGGCGGCCATCGCGGCGATCACCTGGCTGGGCGGCAAGGTCTACGCGAACGCCGTGCTGAGGACCGGCGCTCGCGTCAAGCTCCGCGAGGCACTCAGGACCTGACCGCCCAGTTCGTCGTTCAACGCGGGCAAACACTTGTGCAGGAAATCGATTCGCGGTTGCCAGGACGGTTTCCGCAACACGAAAGGCAGGATGATCAGCTGTTCGCAGTCACGACGGAACCAGACAAAGCAAAAGGCGCGCCCGCAGAACGGGCGCGCCTTTTCAGCTACAGCGTCAGCGGTTCTCCATCGCGATGAAGTCGCGCTCAGTCGGGCCGGTGTAGATCTGCCGCGGACGGCCGATCTTCGTGGCCGGGTCGTTGATCATCTCGCGCCAGTGCGCGATCCAGCCGGGAAGGCGGCCGAGCGCGAACAGCACGGTGAAGAACTTCGTCGGGAAGCCCATCGCCCGGTAGATCAGACCCGTGTAGAAGTCCACGTTCGGGTAGAGCTTGCGGGAGATGAAGTACTCGTCGCTCAGAGCGGCCTCTTCCAGCTGCTTCGCGATGTCGAGCAGCTGGTCGTCCGCGCCCAGCTTGTTGAGGATCTCGTCCGCAGTCTTCTTGATGATCGCGGCACGCGGGTCGTAGTTCTTGTAGACCCGGTGGCCGAAGCCCATCAGGCGGACGCCGTCCTCCTTGTTCTTCACCTTGTTGACGAACGACTTCACGTCGCCGCCGTCGGCCTTGATCTTCTCGAGCATCTCCAGCACCGCGCTGTTCGCGCCGCCGTGCAGCGGGCCGAACAGGGCGTTGATGCCGGCGGAGATGGACGCGAAGAGGTTCGCCTCGGACGAGCCCACCAGGCGCACGGTCGACGTGGAGCAGTTTTGCTCGTGGTCGGCGTGCAGGATGAACAGCAGGTCGAGCGCGCGGACCAGGTCCGGGTCGAGGTCGTAGGCCTCTGCCGGGAAACCGAACGTCATGCGCAGGAAGTTCTCCACCAGGCCAAGCGAGTTGTCCGGGTAGAGGAACGGCTGGCCGACCGACTTCTTGTACGCGTAGGCCGCGATGGTCGGCAGCTTCGCCAGCAGGCGGATCGTGGAGATCTCCACCTGGTTCGCGTCGAACGGCGACAGCGAGTCCTGGTAGAAGGTCGACAGGGCGGACACCGCGGAGGACAGCACCGGCATCGGGTGCGCGTCACGCGGGAAGCCGTCGAAGAAGCGCTTGAGGTCCTCGTGCAGCAGCGTGTGCCTGCTGATCTTCTGCGAGAAGTCCTCGAGCTGAGCGGCGGTCGGCAGCTCGCCGTAGATCAGGAGGTAGCTGACCTCGATGAAGTTCGAACGCGCGGCCAACTGCTCGATCGGGTACCCGCGGTAACGCAGAATTCCGGCGTCGCCGTCGATGTAGGTGATCTCGGAGGAGCAGGAGGCCGTGTTGACGAAACCGGTGTCCAGGGTTACCAGACCGGTGGTCGACAGCAGCTTGCCGAGATCGATGCCGGACGCGCCTTCGCTCGCCGTCACCACCTTCATCTCGAGCTCTCCGCCCCCGTGGCGCAGCGCGACGGTCTGGGTATCGTTCGGCGCAGTCGTCGCGTCGGGCATTCAAGTCCCTCTCAACGCTCGGACGGGGTGGCGGCGGACCGCGCGGTCTGCCGTCGTCTCGGACCACCCCGTTGGGATCTGAGTCTTCAAGTTCACTCACGCTAGTCGGCGGAAGGCCCGCCTCGCAGCAGCGGTATGAACCGATTCTGTGAGATGGGACCGGCATCACATCCGTAATGCCAGTTTCTAGCGCGGCTACCCCACGGTAGTCCGATCCTCCGCTTTATCCACCCAGTGCGGCGGTGAGTTCGCTCGCAAAGGGCGGTTCGGCACCGGCGCGCGAACATGTGATCGCGGCGGCCGCACCCGCGTAGGTCAATGCGCCGGCCCATTCATCGGTTGAGAGTGCGCGCACCTTCTCGACGCTGAGCGCGTCGTGGTGGTGCAGCCACGCGAGCAGGGCACCTTGCACCGTGTCGCCGGCTCCGATCGTGTCGACCACGTCCACCTTCACGGGTGGCACGTCGACCTGACCCGTGGCGGTGATCACTGACAGACCGTCGCCACCTTTCGTCAGCACGACGGCGGCCGGTCCCTGTGAAACCCACGTCCTTGCGATCTCGATCACGTCGCCGTCCTCGGCGAGCCACTGGGCGTCCTCGACGGACACCTTCAGCAGTCCGACGTCCGGCAGCCACGACCGGAACCGCGCCCGGTAGGCGCCCGGATCCTCGATCAGGCCAGCCCGGATGTTGGGGTCGAGCGCGGTGAGCAAACGCTTGCTCTCGCGCCGCAGCACCTTCTCGTAGACGGAGGCCCCAGGCTCCAGCACCAACGACAACGTGCCGAACGACACGGCCTTGGCGTCCTCCGGCAGCGGACCGGGGTCCTCGACGAAGCGGTCGGCGGTGCCCTCGACGTAGAACGCGTAGCGCGCGGAGCCGTCCTCTGCGAGCCCGACGACGGCGAGCGTGGTGTTCTCGCGTCCGCGCTGAACCAGATCGGTCCCCACGTTCGACGCGTGCAGCCGCTTGATCAGCTGCTCGCCGAAGTGGTCCTCCGACACCCGCGACAGGAAGCTCGTGGGCACGTCCAGACGCCCGAGCGCGACGGCCACGTTGTACGGCCCGCCGCCCAGCTTCGGCGCGAGCGGCGTGAGCTCGTCCTCGCCCACCGGCACCATGTCGACCAGTGCCTCACCAGCAACCACGATCACTTCTGGCTCCGTTCTCTCTGGAGCCCATCCAACAACAGTTCGCCCAGCGCGGTGAACGCCTCCGCGTCCGAAACACCTGCCCGTTTCGTGAGGACACCCGTCTGGATGCCCTCGATGAGCAGTCCGGCCATCTCCGCGAACAGCGTCGCGTGGACCTCGCGGAAGACGTGCAGCTCGACCCCGTCCTGGATGAACGCCTTGATGCGCTCGGCGGCGGCACGGGCGTTGCGCTCGTAGGTGGCACGCGTGGGCGGGAAGGCCGACACGTCCGCGATGAACGCCGCCGAGGCCTTGTTGAGCTCCTCCGCAGCGCCCGCGAGGTAGCTGCCGATGCGTTTGCGCACGTCGTTGAGGCCCGCGATGCGCTTCTCGATCCGCTCGGCCGCGCCCTTGAAGTAGCGGCCGACGACGCGCACGGCGAGCTGTTCCTTGCTGCCGGCGAGCGCGTACAGCGTCGATTTCGAGCAGTGCAACCTGCCCGCGATGTCATCCAGCGTGAGATGACCGAAGCCCTCGGTGAGAAGAGAGCTTCCAACCGGGTGAGCAGCTCAGCCTGCCGCTGCGTGAGAGCCCGCGTCATGTGACGACCCTGCCACACTTACTGGCACCTGTACTGGCGTACGTCCTACAGTACAGCTACCAGTACACACCGGAGGTCGACGATGCCCGCCGAACGGCTGCTCCCCACGCAGGAGGCCGAGGACCTGATCGCGCTGGTCAAGGAGATCGCGCGGGACGAGCTGAAGCCACACGCCGCGGACGCGGAGGAGAACGAGAAGTTCCCCCGCGATGCGTTCCGCCTGCTGGGCAGGTCCGGCCTGCTCGGCCTCCCGTACCCGGAGGAGTTCGGCGGCGGCGAGCAGTCCTACGAGGTGTACCTGCAGGCGCTCGAAGAGGTCGCCTCGGCGTGGATGACGGTCGCCGTCGGCCTCTCCGTGCACGTGATGTCCTGCTACGGCCTCGCCACCTTCGGCACCCGCGAGCAGCAGGACCGCTGGCTCCCCGAGATGCTCGAAGGCGAACTGCTCGGCGGCTACGCCCTGTCCGAGACCCAGGCAGGCTCCGACCCCGCCGCGATGTCGACCCGCGCCGTCCGCCAGGGCTCCGAGTACGTCGTGAACGGCACCAAGGCGTGGATCACCCACGCCGGCGCCGCCGACTTCTACACCCTGATGGCCCGCACGTCCCCCGACGCCGGCCGCGGCATCTCCTGCTTCCTCGCACCCGGCGACGCACAGGGCCTCTCCGCCGCGACCCCCGAGCGCAAGATGGGCCTCACCGGCTCGATCACCGCCCAGCTCCAGTTCGACGACGTCCGCTTCGGCACCGACCGCCTGATCGGCAACGAGGGCGACGGCCTGAAGATCGCACTGTCCGCTTTGGACTCAGGCCGCCTCGGCATCGCCGCCTGCGCGGTAGGCCTGGCCCAAGCCGCCCTGGACGAGGCCGTGGCGTACGCCAAGACCCGCACCCAGTTCGGCCGCCCGATCATCGAGTTCCAGGGCCTGGAGTTCCTCCTGGCCGACATGGCCGCCGCCGTCGAATCGGCCCGTGCCACGTACCTCCAGGCCGCTCGCCGCCGCGACCGCGGCCTCCCGTTCCGCCAGCAGGCGTCGATCGCCAAACTCATCGCCACCGACGCGGCGATGAAGGTGACGACCGACGCCGTGCAGGTGCTCGGCGGTGCGGGCTACACCCGCGACTTCCCGGTCGAGCGCTACATGCGCGAGGCCAAGGTCCTTCAGATCTTCGAAGGCACCAACCAGATCCAGCGCCTGGTCATCGGCCGCGGCCTCCGCTAGTCGCTTCCCGGTAGAAGGGGTCGGCCACGACCCCTTCACCCTTGCGCTCGTCGAACGTGTAAACCTCACGCCCCTGCACATACACGTGCAGGGCCCGGCTCATCACGTCCAACGGGTCCCCGGACCAGATCACCACGTCCCCGTCCAGCCCTGGCTTGAGCGAACCGACCCGGTCGTCCAGCCCCATGATCCTGGCCGGGTTCGTCGTGATCGACCTCAGCGCGGTGTCACTGTCCAGCCCCTCCTTGACCGCCAAGGTCGCCTGGTGCACCAGGAAGTGGATCGGCACCACCGGATGATCCGTGGTGATCGCCAGCTCGACCCCCGCCCGCGCCAGGATGCCGGGGTTGCGCAGCCCCCGGTTCCGCAGCTCCACTTTGGACCGAGCGGTGAACAGCGGCCCGATGATGACCGGAATATGCTTCTCCGCAATGAGATCCGCGATCAGGTGACCCTCAGTCCCGTGGTTGAGGATCAGCTTGTACCCGAACTCCTCGGACAACCGGATCGCCGTGGCGATGTCGTCGGCCCGGTGCGCGTGCTGACACCACGGCAGCTCGCCCGACAACACCTTCGCCAGGACCTCCTGCGTGTTGTTGCGCTCGAAGGCCTTCCCCTCGGCCTCCGCCTCGGCCTTCTTGGCGACGTAGTCCTGAGCCTTGGTCAACTCGTCACGAATGACCGCCGCAACCCCTTGCCGAGTCGACGGCAGCTTCTTCTTGTCCCCGTAGACCCGCTTCGGATTCTCACCAAGCGCACTCTTGACGCTGACCGGCTCCTTGATGAGCATCTCGTCAACGGTCCGCCCCCAACACTTCACAGCCACGGTCTGCCCACCGATAGGGTTGCCGGACCCCGGCTTGATCACCGCAGTGGTCACCCCACCACTGAGCGCATCCGCAAAGCCCAGGTCAGCGGGGTTGATCGCGTCGAGCGCCCTCATCCGCGCACCGACCGGATCGGTCATCTCGTTGGTGTCCTGCCCGGCCCACCCCTCGGCCTCCTCGTGGACACCGATGTGCCCGTGCGCCTCGACGAAGCCGGGCAACACCCAGGCCCCGTCCGCGTCGACGACCTCAACCCCGTCCGGAATGTCGACGTCAGCGCCAACCGCGACGATCTTCCCGTCCTGAATCAGGACAGTGCCGCCTTCGACGGGTTCGCCGTCGACGGGCACGACGTAGCCCCCGGTGATCGCGATGTTCATGGTTAGCAACGCTAACGGTTAGACCAGCCATCGGCCAGTCCCAACAGCAACGGCGAAGGCGCAGCCGAACAGCCCTTCCCACGCGAAGGCGCAGCCGAGCAGCCCGCGAAGGCGCAGCCGAGCAGCCCGCGAAGGCGCAGCCGAGCCCGCCCTCCCATACGACTCTGGCGGTGTGGCTCCCCCGTCTAGCGCTCCGACGCTTTAGCCTCTGGTGCGCTGGACGGGGGAGCCACACCGCAGCCGCAACCACCAACGCAACCGCAAGCCGCCAAAAGCAACGGGCGTGCCATCAACCCGCGAACGGCGCTGGAGGGCTCTTTTGGGAGTGTCGGGAGTCTGAGGGCAGAGCCCTCAGGAAAAGCACGCACCCGCAACGCAAGCACGCAACCGGAACCCACCTACGGACACGAAACCGGCGCACGCCAACGAAACAGGGAGACGACCTACGAACCCGAGGCGCCCAACGGCTTGATCCCCCACCGAGCCCCCCAAGACTCCCCAGGAGCAACCCAAATCAGGTCCACCCCAGAGTTCAAAGCATCCGGCGGACAAGTCATCGGCTCAATGGCAACAGCCCGACCCCGCCCAGGATAGGAGTCCGGCGTGTACACCTGAACCCACCGAAAAGCCGGATCAGCCCACACCTCGACCCCACCACTAGAAGCAACCAACGAGTGGTGCACCAGCCCGTCCCGACCAGGCTCACACCCACCGAACGGCGTGTCCAACCGAACCCCGTCCAACCCCCGACCGGAACGGAAGTCGTACTCGGTTCCCTCCACCGGCACAGCCGGCCCAGAAGGAACCATCCGCTCCACATCCAGCGGCACAACGGTCGTAGCAGCCAACGTCAGGGTGCAGGCATCAGTGGATGCGTTCCCAGCCCGAGGGTAAGGATGGGTCCCGACCCCGAACGGCGTAGCCAGGTCGCCGACGTTCTTGACCCCGTGCGTGACAGTAAGCCCGTTGTCGTCCAGCGCGTAAGACACGGTGACGTGCAAAGCCGCAGGCCACCCAGCCTGAGGCTCAATGGTCGTCCGCAACGACACCAACGACCCGGTGTGCTCCAGAACGGCCCAAGCCCGCCGCCGCACCAGCCCGTGAATCGCGTTCCCCCGAGCCGGCTCGGTGACCTCGAGCTGTTGAACGACCCCGTCCAGCACCCAGCAAGCCCCGGCAGTCCGGTTGGGCCACGGCACCAGCACGGCGCCGGCACTCATCGGGGGCTTCTCATCCGCGCCGAACGTCTCCACATACGGAACGCCGTCCACCTCGAAAGACCGCAGGCCCGCCCCTACAGTCGCGATCACGGCGGTGGCACCCTCGTACGAGATCCCCAACATGAGGTTGAAGCGTACGGGGCCAACGGAAGGATTCATCCATGAAGGTTCATCACCTCAACTGCGCCACGATGAGGCCGCCGCTGGTCGCGGGCGGCATCGTGGCTCACTGCCTGCTCATCGAGACCGACCAGGGGCTCGTCCTGGTCGACACCGGGTTCGGCATGCACGAGGTGAACAACCCCAAAGAGACGATCAACGGGCTCAGCCGCGCGCTGCTCAAGCCGCTGCTCGACATCAACGAGACGGCGATCTTCCAGGTCGAGAAGCGCGGGTACGGGGCCGAGGACGTCCGGCACATCCTGCTCACCCACCTCGACATGGACCACGCGGGCGGGCTGCGGGACTTCCCGAACGCCATCGTGCACGTTCTGGACACCGAGTTGGAGGCCGCGACCAACCCGCCCACCGCCAAGGACCGGATGCGGTTCCCGAAGGCCCAGCGCGAGGGCGTCACCTTCCAGACCCACAAGGCGGAGGGCGAGGAGTGGTTCGGGTTCGAGGCGGTCAAGAACATCCCCGGCCTGCCGGAGGACGTTCTGATGGTGCCGCTCATCGGCCACACCCGCGGGCACACGGGCATCGCGGTCAAGGGTGACGACGGCTGGCTGCTGCACGCCGGCGACGCGTACTTCTACCGCGGCGAGGTCGAGACGCCGCCCAGCAACATCTTCGCGCTCAAGCTCACCGCCAAGCAGACCGAGACGATCCGCGAGCAGCGTCTGTCCAATGTGGAACGTCTCAGGGAGCTGAAGGCCAGTGGTGAAGCGGAAGTCTTCTGCGCCCACGACCCCGTCGAACTGGCAAGGCTGGCGTGACGTTCATCCGCCAGATCCGCCTGGACCACACCGCCGACACGCACCGGTACCCGTTCACGCTCCCTGTCGTGCAGCACCTGATCAAGCACCCGATCGACCTCACGAAGCCGATCACGTTCCTGGTCGGCGACAACGGCGCGGGCAAGTCGACGCTGGTCGAGGCCATCGCCGTGGCGGCGGGGTTCAACGCGGAGGGCGGCTCGCAGTCGTTCCGCTTCGCGACGCGCGCGACCGAGTCGTCGCTGGGCGATCACCTGACGCTGAGCTGGGGCACCAGGAAGCCCCGCACCGGCTACTTCCTGCGCGCCGAGTCGTTCTACAACGTCGCCACCGAGATCGACCGGATCGGCGACGGGATTCTCGCGTCGTACGGCGGGAAGTCGTTGCACGAGCGGTCACACGGCGAGAGCTTCATCGACCTGATGACACACCGGTTCGGCGGGCGCGGGCTCTACGTGCTGGACGAACCGGAAGCCGCGCTGTCGGTCAAAGGATGCCTGACGGTGTTGCGGCGCATGCACGAACTCGTCGACGAAGGTTCGCAGTTCATCATCGCCACGCACTCGCCGATCCTGCTCGCGGCACCGAACGCCACGATCATGGAGATCACCGACACGATCGACGAAGTTCCTTATGACGCAGCGGAACCGGTCGCGCTCACCCGGAACTTCCTGGGTGAACCCGACCGGTTCCTGAGGCACCTGCTGGACTGAGCTACTTCCCCAGGTTCTCCGGGTGGATCTCGTGCTTGCCGGTCAGCACGCGGTTGATCACCCACAGCACCACGCCGGCCAGGAGCAGCCAGCCCGCGATCTTGTAGTCGTCCCACGGACGACCGGACAGCACCGGCATCGCGAGGTACGCACAGGTGATCGCACCGAGCACCGGAGCCCACGTCGGCGCGCGGAAGTGCTTGTGCTCGGACTTTTCCCGGCGCAGCACGAGGCACGCGACGTTGACGATGGTGAAGACGATCAGCAGCAGCAACGACGTCGTGCCGCCGAGCTTGCCGATGTCCGCGGTCGACACCAGGATCACCGCGACGCCGGTGGTGAAGACGATCGAGATCCACGGCGTGCGGCGGAACGGGTGCACGGTGCCGAAGAACCTCGGGATGATCCGCTCGTTCGCCATGCCGTACAACAACCGGCTGGCCATCAGCATGTTGATCAGCGCCGAGTTGATGACCGCCAGCAGACCGATCAACGCGAAGACCCACAGCGGGAAGCCGGGAGCGCCGACCGTGACGACCCGCAGCAACGCGCTGCTGCCGGCTTTGGCCAGCTCGTCGGCCGGGATCAGCAACGACGACGTGATCGCGACCAGCACGTAGATCGTCGCCGCGATGCCCATGCCCCAGAGCATCGCGCGCGGGAAGATCCGGACCGGATCACGGCACTCCTCGGCCATGTTCACCGAGTCCTCGAAGCCGACCATCGCGAAGAACGCGAGCGCCGTCGCCGAGGTGATCGCGAGCATCACGGTGCTGCCGTCGGGAACGTCGACCTGGGTGAGCCTGCTGGGTTCACCGTCGCCGACCGCGATCGCGTACGCGCCGATCAAGATGATGATCACCAGGCCGGACAGCTCGATGCACGTGAGCACGACGTTGGCCTTGACCGACTCGGACACGCCGCGGAAGTTGATGATCGCCAGCGCCGAGATGAAGATGATCGCGATTCCGGTGATCACCAGCGACTCCGGCCGGATCGCGACGTCGAAGAACTCGATGAGCAGCTGCCGCAGATAGGTGCGGCCGAAGGCGAGCGCCGCCGAGGACGCCGATGTGATGCCGGAGCACATGACCGCGAACGCGACCATGAACGTCAAGAAGTGAATCTTGAACGCCTTGTTGGTGTACAGCGCCGCGCCCGCCGCTCTGGGATATTTCCCGACGAGCTCGAGGTAACTGAACGCGGTGAGGAACGCGACCACGAACGCGAGCAGGAAGGGCAGCCACAGCGCGCCGCCGATCTTGCCGGCCACGTTGCCGGTGAGCGCGTAGATACCGGTACCGAGGATGTCGCCGACGACGAAGAACAGCAGCAGCTTCGGGCCGATCGCCCGTTTCAGCTCTGGTTGCTCCGTTTGTGGAGTCGCTTCAGCCATGCCCTGGGATTGTGCCCGTTTTGCCTGGGTACCTGCATGAACGGACGCCTACCTCACCCATATGGTGTAACAATTCCGCGATCTTGGTCAGCCACGTCCCTACCTGGGGGTTCGAGATGAAACCTGCCGCAACACTGCTCATCGCGGCCGTGGCGTTGACCGCCTGCACATCGTCACCCCCACCGGCCCAGCAGAGCCGTTACTCCGACGTCAAGAGCCTCGTGGAGGCCGTGACCAAGAACGTCGGCGAGAAGGCGACCTACCGCTTCACCATCGCGCCACCGCCCACAGGCGGCGGTGTCAGGGCCCCGGCGAACGGCGTGGTGCAGCTGGGCGGTGTCCCGAGCATCGACGCCACCACCACCCGTCCTGTGCAGGCCGGCGGTGGGCCGGAGCAGCTGCGGTTCGTCTCGACCACAAAGGACAGCGCGTTCGTCTTGCTGCCGCAGGTGTTCGGCCTGCCGAAGGACAAGCCGTGGGTGAAGCTGGATCGCAAGGACGGCGACGAGTTCACCAACACCCTGCTCGGCTTCCACGACGTGGTCTACCAGCAGGCCGTCTTCACGACGTACCACCTGCCGGTGATCCAGGCGGGCGGCGAGCTCAAGCTGATCACGGAGGCCGGAGGGGCCACGCGCTACTCGTTCGCCGTCGACTACCAGAAGGCCTACGACACCCTCACCGACGAGAGCCTGCGCAACGAGGTCAAGCTCGCCCTCGATCAGAAGGTCGCGGGCTCGACCGGTGAGATCGAACTGGACGGCAGCGGCCTGCCGGTCCGGATCACGTTCTCCACCCAGCTCCAGAACGCGCAGATCGTCGACGAGGCGCGCTTCTCCGACTGGGGCACCGATGTGAAGATCGCCGAGCCGAACGCGAACGAGATCAGCTCGCGGAACTGACCCGGTAGCGCCAGATCGCCGGCAGCAACGCCACGGCGACCACGGTCGCGATGATCACCAGCACCCCGCCGGCCGTCACCGCCGCCGCCGTGCCGAACGCCGCGCCACCCGTGCAACAGGTCCGCGATGCGCGGTCCACCCGCCACCACGACGATGAAGACGCCCTGCATCCGCCCGCGCATCTCGTCCGTCGCTGCCGACTGCAGGATCGCGCCGCGGAACGCCATCGACACCATGTCCGCCGCGCCCGCCAGCGCCAGGAACGCCGCCGCGACCCACAGCGACCCGGCGAGCCCGAACCCCACGATCGCGATGCCCCAGCCCACCACGGCCAGCGTCACCGCGACACCGTGCCTGTTGATGTTGGTGATCCACCCGGACGTCAGTCCGCACAGCACCGCGCCGACGGGAATCGCCGCGAACAGCACGCCCAGCGCGAAGCCGCCACCGGGCGGGTCACCGAAGGTGTGCTGGGCCATCTCCGGGAACAGCGCCCGCGGCATGCCGAACACCATCGCGATGATGTCCAGCACCATGCTCGCCAGCAACACCTTCTGCGCCCAGAGGTAGACGAACCCCTCCAGCACGTCCTTGAGCCCGGCGCGCCGCACAGCCCCGTTCAACGGCGGCATCGGCGGCAACAGCCACACCGCGTACACCGTGACCACGAGCGCGATCGCGTCCACCAGGTACAGCGTCGACAGGCCCACCACCGGCATCAACGTGCCCGCGAGCAACGGCCCGAGCACCGCGCCGAACTGCATGACCGTCGAGCCCAGCGCACCGGCCGACGGCAACAGCTCCGCCGGCACCAGCCTGGCGATCGACGCCTGCCGCGCGGGCGCGTTGGCCGCGAAGAAAACCTGCTGCAGGCCGAGCAGTGCGATCACCAGCCACACCGAGCCGATGTTCAGCGCGGCCTGCGCCCACAACAGCACCGACGAGACGGCGATGCCGGTGTTCGTGACGAGCAGCAGCTTGCGGCGGTCGACGGTGTCCGCGATCGCGCCGCCCCACAGCCCGAAGACCAGCAACGGAACCAGCGCGACACCCGCCGCGATGCCGACCCACGCCGACGACCCGGTGAGGTCGAAGACCTGCTTGGGCACGGCAACGGCGGTGAGCTGGGAGCCCACCGCCGTGACGATCGTGGAGAGCCACAACCTGCGATACGCGACGATCTTCAGCGGACGTGTGTCGATCACGAACGTCGAGCGCGCACTTCTCCCCAGGGTGGCCACTTCGTTAGCTTATGACAACTAACAAGCCCTTTACGTGGATGTGTCGCCAACACCACTCGTCAAAGGCGGACGGGGTAGACCGGCTCCGGCACCTTCGGGCTGATCCTGCCCTCGACGAAGATCCCGTGCCAGATCATGAAGCACAGCACGGACCACAGCTGCCGGCTGCGGTCGAACTGCTCCGACTTGTGCTCCGCGAGCAGGTCCATCACCGCGTTCTTGTCGAGCAGGTGCCCGGTCTGCGAGTCCGCGATGATCCCGCGCGCCCAGTCGTACATCTCGGCACGCAGCCAGTGCCGGATCGGCACGGGGAAGCCCAGCTTGGGCCGGTTCAGCACGTGCGCCGGAATGATCTTCGCCAACGCCTTGCGCAGCGCGTACTTGGTCGTGCCCTCGGTGAGCTTCTGGTCCAGAGGAACCTCGGCGGCCACCCGGAAGACCTCGGGGTCGAGGAACGGCACCCGCAGCTCGATCGAGTTCGCCATGGTCACCTTGTCGGCCTTGACCAGGATGTCGCCGCGCAGCCACGTGAAAAGATCGATGTGCTGCATGCGCGCGACCGGATCCCAGTCCTCCGACTCGCGGTACCAGGGCGCCGTGACGTCCTGGAAGCCGATGCCCTCGACGTAGCCGGGGAACACGGCCCGCACCTGCGCGTCGCTGAAGTTGCGCGCGTTGCCGTAGTAGCGCTCCTCCAGCTTGAGCGAACCGCGCCGGAGCAGATCCTTGCCCCGCACGCCCTCCGGAATGGTCTTCGACACCTTGCCCATCAGCTTGCGGACACTGCCGGGCACCTTCTCGAAGGGGGACAACGAAAGCGGCTCGTGGTAGATCACGTACCCACCGAACAGCTCGTCCGCGCCCTCACCCGACAGCACAGCCTTGACGTACTTGCGAGCCTCACGCGCAATGAACCACAACGGCACCAGCGCAGGGTCCGCCACCGGGTCATCGAGGTACCAGATGATCAGCGGCAGCTCTTCCATCATCTCGTCCGGCGAGACGGTCCTCACGACGTGCCGCACCCCGATCGCCGCCGCCGTCTCCGCGGCGACGTCCACCTCGGAGTAGCCCTCACGATCAAACCCGCTGGTGAACGCGATGAGGTTCGGATTGTGCAGCTTGGCCAGCGTCGCAGTGGCCGTGGAGTCGATACCGCCAGACAGGAACGCCCCGACCGTGACGTCCGGGTCGGAGATCATGTGCTTGGCCACCGAGTCACGCATGACGTCGGCAATCCGCTCGTGCAGCGCCTCAGCCTCGTGCTCACCGTTCACCGGCCGTGGCGAGAACACCGGCTTGAAGTACCGGTTGAACAGAACCTGCCCGCCAGGACTGACCTTGAACGACGTCCCGGACTCGACGCGCCTGATGGCCTTGTGCAGCGACTCGGGCTCCGGCACGTACTGCAACACCAGGTAGTGCTGCAGCGCGGTGTGGTCAAGCTCCTGACTGATACCGAGCACACCGGTCAGCTGCAGCAGACTCTTCTTCTCCGACGAAAACGCCACACCCCCAGGCCCAGCCGCCCAGTACAGCGGCTTGATGCCGAACGGATCCCGCGCCCCGAAGACCACCCGCTCCTGCGCGTCCCAAATCATGAACGCGAACATCCCCCGCAACCGCTTGACCCAGTCCGCACCGAGGTAGTGGTACCCCGCGACGATCGACTCGCCGTCACCCTGCGTCTTGAACTGAGCCCCGAACTGCATGGCCAGCTCGGCCCGCAACTCCTTGTAGTTGTAGATCTCGCCGTTGAAGTTCAGCGTGTAGCGGGTCGGGTTCTCCGGCGGCCCCCACACCAACGGCTGGTGGGAGTGATCGAGGTCGATGAAGCCGAGCCGGTTGAACCCGTAAACAACCTCGGCGTCCGCCCACGTATCACTCTCGTCGGGCCCACGGTGCCGCTGGCAGCGCAGTGCTGCGGCCACTGAGCCACGCGCGGAGACCGCAGCGGCTTCGGTGGAACAGATGAGTCCGAGCACTCCGCACACGTGAAATCGCACCTCGTAGCTAGCCGTTGCCGAAATCCAAGTATGCCCGTGAGGAAACCGGGCACTTCGCCAGCCTGAGGACGCACGAGGCCACAGTCAGGTTCCACACCCCGCGATGGCGCAGCCGAGCCACCGCGAAGGCGAAGGCGAAGCCGAGCACCCCTCGCGAAGGCGCAGCCGAGCCGTCCTTCACACACCCCACACCAAACGCAACCCACCCACGCAACAGCACCCCGCCCAACCCAACAGGCGTGCCATCAACCCGCGCACGGCGCTGGACCCCCGATCAGATTGCTGGGGGTCCGGGGGCAGAGCCCCCGGAGGAACCACAAAACCGCCAGCCGCCAACGCAACACGACCACCTACGGACCGCAGGCGACCACCAACGAACAAGAGCGCGAACGCAGCAAAAGGGGCGCCCCTGCCCACAGGAGACGCCCCATCGCAAAAGCTAAAACCCCACAAGGCCCCTACGGGACCTACGGAGCAACCCGCTCCAACTGCCACCCATCCCGCAAAAGCCGGAACCGCAACCGGTCATGCATCCGATCCCGCCGCCCCTGCCAGAACTCGACCTCCTCAGGCCGAATCCGCCACCCACCCCAATGCGGCGGCACAGGAATCTTCTCGGTGTCAGCGAACTGCCGCTCAATCTTGTGCAGAGCAGAGTCCAAAGTAGACCGCCCACTCACAACCCGAGACTGCGGCGAAGCCCAAGCACCGATCTGCGACCCCCGAGGCCGGGAGTTCCAGTACTCGGCGGTCTCCACCGGCCCGACCTTCTCGACAGTCCCACGAACGTGAGCCTGCCGCTGCATCGCAAACCACGGGAAGGTGGCGGACGCGTACCGGGTCGCCATCAGGTCGTGCGACTTGTTGGACGTGTAGTTGGTGAAGAACACCAAGCCACGCGCATCGAGTCCCTTGGCCAGCACGGTCCGTGAAGACGGGCGGCCCTTGGTGTCGGTCGTCGCGAGGACCATCGCGTTCGGCTCGGGGAGGCCTGCACCCGAAGCCTGGTCCAGCCACAGCTGGAGCTGTTCGTGCCACGTGGCGGCAAGCTCCGACTCGCTCAGCGAGCCCTGCTCGTATGACACGCGCATCGCCGGTAGTGCGATGTTCGTGGTCTCCGTCATTGGCGAACCTCCAAGTGGCGGCAGAACTCGTGGTCCCTGGACCCGCGACCATACGCACGGCGAACGGATCCCGAAACCGCCTGCGCGGTGATGACCACCACCTGAACGGTGACTGTCCGTGCAAAGAACAGTTCTGGATCGAATTCGGGATCGAGTCAGATGGCGTCGAGCACATTTGTGACCGTGACCACGTCATCACCCAGTGCGGTGGCAAGGGTTCCGCCCGCTGCCAAGGGAACGACGCTCCACCACTCCCCGCCATCGGAAACGCGTGCCACCGCGTCGAGCATCAGCTCGGTGCCGACGACCCGCTTGCCCGCCAGACCGGCGGTAGACGCGTCCAACGACGGCGAGCCGACGACGAGTTGTTGATGCAACAACGGCTTGCCGCAACGGGTTGCACGCACCGAGGTCGACAGCGCGCCGGGCGATTCACGGGTGCGGCCGAGCACCAGGATCTCGCGTGTCCGCAACTCTGCGTGACCGTCCAATTCGGCCTCCACCACTGCCGTGTGATTCGCGCGGCCCGTCACGACGGTCGGCTCTGGCAGGTAGCGGACCGAGCCCTCGACCAGGAACCGGACCACAGAGGACGACGACGTGCCGGACGAGCCGGGCAGCAGCAGGGTCGCCGCGACTCCGCGAAGGTCGAGCGACGCTCCAGGGCCGACCTCGACGGTCAGCGACAGGCAATCGCCGCCCAGTGGCGCCGTCACCGAGCTCACCAGGTGCACCAGAGCGACCGGGCCCACGCGCCGGTGCGGCACCAGTGTCAGAGGCGACTGGGAGCGCAGGACCCGCACGACGCTGTTGCCGTGCGAGTCCAACGAGACGACCAGCCGAGCAGAAGCCTTCACAGCTGGGCCAGCACCCACTTGGCGACCTCGGGCGCGTCCGGCGTCTCCACCAGCGACTGGGCGATGACGGGCAGCGAGCCGCGCATGCGGTGCGCGTCCGAGATCATCACCTCCATGTCCGCGCCGACGAACGGCGCCAGGTCCACTTTGTTGATGACCAGCAGGTCCGCTGTCGTGACGCCGGGGCCGCCCTTGCGCGGCACCTTGTCGCCGCCGGCCACGTCCACGACGAAGATCTGCCGGTCGACGAGGCCGCGCGAGAACACCGCGGTCAGGTTGTCGCCGCCGCTCTCGATGATCACCAGATCCAGGTCGGTGAACCTGTGCTCCAGGCGTTCGACGGCGTCCAGGTTCGCGGTGATGTCGTCGCGGATCGCGGTGTGCGGGCAGCAACCGGTCTGCACCGCCTCGATGCGTGACGGGTCGAGCACGCCCGCTCGCCGCAGGAAGTCCGCGTCCTCGGTGGTGTAGATGTCGTTGGTGACGACCGCGAGCTCCAGCTGCGAGCCCAGGGCACGGCACAGAGCGGCCGTCAGCGCGGTCTTGCCGCTGCCGACCGGGCCGCCGATGCCGATCCGCGGCGCCTTGCCGTGGTGGTGATCGTGCGGGTCGGGCCCGTGGTTAGCTCCCAAAGAGACGCACCCCTTCACGTCGAACATGTGCCTCGGCCAGCAGGTCCAAGGCAGGTGATCCCAAACAAGGCAGTTCCTTCACCGCCCGCGAGGCGACGTCTTCCACCGGAAGCGCCGCCACGATCGCGTTGACCCCGAACGGGTCCAGTCCCAGCAACCTCACCGCCGCCGACGCCGGTCCGCTGACAGACAAGTATGCGCACGTCAGCGCGGCTTCATACGGATCATCGACCAGCACACCGATCACCAGCGGCTGGTGCGGAGACGCCGCCAACGACGAAAGCCGCGCGGAGGGCCACGCCCGCCGAGCCGCCCGCAGCATGCCGCGTCCCTGCGCCCGCGAAGCCTCGCGCTGGGCAGGCGACGGCGTGCGGGCGTCGAGCTCCGCATCCAAAACAGCAAGATCCTCGCCGCGAGCCGCCGCGGCCGCGAAGCCCGCCGCCAGCAGTCCGGTGGTGAGCAAACGGCCGTACAGGAACGACTGCAGCGACGGCTCGTCGACAACCAGCCCGCGCGCGGCAGCCTCCTCCAGGCCACCGGAGTGCACGTGGCCACCGCCGGGGAACCGGGAGTCGGCGAGGATCAGCGCGGTCAGCATCAGAACAGGAAATATCGTTGAGCCATCGGCAGTTCGGCGACCGGCGCCGGCTCGACGAGAGCACCGTCGACGTGCACGGCGAAGCTGTCTGGATCGACCCGCACGTCCGGCATCGCGTCGTTGAGGACCATGTCCGCCTTGGTGACCGAGCGGGTGTTGGAGACCGGCAGCACGCGCCGCGCGTACCGATCCGCGATCCCTGCCTCGATCGCCTCCGGCGCAACGAAGAACACGCTCGAAGCGGCTCCGGCCGTGGCACCGAACATCGGCCGCGCCCACACCGGTTGCGGCGTCGGGATCGAGGCGTTGGCGTCGCCCATCGCGCCCCACGCGATGAACCCGCCCTTCAACACCACCGACGGCCGCACGCCGAAGAACTTGGGCTCCCACAACACCAGATCGGCGAGCTTGCCCTTCTCCACCGAGCCGACCTCGGCCGAGATCCCGTGCGCGATCGCCGGATTGATCGTGTACTTCGCGACGTACCGCCGGGCACGCAGATTCGGATCAAGGGAATGCCGGGACTGCATCACGTGGGCGGTCTGCCAGGTCCGGATGATCACCTCGCCGACGCGGCCCATCGCCTGCGAGTCGGACGAGATCATCGAGATCGCGCCCAGGTCGTGCAGCACGTCCTCGGCCGCGATCGTGGTCGGCCGGATGCGCGACTCGGCGAACGCCAGGTCCTCAGGCACGGACGGGTTGAGGTGGTGGCACACCATCAGCATGTCGAGGTGTTCTTCGAGCGTGTTGACGGTGTGCGGGCGCGTCGGGTTCGTCGACGACGGCAGCACGTTCGGCAACGAGACCACCCGGATGATGTCCGGTGCGTGCCCGCCGCCCGCACCCTCCGAGTGGTAGGCGTTGATCGACCTGCCACCGATGGCGTCCACAGTGGACTCCAGGAAGCCGGCCTCGTTCAACGTGTCCGTGTGGATCGCGACCTGAACACCCGACTCGTCCGCCACGCGCAGACACGCGTCGATCGCGGCAGGCGTCGTACCCCAGTCCTCGTGCAGCTTGAACCCACCGGCGCCACCGGCGAGCTGTTCGCGCAAACCCTCGTGCGAGACCGTGTTCCCCTTGCCCAGCAACAGAACGTTGATCGGCATGTGGTCCATCGACGTCAGCATCCGGTCGAGGTACCAGGCGCCAGGCGTGACCGTGGTGGCCTTCGTGCCCTCCGCGGGACCGGTGCCGCCACCGATCAACGTCGTCAGCCCGGACGCCAGCGCCTCGTCCACGATCTGCGGGCAGATGAAGTGCACGTGGCAGTCGATGCCGCCCGCGGTCAGGATCTTCCCGTTGCCGGACAGGATCTCCGTCGACGGGCCGATGACCAGGTCGGGGTGGACCCCGTCCATCGTGTCCGGGTTGCCCGCCTTGCCGATCGCGACGATCCTGCCGTCCCGCACACCGACGTCGGCCTTGACGACACCCCAGTGATCGAGGATCACCGCACCGGTGATGACCAGGTCCGGCGCGCCCTCGGCACGGGTCGCGACGCCCTGACCCATCGACTCGCGGATCACCTTGCCGCCGCCGAAGATCACCTCGTCGCCCGAACCTGCACCGCGCGAAAGGTCCTCGGTGACCTCGATGAACAGGTCGGTGTCGGCGAGCCGGATCCGGTCGCCCACGGTCGGCCCGAGCAGTTCGGCATAGCGCTCGCGGTCGATCATCGCTGCAACCCCCGGACAATCCTCAAGCCTGCCAACGGAACCAGCGTGACCTCGCGCTCGACGCCCGGCTCGAACCGCACCGCGGTGCCCGCGGGGATGTCGAGCCGGTACCCGAAGGCTGCCTCGCGATCGAAGTCCAGCCCGGTGTTGACCGACGCGAAGTGGAAGTGCGATCCGACCTGGACGGGCCGGTCGGCGACGTTCACCACGGTCATCGTGACCCGCGGCCGTCCAGGGTTCAGCTCGACGGGTTCGGAGCCGACGATCACCTCACCCGGCGCCGGGCCGGCGGAAGGCGCGACTCGGGTGGTGCACGGTGACGAGCTTGGTGCCGTCCGGGAACGTCGCCTCCGCCTGCACCGAGTCGATCATCTCCGGCACTCCGCGCATGACCTGCTCCGGCGCGAGCACCGTGCGGCCGCTCTCCATGAGCTCGCTGACCGTGCGGCCGTCCCGCGCGCCCTCCAACACGTGGTCGGTGATCAACGCGACGGCCTCGGGATAGTTGAGGAGCACCCCGCGTTCGAGCCGGCGGCGCGCCACGTCGGCGGCGACGTGCACGAGGAGCTTGTCGCGTTCATGCGGCGTCAGATGCACCCGGCTGTTCTAACACGTGAAAGCCGGCTATCGCGGAGTGGAAACACGGCTGAAACACGGACGCGTGTCCATCGACCGGTTGACAGCCGGGGTCAGCGGTGCGGTCGTCCCGCCAGAACCCCGCGAAACCGCAGGATTCACCCCATGAACGCGATCCGAGTGAGGGGCCTGAAGAAGGCCTACAAGGGCCACCAGGCGGTGGCAGGGGTGGACCTCGACGTCGCACGAGGCGAGGTCTTCGCGGTGCTCGGGCCGAACGGGGCCGGCAAGACGACCACGGTGGAGATCCTGGAAGCACACCGCGACCGGGACTCCGGCGAGGTCAGCGTACTGGGCGTCGACCCCGCCAAGGCGGACCGGGTGTGGCGGTCGCGGCTCGGGATCGTGCTGCAGAGCGCGACCGACGCCGCAAACCTCACGGTCAATGAGGCCGTGCGGCATTACGCGAAGTACTACGCCGATCCGCGGGATCCGGACGAGGTGATCGAGCTCGTCGGGCTCGCGGAGAAGGCCAGGTCACGCGCCAGCACGTTGTCCGGTGGTCAGCGCAGGCGTCTGGACGTGGCGCTCGGCATCATCGGCCGCCCTGAGCTGGTGTTCCTCGACGAGCCGACCACGGGCTTCGACCCGGAGGCGCGCCGGCAGTTCTGGGGCCTGATCAAGGACCTGGCCGCCGAGGGCACCACCATCCTGCTGACCACGCACTACCTGGACGAGGCCGAGGCGCTCGCGGACCGCGTGGCCGTGCTTGCGGGCGGCCGATCGTCGCCGAGGCACTCCGCAGACGCTGGGCGGCCGCGCGCACGCCGACGCCACCGTGCGCTGGATGAGCGACCGCGGCTACCAGGAGGTTCGCACCTCCGAACCCACCAAGGTGATCGCCGAGCTGTCCCGCCACGGCGAGCTCGCCGAACTCTCCGTCACCCGTCCGTCGCTCGAAGACGTCTACCTGGAGCTGATCGCATGACCACCGCAATTCTTTCCCAGAAGGATTTGCCCGGAACGTTGCAGCTCGGTCTCGCGAGGGGTGCGACCGAACTGCGGGAGTTCTTCCGGCAGAAGGAAAACCTCATCTTCACGGTGTCGCTGCCGGCGATCCTGATGCTGCTGCTGGGCACCGTGTACGTGACGGAACCGGCGCACGGCCAGATGTTCGCGGCCAGCATGATCGGCGCCGGCATCATCTCGACGTCGTTCGTGGGACTGGGCATGAGCGTGGTGGCCGACCGCGAGGACGGCACGCTGAAGCGCCTGCGCGGCACGCCGATGCCGTTCACGTCCTACTTCATCGGCAAGATCGTCCTGGTCTTCGTGTCGAGCCTGGTCGAGGCCGTGCTGCTCCTCGCGGTGGCGATGGTCCGGTTCGACGTCGAACTGCCGAACACGCTCGGCAAGTGGGCCACGTTCGGCTGGGTGTTCGTGCTCGGTGTGATCTCGTGTTCGCTGATCGGCGTCGCGGTCAGCTCGATCGCCAACTCGACCCGCAGCGCGGCCGGTGTGCTGAACCTGCCGTACATCGTGCTGCAGTTCCTGTCCGGCGTGTTCATCATGCAGACGGCGCTGCCGGACTCGCTGCGCACCGCGGGTTCGATCTTCCCGCTGAAGTGGGTGTGTCAGGGTTTCCGTTCGGTGTTCGCGCCGGACGACGGCTACGCGGTCATGGAGGCGGCGGGATCATGGGAGCTCGGCAGGATCGCGCTGGTGCTCGGGGCGTGGACGATCGCGGGCCTGGTGCTGGTCAGCCGGACCTTCAGGTGGACCAACACCAGTCGCTGATCACCTGGTACGTGCTCTTCGCGGTCACGCAGGCCACCGCGCTCGTGCTCATCCTGATCGACCGCAACACCCTCGCCGACCGCCTGACGGCGGCGGGGTTGTTGTGCTTGAACGGCCTGTGGTTCCTGCTCTACGGCAGGAAACTGGTCAGGCACCGGGCCGAGGACTGGCGCGGGTTCGTCTACGCGGCCGGCTCGCTCGCCACGTTCGCGCCGGCGGTCTGGTTCAGCGGCAACGCCACCTTCGCCCTGTTCGGCCTGATCCCGCAGATCTACATGGTGCTGCCGGTCACGTGGGCGTTCTTCCCGATGGCGTTGTTCGTGTTCACCCCGCAGATCCTGACCTGGCTCGCGGGTGCCGTGCCGGCACTCCCGTGGCCGGCCGCGCTGCTGATCGTCAGCTTCTCCCAGGCGTTCGGGTGGGCGATCAGCCGGATCGCGGACCAGAACGAACAACGCGGCGAGCTGCTGAAGCGCATCGAGGCGCTGACCATCGAGGCCGAGCGGGCGCGGTGGTCAGCGGAGATCCACGACACGCTGGCGCAGGGCTTCACCTCGATCATCACGTTGCTGCAGGGCGCGCAACCGAACGTGGAACTGGCCTTGCAGACGGCGCGGGAGAACCTCCGCGAGGCACGGGCACTGGTCGCTTCGAACGCACCGTCGCCTTTGGACGGTTCCTCCTTGGAAGACGCGTTGCGGCGGTTGGTGAACGGCGTGACGCTGCCGTCGACGTTCCGGGTGATCGGCGATCCGGTGGGGCTGCCGACCTCGGTCGAGGTGGTGCTGCTGCGAACCGTGCAGGAGGCGTTGAACAACGTGGCGCGGCACTCCGGGGCTTCGCGGGTCGACGTGGTGATGCGGTTCGACGAGGACAGCGTTTCGCTGGAGGTGCGGGACGACGGGCGCGGGTTCGGTGACGCTCCGGAGGGCTTCGGCCTGCGGGGCATGCGTGCACGGCTGGAACAGGTGGGTGGGACGCTCTCCCTGTCGTCGGACGAGGGGGCTTCGGTGCTGGTGGAGGTGCCGCTGTGATCAGGATTCTGCTCGTGGACGACCACCCGGTGGTGCGTCAGGGCCTCCGCGGGATGCTCGTGGCCGACGATCTGGAGGTCGTCGGCGACGCGGGTTCGGGACGGGAAGCCATCGAGAAGGCCGCTGTTCTGAAACCGGACGTCGTCCTGATGGACCTGCGGATGCCGGAGATGGACGGCGTCGCGGCGACCGCGAAGATCGCCGGAACCGGACCGCGCGTGCTCGTGCTCACGACGTACGAGACCGATTCGGACATTCTTCGCGCGGTCGAGGCCGGCGCGTCCGGGTACCTGCTGAAGGACTCGACCACCGAAGACCTCATCGCGGCGATCCGGGCGGCGTCGCGGGGCGAGACCGTCCTAGCGCCGTCGATGGTCGCGAAGGTCGTCGGACAGGTCCGCACGCCACCGTTGTCCGCGCGCGAGGCCGAGGTGTTGCGGCTGGTCGCGAAGGGTATGTCGAACGTCGAGATCGGACGGACGCTGTTCATCTCGGAGGCGACCGTGAAGACTCACCTGCTGAGGGTGTTCAACAAACTGGGCGTGTCCGACCGCACCGCCGCGGTCACCACCGCCATGGATCGCGGCATGCTCCAGTGACGCGGTTCCCAGTGACCCAGGACACCCGGCTGACATGTCCCGGCCACCTGGCTGCAACACTGTCAGTTCCGGCAACGGCGCCGGTCAGGTCCATCTGCACAGTCCATCGCCCCGGAGGCGTGACCACATGACCCAGACCGCCGATCCGACCACGTTGGTGCTTCCCGCCGAGCTCAAGCCGTCCGACGGCCGCTTCGGCTGCGGACCGTCCAAGGTGCGCCCCGAGGCCGTTGCGGCCCTCGCGTCCGAGGGTGCGGCACTGCTCGGCACCTCTCACCGGCAGAAGCCCGTCAAGAACCTCGTCGGTCGCGTGCGTTCCGGGCTGCGCGAGCTCTTCCAGCTTCCCGAGGGCTACGAGGTCGTGCTCGGCAACGGTGGCACCACGGCGTTCTGGGACGCGGCGTCGTTCGGCCTGGTCCGCGAGACCGCGCAGCACTTCACCAACGGTGAGTTCTCGTCCAAGTTCGCGAAGGTCACCCAGACCGCGCCGTTCCTGAAGGACTCGCTGGTCACCAAGGCCGAGCCGGGTACCGCTCCTGAGCTCTTCTACGCCGAGGGCGCTGACCTCGTCGGATGGGCGCAGAACGAGACCTCGACCGGTGTGGCGATGCCCGTCACCAGGATCGAGGGTTCCGGCGACGCGCTCATCGCGATCGACGCGACGTCCGGTGCCGGTGGCCTGCCCGTCAAGGCCGAGGACTTCGACGTCTACTACTTCGCGCCGCAGAAGTCGTTCGCCTCGGACGGCGGCCTGTGGATCGCGCTGATGTCGCCTGCCGCGCTCGCGCGCGTCGACGAGCTCAAGGACCGCTGGGTGCCGGAGTTCCTGTCGCTGCCGACCGCGCTCGACAACTCCACCAAGGACCAGACCTACAACACGCCGTCGATCGCCACGCTCTTCCTGCTGGCCGAGCAGATCGACTGGATCAACGGGAACGGCGGCCTCGACTGGTCCGTCGGGCGCACCAAGGACTCGTCGTCGCGCCTGTACTCCTGGGCGGAGAAGACCGCGTACACCACGCCGTACGTGGAGAAGGCCGAGGACCGCTCGCAGGTCGTCGGCACGATCAACTTCTCCGACGACGTGGACGCGGCGACCGTGGCGAAGGTGTTGCGCGCCAACGGGATCGTCGACGTCGAGCCGTACCGCAAGCTCGGCAAGAACCAGCTGCGGGTCGCGATGTTCCCGGCCATCGAGCCGAACGACGTCACGATCCTCACGCAGGCCGTCGACTGGGTCGTCGGCCAGCTCTGATCCGGTCAGAACAGCAACCTGGGGTGCACCGACGAGTTCTCGGTGCACCCCAGGGCTTTTTCAGGCGAGTGCTTCCGTGGGCGACTGTCGAGCCGCCCGCACCGCGGGATAGACGCCGGCGATGGCGCCGATGAGGATCGCCGAGCCCACTCCCCCGAGCAGGGCCGGCCACGGCAGTGCCGCCGGCCATTGCTGACTGATCGAATACCCGGCCGTGACCGCGATTCCCACGATCACGCCGACCAGCCCGCCGAGGCCGGACAGCAACACCGACTCGGTGAGGAACTGCCATCTGATCTGCCGCCGGGTCGCCCCGAGCGCCCGCCGCAGACCGATCTCCCTGCGCCGTTCCAGCACCGAGATCACCATCGTGTTCGCCACGCCGACGCCACCCACCAACAACGCGACCCCGCCCAAACCCAGGAAAAGCGCGTTGTAGGAACTTTCCGCCAGCTGCTGGGCTTCCAGCGCCTCCGACGGCCGCGACACCTTGACCTCGTTGGACTTCTGCGGGTTCAGCGTCGGCCCGAGCAGGTTGCGGACGTTCTCCACCTGGTCCTCGGACGTGCGCACGTACACCGTGTTGGCGTGGCCCTCGAACCCGAAGGCCCCCTTGGCCGCCTCCCAGCCGATCAGTGCGGACCTGTCGATCTCCGGCGAGAGCGGCAACGGCCCGAGGATGCCGACCACGGTGAACCACTGACCGTCGATCCACAGCTGCACGCCGGGCTTGTCGACGCCCAGGCGGGAGGCCGCTGTGCCTCCGAGCACCACCGACTTCTCGCCCGGCGACAGCCACCGGCCCTCGCGGACCTCGGCGTTCAGCACCTTCAGCAGGTCCTTCTCCGCTGCCTGCACCTGGAGGCCGAGCGTGTCGCTCGACGGCACGAGATCGTTCTTGCGGACGCTCGCGGAGATCTTGGCGGTCGCGCTGGCCGCCGACACCGCGCCGATCCGCTTGGCCATCGGCACCGCGGTCTCCGGCAGCTTCGCGTCCTGGCCGAAGAAGTCCTGGCCGGGTGCGGCGGTCAGGAGGTTGGTGCCCAGCTTGGACATCTTCTCCTTCAACGCCGCCGCGCTGGAGGCGGGGATGCCGACGACCGCGACCACCGCCGCGATGCCGATCGCGATGCCCAGGGCGGAGAGGACGGCGCGGATCGGGCGGGTCCGCATGCCGAAGAAGCCCAGGCGCAGCAGGTCGATCACACGATCACCCCGTCTCGCACCTCGACACGGCGCGGCGCCCATGCCGCGATGTCCCGGTCGTGCGTGATCAGCACGACCGTCGTGCCGTCGGAGTTGAGGCTCTCCAGCAACTCCAGCACGCCCGCGCCGTTCTGCGTGTCCAGGTTCCCCGTCGGCTCGTCGGCGAGCAGGATCCCCGGTGTGTTCACCACGGCCCTGGCGATCGCGACCCGCTGACGTTCACCACCGGACAGCTCGTGCGGCTTGTGCAGCGCTCGGTGGATCAGTCCGACTCTGTCCAAAGCGGACATCGCCAGAGCGCGTCTCTTCGAGCGCGGCACGCCCGCGTAGACGAGCCCGGAGGCCACGTTCTCGATCGCGGACAGCCCGTCGGTGAGGAAGAACTGCTGGAACACGAAGCCGATCGTGCGCGCTCGCAGGGCCGACAAGGCGTTGTCCGACAGGGTGGAGATGTCATTGCCGTCGATCTCGACCTTGCCCGCCGTGGGCTTGTCGAGCGTGCCCATCAGGTGCAGCAGCGTCGACTTCCCCGAGCCGGACGGTCCCACGATCGCGAGCATCTCCCCGCCCCCGACGGTGAGGGAGACGTCGCGCAACGCCTGCACACCACCGGGATACGTCCGGCTCGCGTGGTCGACGGTGATCACTCGGTGGTCACCACCTTCATGCCCTCGCGCAGGCCATCGCCCTGCACCTCGACCTGGCCCTTGGCGAAGATGCCGACGGTGACCGGGATGGTCTTGCCGTCCTCGGTGACCACGCCGTAGCCGCCCTCGTTCAACGCGAGCAGCGCGCCGATCGGGACCGCGAGCACGTTCTGCTTCTTGCTCACCGTGAACAGCGCCGTGACGTTGGCGGTGTCGAGGCCTTCCGCGGCCTTGGGGTCGTCGACGGAGATCGTCAGGACGATCTTCGGCTTCTGGCCCTGGTTCGGGTCGCCGGAGGTGCGGGTCATACCGGTGATGGTGCCGGTGGTGGGCTTGCCGCCGGTGATCGACAGCTCGACCTTCTCACCCTGCTTGGCAAGGCGCTGCTTGGACTGTTCCAACTCGACGGTCACCGCGCGTTCGGTTCCGGTGACCTTCATCAGGTCGCCACCGGCCGGTGCGCCGAGCTGGCCGGTCAAAGAGGACACCCGGATCGCGCCGGGCTGGACGACCACGTCACCGGAGCCGAGCTTTCCGGTCTGCTCCAGGCCGTTGGCCTTCTGCCACTTCTTCAGCGCGGTGGCCGTGTAGTAGGTGAACTTCTCGTCGGGGGTGCCGAAGTCCTTGAACCCCAGTGCGGCGAGGTTCTCCTCCACCACCTTGACGTCGGGCCCGTTCGACATGCCCGACTCGAGGTCGCGGTAGAGCGGCATGGTGCCGTAGAACAGCGGCACCGGCTTGGCGTCCGACCAGAACACCGGTTTGCCCTGGTCGATGACAGCGCCCTGGTTCGGCAGCCCGGTGATGGTGCCACTTTTCCGGCCGGCCAGCGCTCGTTCCGCGCCGAAGCCGAGCTGGCCGCTGACCGACTGCTGGTCCGCCAGGTTCGCCTTCTTGACGGAAGCGGTCTTCGACGGGTTGTTCTGCAGCGGTGCGGCGTTGGCCTGGTTGGACGCGACTCTCGTGAGCACCACGACCGAACCGGTGCCGAGCACCACCGCGGCGACGAGCGCGGCGATGAGGATCTTCCTGTTCACGCGGCGCTTCATCCGACGGGCCTCGCCGCGACCATGCCTTCACCGAGGCCGCAGTCCTTCATGTCCTGCTTGACCTTGTCGTCCTCCATGTCGGGCAGCTCGATGCTCTCCGCCGCGCCGCCGCCCTCGAACTTCGGGTCGGGCCAGTTGTGGCCCTTGTCCCGCATGCACTTCGCCTGCTGGCGCATCTTGTCCTGCTCCTCTGGCGACGGCGGCTTGAACTCGCCACCGTTGGGCAGGTGCTTCTTGCAGGCCTCGTGGGCGGTGTTCATCTTGTTCTCGTCGATGGATCCGGCGTCGCCGCCGGGCATCGCCTCGATCATCACGCCGCCGTTGTCGTCCTGCTTCGGATCCGGCATGTCGACGCCGTTCTCCCGCATGCACTGGGCGAACTTGACCATGTCGCCCTTCTCGTCCTTCTGGGCCCCGCCGGGCTGGTCTTTCGCCCCACAGGCGGTGAGCGCCAGGAGCAGGCCCAGCAACACTGCGATGGTGGATTTCATGGCGACAGGTCTACGGAGGACGTCGTTCGCCGGCGTTAAGCGAAAGCCTTTATCCGGCGCTTATCCCCGATCCACGGAAAATGGCTGTCATGCGTGTGCTGGTGGTCGAGGACGAACAACTGCTCGCGGACACGATCGCCGAAGGGTTGCGCAGGTTCTCGATGGCGGTGGACGTCTGCTACGACGGCGAAGCGGCGTTGGAACGTGTGGGGGTGCACGCGTACGACGTCGTCGTGCTCGACCGGGACCTGCCTCTCGTGCACGGCGACGAGGTGTGCAAGGCGGTGCACGCGACCGGTGGTGAGGCGCGGGTGCTGATGCTGACGGCTGCGGCCGAAGTGGACGATCGGGTGGCAGGGCTCGGGCTCGGTGCCGACGACTACCTGACCAAGCCGTTCGCGTTCGCCGAACTGGTGGCCCGCGTGCAGGCGCTGGGTCGCAGGGCGCGGCCCGCGTTGCCGCCGGTGCTCGAACGCGCGGGCGTCACACTGGACCTTCCCCGGCACCAGGCGTCGCGGAACGGGAGGTTCCTGCCGCTCTCTCCCAAGGAGTTCGCTGTGCTGGAGGTGCTGATGAGGGCGGAGGGCACCGTGGTGAGCGCGGAGGAGTTGCTGGAGAAGGCCTGGGACGAGCACGCGGACCCGTTCACCAACGCCGTGCGGGTGGCGGTGATGACGCTGCGCCGCAAGCTGGGCGCGCCGCAGGTCATCGAGACGGTGCCCGGTGCCGGCTACCGGTTCGGCTCGTGAAGCTGCGGACCAGGCTGACGGCCTGGTACGCCGGGGTGTTCCTGATCGCGGGCGTCGCGCTGATCGGGCTCAACTACTGGCTGCTCGCCGAGTGGGCGCCGTTCAACGAGGGGGTCGTGGCGGCACGGGCCCTGCCGACGTACCCGGATGCGATCGAAGTGGCGCAGCTTCCCGCCGACACCCTGGTGATCACCGCTGACCAGGTCAAAGCCAGCACGATGAGCACGGTTCTCTGGCAGTCGATCATCGCGTTGCTGGTGGCCGCGGTGCTCGCCGTGTGGCTCGGCTGGGTGGTGGCCGGGCGGGTGCTGGCGCCGTTGCACGAGATCACGTCCACCGCGCACCGGCTGGAGGCGACACGGCTGGACCAGCGGATCGAGCTGGAGGGGCCGCCGGACGAGCTGAAGGAGCTCGCGGACACCTTCGACGGGATGCTCGACCGGCTCGCGTCGTCGTTCGACAGCCAGAAGCGGTTCGTCGCGAACGCCTCGCACGAGCTGCGCACGCCGTTGGCCGTGCAGCGGACGTTGATCGAGGTGGCGCTGGGCGACCCCGGCGCCACGGATGAGGTCCGCAGGCTCGGCGCGCACCTGCTCGACACGAACGAGCGCAGCGAGAAGCTGATCGACGGGTTGCTGCTGCTCGCGCGCAGTGATCGAGGGCTGGCCACGCGGGGGCTGGTGTGGCTCGACGAGACCGTCGAGGACGAGGTCGAGTCGTGCGTGTCGCTGGCGGCCTCGAAGAAGGTCACCTTCGACGTGTCGGTGCGGCCGTACCTGGTCGAGGGAGATCCGGTGCTGCTCGCTCAGCTCGTCGGGAACCTCCTGCGCAACGCCGTGCTTTACAACAAACCCGGCGGAACCGTGTCGGTCCGCCTTGATCGGGATCTCGTCGTCTCGAACACCGGGCCGACCGTGCCGGCGGAGGCGGTACCAGGGCTCTTCGAGCCGTTCCGCAGGCTCCGCGACCGCACGGGAACCGCCGGATCCGGCCTCGGTCTGTCGATCGTGCAGTCCGTGGCGAGGGCGCATCAGGGGTCGGTGAAAGCTCGTCCGAACGGAGGAGGCGGCCTGGTGGTCCAGGTGAACCTTCCGGAAACGGGCGTGCGACAGCCCTCGTGAACTGGCAAGATCACGTAGAGATATCGGCGCGCCTCCCGCTTCTGGGCGGCTCGTTGTCCTAACGTTCTTCGCTGGCGAGGTGCAAATTCAGGGAGGCCACGATGCGAGCGCTGCGAGTCATCGGGCTCGACGAGGACGGCAAGTCCGTCATCCTCGAGGACCCCGAAAACCGCGGCGAGCGCTTCACGCTCCCCGCTGACGAGCGCCTTCGGGCGGCACTGCGCGGTGACCTGGCCCGCCTCGGCCAGATGCAGATCGAGTCCGGTGAGGCCCAGATGCGGCCGAGAGAGATCCAGGCCCGCATCCGCGCCGGTGAGTCGATCGACCAGGTCGCGGCCGCCGCGGGCATGCCGACGCACCGCATCGAGCGCTTCGCCTACCCCGTGCTCCTGGAGCGGTCGCGCACGGCCGACCTGGCCCAGCGCGCGCACCCGGTCCGTGAGGACGGCCCCGACGTGCAGACGCTCGGGGAGGTCGTCGCGCACTCGTTCGGGCTGCGTGGGCACGACCTGTCCGACACCTCGTGGGACTCGTGGCGCGGTGACGACGGCCGCTGGATCGTGCAGCTGCACTGGAAGACCGGGCGCTCGGACAACCGGGCGCACTGGGCGTTCCACCCCGGTGCGCAGGGCGGCACGGTGACGGCGCTCGACGACGCCGCTGTCGACCTGATGGACCCGAACCCGAACCGGACCTTGCGCACGGTGCGGCCGGTGACGCAGCTGGCGAGGCAGGCTCTGGAGGCGGCTCCGGTGGTCACTCCTCCCGCCCCCGTGGCGGAGGAGCCAGCGCCTGCTCCGGCACCCGCGCCCGCGCCCGCACCGGCTCCTGCCCCGGCTCCGGTCGTGGCGGAGAAGCCGGTTCAGGAGAAGCTGCCAGAGCCGGAACCCGCACCTGCCCCGCCTCCACCACCGGTGAAGAAGGAGCAGGAGCCCGCGGCGGAGAAGCCGGTCCGCAAGGACCCTCCTCCCAAGCGGGGGAAGAAGAACCACCCCATCGTCCCGTCGTGGGAAGACGTTCTACTGGGCGTGCGGTCGAACCGCTGACTGAGGCGCTGACACCGTGGGACGTCGTGTCGCGCTGGCTGCCGGAGTGGGTGCACTCCTCGGGCTGGCTTGGTGGGGAGTGTTCGAGCTCATCGCCTCCGGCGCGGTGTGCTCGTTCGAGGACTGGGGCTGCCTCGGCACCTTCGTGATGACCGTTCCGGTCTTCACGGTGGTGGCGGCGGTCCTGGGCGGGTTCGCGTTGCGTTCGCTGAGCGTGTCGCGGGCATGGCTGGTGGCCGTGCCCGCGACCCTCATGGCGGTGGTCGCGATGGTCTTGCTGCTCGGGATGCCGTTTCTCGCCTTCGCGGTGTTCGCCGCCCTGTACTCGCTGATCGCCGTGCTCACCCGGTGAAGGTGCTGTGGAGGCTTCGTGCAGATCGGCCTGATCGGTTCGAAGATCAGATACCTCTTGGCCCATGTTGTTGCGCAGTGTTGTGGGGGCGTGCGCCGGAGCTCTCGTAGGCATCGGATTCGCGTTCACCATCGACGGGCTCAGGCAGTACTGCTACCTCAGACCCGGCCGCACCGGATGCGGTGATTCGAGCCCTCTGCTCCTCCCACCGATCTTCGTGTTCTGGATGCTCGTCGCGGGCGTGCTGATCTACACCGGGTTCCGGTTGGCACGCATGACACGCGGCTGGTGGGCGACAGGAGTCGGCAGCGGGCTGTGGGTGGTGCTGATCGTGGCCGTCGTCTGGTTCAAGGCCCTCTTCCTCGACATGTACCAGGAGGACGGTCACCTCTTCCTGCTGAACGCCGCCGTGATCACGTCTTGTGTCGCCTACGCGATCGCCACGTCGTGCACCGGCCGGCGAAGGACGGTGTGACAGTGCTCGTACGTGGCGTTACCGTCGCCGTCGTGTTCCTGGTGCCCGCGGCGATCGGGGCGTTCTGCGGAGCAGGGTGGATCGCGTCGCTCCAGTTGGCAGGCACCTTCGCGTGCAGCGGCGGGCAGCGGTGCGTCGTCCCCGCGTATCTGCTGATCCCGGCGTTGGCCTTGGCCTGGACGGGTGCGGCGTGGGGGCTGCTGAAGTTCGCGACGCTCCCCCGTGCCGGGTTCACCGCCGTCGTGGGGACGGTGTGTTCGTTGCCGTTGACGCTCATCAGCAGCCAGGTGCTCAGGGCGTTGCACCTCGATCTGCCCGGTGACGGAGGGATCCTCGTCATCGCGGTGGGAGGAGCCGGCGGATACGCCTTGGCTGCCGTGGTGACCGCTGGTTACGGTGGTCGGCGTGACCGAACAGAGCACCACGGGCAAGACGGGTAGGGCGGGACGCCGGCTGCTGTTCAGGGTCGTCCTGTCGATGGCCGTCGGGGCGGGGCTGGTGCTCGGGTGGACGTGGGCGTACGAGTCGGGCTTCCTGAAGTCGTGGCTCGACAGCACGTCCATGTCGACGTTCCTGCTGCTCGTGCTGATCGGGCTGCCGCTCGCGCTGGTGTCCTCGCTGGTGCTCGCAGGGCCGATCCTGTGGGTCTTCGGGGTGCGGCCGGTGTGGCCGATCATCCTGCTGGGGCCGATCCTGCTGGGGATCGGGCTCTACTTCAAGGCGCACGAGCCCGTCCTCGGGTGGTTCACGAACCGGCACCACGCCGAGGCGTTGCTCGCCGCCGTCGCCTACGGGCTTGTGGGGTTGTTCACGTTCAAGAGGTGACCGGTACCTCGTCCAGCAGGTGCAGGTCCCAGCCCTCGCGTTCGCACCAGTCCTCGGCCTCCTCGCGGGACACCAGCATCGCGTGCCGCGGGCGAGGGCCTGCCAGGTGGTCCCAGCCGTCCGGAGCGAGGACGTAGTTCACTCCGTCGAGTGAGGCGATGAGCCGTCCGTGTGGAAACGCCATCGTCTGCTCAGTTCGCAGAAACCGCGTCATGGTGGTCATCGTGCCCTTGACCTCGACCTAAGTCGAGACAGCAGGCTCCGGTAGGGAGAAAAACCGGATGCTGAGTGTCGGTCGTCCTTCGTAGTTTGGAGACGACCTGAGGGGGCTCATCGCGTGAGCGATCAACGTAACTCGACGATCAGGACCTTGCGGAGGCTGTGGCCGTACGTTCGGCCGCACCGCGCACGGATGGCTGTCGTGCTGTCGGCGACCATGCTCGCGATGCTGTGCGGTCTCGGCATCCCACTGCTCACGCAGCGCATCGTCGACGGTCCGATCCAGAACAAACAGACGGCGCTGCTCCCGTGGCTGATCGTGGGCGTGCTGGCGCTCGGGATCAGCGAGGCGGCGCTGTTCTACATCCGCCGCAAGATCGTCGCTCGGCCCGCGGCCGAGGTCGAGGCGCGCATGCGGTTCGACCTGTACCAGCACCTGCAGCGACTGCCGGTGGCGTTCCACGACCGATGGCAGTCGGGTCAGCTGCTGTCCCGCGCGACGAACGACCTCACGACCGTGCGGCGGTTCGTCGCGTTCGCGATCGTCTTCCTGATCGTGAACAGTCTGGTCGTGCTGATCGGGCTGGGCATCATCGCGGCGCTCTCGCCGTGGCTGCTGATCGTGTCGCTGTGCGGCTCGTTGCCGTTGATCGTCATCTCGTTCTTCTTCGAGTCGAAGTTCAAGGTCATCGCACGCAGGGCGCAGGACCAGGCGGGCGACCTGACCACGACGGTCGAGGAGTCGGTGCTCGGCATCCGGGTGCTCAAGGCGTTCGGGCGCGGGCCCGAGCTGTCGAAGCGGTTCCTGGCGCAGGCCCGTGAGCTGCGGGGAACCGAGCTGAAGAAGATCTCGATCCTGGCCGCGCTGTGGTCGGTGCTGATCGTGCTGCCGGAGCTGTCGATCGCGGGCATGCTCGGCGTCGGCGCCATCGGCATCATCAACGGCACGATGACGGTGGGCACGCTGGTCGCGGCCGTCGCGGTGAGCGCGTACCTGCGCTGGCCGATCGACTCCATCGGCTGGCTGCTGGCGGAGACGAACCAGTCGGCCTCGGCGCTGGAACGCTACTGGGAGGTCATCGACTCCCCAGTGGCGATCACCAGTCCGGCCTCGCCCTCGCCGGTGCCCACGCCGCTGCGCGGGCATGTGCGGTTCGAGGGCGTGCGGTTCGCGTTCGAGGACGGCCGTGAGGTGCTCGCGGGCGTGGATCTCGATCTGCGGCCCGGCGAGACCCTGGCGCTCGTCGGTGCGACCGGCTCCGGCAAGACGACGCTGACCGCGCTGGTGCCGCGGCTGGCCGACGTGACGGGCGGCCGGGTCACGATCGACGGCGTCGACGTGCGGGATCTGTCGCTGGAGGACCTGCGGACCGTGGTCGGCACCGCGTTCGAGGAACCGGTGCTGTTCTCGGCGTCGGTCACCGAGAACGTGGCGCTGGGCGTGCCTGACGTCGACGAGGCGCGAGTGCGCGAGGCGCTGCGGGTGGCCAAGGCCGAGGAGTTCGTGGACGCGCTGCCGTGGGGTATCGCGACCCGCATCGGCGAGCAGGGCCTGTCGCTGTCCGGTGGTCAGCGGCAACGGCTGGCGCTGGCCCGCGCGGTCGTCGGCAGGCCGGCGGTGCTGGTGCTGGACGACCGTTGTCGGCGCTGGACGTCACACCGACGGCCGAGGTGGAAGCGGCGCTGCGACGGGTGTTGCACGGCGTCACGGCGCTGGTCGTGGCGCACCGCCCGTCGACGGTCCAGCTCGCGACCGCGTCGCGATGCTGGTCGACGGCAAGATCGCCGCGATCGGCTCGCACCGGAAGTTGCTGGAAGTCAACGAGGAATATCGACGTCTTCTGTCCAGCATGGACGACGAGAAGATCGAAGAGGAGGTGGCGTCGTGAGTGATGTCGTTGTGGCTCAACAAGAAGAAGAATGGCGCGGCGTCGCCGCCGAGGAGATCGACGAGATCTCGCACTCGACGGGCCTGCGCCTGCAAGCCCGCTCGCGCAAGCTGCTGGGTTCGCTGCTGCGCCCGCACGTCGGCCGCACGTCGCTGGCGATCGCCGCGGTGGTCGGTGGCAACCTCGCGAACCTCGCGGGGCCGCTGCTGATCGCCGCCGCGATCGACAAGGGCATCCCGGCCGCGATGGGCGGCGGCGCCTCGATCCTGGTGTGGTGCGTGGCCGGCTACGCGGTCTGCGCGGTGCTGACGACGTTCCTGCGCTGGGCGTTCCTGCGGGTCTCCGGCCGCGTCGGCCAGGACCTGCTGCTGGACCTGCGCGGGCGGATCTTCCGGCACTCGCAGCGGTTGTCCGTGGGCTTTCACGAGTCCTACACGTCCGGCAAGGTCATCTCACGGCTGACCAGCGACGTCGACGCGTTGCAGGACCTGCTGGAAGAGGGCCTGGACAGCCTGTTCAACGCCGCTCTGTCGGTGGCGGGCATCGCGGTGATCCTGATCTGGCTCGACGCACCGCTGGCCATGGTCGTGGTCGCCGGCTTCCTGCCGCTGTACTTCATCTGGCGCTGGTTCCGCCGTCGCTCGATGGAGGCCTACCGAGGCACGCGCGGCGCCATCGCCAAGATCATCGTCCAGTTCGTCGAGTCCATGAACGGCATCCGCGCGGTGCAGGCGTTCCGACGCCAGCCCCGCAACGAGCAGATCATGAAGGGCTTCAACGGCCAGTTCCGCGACGCGAACACCGACGCGCTGGGCGTGATGGCCACGTTCGTCGCCACGATCCGCGTCATCGGCAACGTGTCACTGGCCATCGTCCTGGCCTGGGGCGCCTACCGAGTGGCGGGCGGCGCACTGGAACTGGGCGTGCTCGCGGCGTTCACGCTGTACCTGCGCCGCTTCTACGACCCGTTCGACGAGCTGGCGATGTTCGCGAACTCGTACTCCTCCGCCACGGCCGCGCTGGAGAAGATCTCCGGCGTCCTGGAGGAGAAGCCGTCGGTGCCGGAACCCGCGTCCCCGGTGGCTCTGCCGCACGCACGGGGCGCCGTCCGGTTCGCCGACGTCGAGTTCCAGTACCCCGGCGCGTCCCGGCTGGTGCTTCCGCGCTTCTCGCTGGACGTGCCTGCCGGCGAGACCGTGGCACTGGTCGGCGCGACCGGTGCCGGCAAGACCACGCTGGCCAAGCTCGTCGCCAGGTTCTACGACCCGTCGGCGGGCTCGGTGCAGCTCGACGGCCACGACCTGCGCTCGATCGCCGACACGGACCTGCGCCGCGCCGTGGTGATGGTGACCCAGGAGAACTTCCTGTTCTCCGGCTCGGTCGCGGACAACATCGCCCTGGGACGTCCGTCGGCATCTCGGGCCGAGGTCGAAGCCGCGGCCGCGGAGGTGGGCGCGCACGAGTTCATCGCCGCCCTCCCCGACGGCTACGACACGGACGTCCGCAAACGAGGCGGTCGCCTGTCCGCAGGCCAGCGCCAGATGGTCGCCTTCGCCCGCGCTTTCCTGGCCGACCCGGCGGTACTGGTCCTGGATGAGGCAACATCATCGCTGGACGTGCCCACCGAACGCGCCGTGCAGGCCGCCCTGGAGACAGTGCTGGCCGACCGGACGGCGTTCATCATCGCCCACCGCCTGTCCACGGTCCTGATCGCAGACCGCGTACTGGTGCTGGATGGTGGCATTGTGGTGGAAGACGGCTCCCCAGAGGAGCTGATCGGTGAGCGGGGCCGGTTCGCCGCCCTGCACACGGCCTGGCGCGACTCGCTCGCCTAGGTCTGTGGTCGCGTTCGCGCCAATGGGGATCTGGCGCGAACGCGACCTCACGACTTCCAGCCGGCGCTCAGCCGTTCTCGCAATCCAGAGCCGTCCGATAGGTTCACCCGCGAAGCTCCAAAAGACCTAGGAGGGTTCGTGGAGTTGCGAGTCCGGGACGGCCGCGCCGTGCTCGCCGGGGAGGACGAGTCCGGTGAGCGCGAGGTCGACCCGCACAGCCTGCCCCTCGGCGCCGATCTCGCCGAGGCCCTGCACGAGTGGGCGAAGGTCGCCGACGCGGTGGTGCGCACCGAGACACCGGCCGACGGCGTGGCCAGCGCGCTGGTCACCCGCAGAGGCAAGCAACTCGCGGGCAGAATCGCGTCAGTCATGAACGCACCTGTCCGCTACACCGATCCGGTCAGCGGAGAGCTGGTCAGCGTCGACGTGCCGGAAGCGCCCGTCAAAGCCGCGTCCAGAGTCGAGACGGTGGTCGAGGACGAACCCGAGCCGACGCCGTGGGGCACCGGGCTCACGGTCAGCGTCATCACGGCGGCGATCGTCACGGTGACCGTGGTGTCGCTGTCGCTGGGTCTGGGCGAGACCAGCAGGTGGCTTGCGCTCATCGCGAACGTGCTGGTCGTCGGCGGTCTGGCGCCGTCGGTGTGGCTGGGCCGCAAGGTTCCGGTGTGGCGCTGGGTCGCGTACGGCGTCGTCACCGGCGTGATCGTCGCCTGGCTCTCGCTGATCCTGACACTGCTCTAAAGCGACGCTGCTCTAAAGCAGGGCGTAGAACGCCACCGCGCCCGCGGTGGCGACGTTGAGCGAATCCACGCCTGACGCCATCGGGATCCGCACCGCCACGTCCGCCGCCGCGATCGCCTCGTCGGTCAGCCCCGGCCCCTCGGAGCCCAGCAGCACCGCCACTCGACGTCCGCGCAGACCCGCGTCCGCAAGATGCAGGGCCGACGCGCGCGGCGTCAGAGCGGCAACTGTGAACCCCTTGTGCCGCAACATGTTCAGCGCCGCGGGCCACTCATCCGTGGTAGCGAACGGCACGCGCAGCACGTGGCCCATCGACACCCGCACACTGCGTCGATACAGCGGATCGCTGCAGCCAGGGCCCAGAACGACGCCGTCCACGCCCAGGGCCGCGGCGTTGCGGAAGATCGAACCCAGGTTCTCGTGGTCACCCACGCCCTCCAGCACGGCGAGCCGGCGCGCGCCGGAGACCAGCTCGTCGAACGACACCGCGGGAGCGCGATCAGCCGCGGCCAGCACACCCCTGTTCAGGTGAAATCCGACGACCGACGCCATGACCTCAGCCGACGTCACGTAAGCGGGAACGTCCAGGTCAGAGAGGTCGAGCGCCTCGATCCGCCGCCTCACCCCGAGCAATCCGCGCACCGGGTACGGCGAAGCCAGCAGGCGTTCCACCACCACGACACCCTCGGCGATCACGAGACCGCGCCCACCTGGCCTGTCAGGCCTGCGGTCGGCCGTCGAGAGGTCGCGAAAGTCGTCCAACCTCGCATCAGCCGGGTCGTTGATCTCGATCACCTTCGCCACGCCGGAAGTTTCGCATCCGACCGGATGTGGAACAGGCGAGGTAGTCCGGAGGACGGAACCGCACACACCCGACCAGCGGATGATCGCTGGTTGTTACCTCGATGTGACAGAGAGCACCGATTTGGGCGATGTATAGGAGGTTTCCGCTGTGTCACGTTGAGCGTTCCGCCTGGCCCGCGCCCACCGGCGCCGAGCGAAGGGGTAGCGGCATGGGAAGCGAAGTGTCCAGCCGCACGTTCACCAGAGACGATCGCCAGCGCTACCGCGAAAAGATGCAGCGGAGTCTCGACGCATTGGCCACGATGCTGGCAGAAGACACATTTTCCTTTCCCCGTCGGCAGATGGGGCTCGAGATCGAGTTGAACCTCGTCGACGACGCGATGCGGCCGGCGATGGCGAACTCGGAGGTGCTCGAGAAGATCGACGATCCTTCGTACACGCTCGAGCTGGGCCAGCAGAACCTGGAGATCAACGTCCCACCGCGCGAACTGGCCGGCGGCGAGATGCTCGGCCTGGAGGAGGAGCTGCGCGAGTCGCTCGACAGCGCCGACTCGAAGGCCCATGACGTGGGCGCCAACCTCGCCATGATCGGCGTGCTGCCCACGTTGCGAGAACGGCACTTCGACAGGAAGTGGCTCTCCGACAGCCCGAGGTACGCCCTCCTCAACGACACCATCTTCGCCGCGCGTGGCGAGGAGATGGTGCTGCAGATGGAGGGCCCCGCGATGCCGGGCAAAGGGCCGGAGAGCCTCCTCAGCTACGCGGAGTCGATCCTGCCAGAAGCCGCCTGCACCTCGGTGCAGCTGCACCTGCAGGTCGAGCCGACCGACTTCGCCGCGCACTGGAACGCCGCCCAGTGCCTGGCCGGTGTTCAGGTCGCCATCGCCGCGAACTCGGCTTTCCTGCTGGGCAAAGCGCTCTGGCACGAGACCCGCATCCCGCTGTTCCAGCAGGCCACGGACACCCGACCGGACGAGCTGAAGAACCAGGGCGTCCGTCCGCGCGTGTGGTTCGGTGAACGGTGGATCACGTCGATCTTCGACCTGTTCGAGGAGAACGTGCGCTACTTCCCCAGCCTGTTGCCCGAAACCGACGACGAGGACCCGATCGAGACCCTCGAAGCCGGTGGCGCGCCTCGTCTTTCCGAGCTGCGCCTGCACAACGGCACGATCTGGCGTTGGAACCGCCCGGTTTACGACGTCGTGGACGGCGTGCCGCACCTGCGCGTGGAAAACCGCGTCCTGCCCGCGGGCCCGACAGTTCTCGACACGATGGCCAACGCGGCCTTCTTCTACGGCACCCAGCGCGCACTCGCCGCGCAGGAACGTCCACTGTGGACGCAGATGTCGTTCCAGGCGGCGGAGGAGAACCTCTACACCGGCGCACGGCACGGCATGAACGCCCAGCTGTACTGGCCGGGCATCGGCTGGATCCCGCCGGACGAGCTGGTGCTGCGCAGGCTCCTGCCGATGGCACACGAGGGCCTTCGCGACTGCGGTGTGTCCGACGAGGCGCGCGAACGCTACCTCGGTGTGATCGAGCAGCGCTGCCTCGCGCGGCGCACGGGATCGTCGTGGCAGCGAGAAACCGTTGCGCTGCTTGAGGAACGCGGCCTGTCCCGGGAAGCGGCGTTGCCCGGGATGCTCAAGCGGTACATGGAGCTCATGCACGCCGGCGAGCCGGTGCACACGTGGAACGTGGGCTAGGGCTGGAGATTCTGCTGGAACTTCTGCCAGACGGTCTTGGGCAGGCCGGCGTCAACGGCGCCGCCGGCCTCGTCCCCGCCGACGAACACCGACACCGACAGCTCCGGGGTGTACCCGATCATCCACGCGTGCCGAATCCTGGCAGGGTCGTCCAGCGGCCACACACCGGGACGGCACACCATCACGGGATTGCTGCCGCAGACGGGGTCGTCCCTCAGAACCTGAGCGACCTGGTTCGCGATCTCCTTGCTGCGCAAGGGATCCCGGTCGAACGCGGGTTGTGGGGTGTCCAGCACCCGGTACAGCGTCGCGCCGTTCACGTCGGTGACGTGCGTGATGAAGTGGGCGTCGCGGTGCACGCCTTCCGCGGCGAACGTCGCATACGCGGACGCCAGGTCGAGCGTCTTGCCCTCCTGCAACGCCGCAACGGCGGTGAACGGGAAGAACGCCGAACCGGGTTCCTTCACCACACCGCCGGCGTGGTCCACAGCGGGGTCGTTGCCCGGCGCGTAGGCCTTCACCGCGCCACTGGCGGAGTCGACGGAGGTCACCGAGTAACGCAACGGCGCCCCTGACTGCGCGGCAGCCGTCTCGCGGATCGCCGCCGTCGCACCGGACTGCGCCTTCGGGTTGATCGTCGTCACCACGATGGCACCGGTCCGGCGGAGCTTGTCCAGCGACAGCGACGCGCGCGTCGCCAGCTCCCTGACCAGCTGCCTGACCAGCGGCGTCTCCGTTGCCACACCACCACCGCGACAACGGCACCGACCAGAACCAGCGCACCCAGAACGGGCAGGAATCGCTTCATCGAAGCCCCCAGTGGCTAGATCCGCTCCACGAACCTCTGCCAGACGGTCTTGGGCAGACCGGTCCCTCTGACCGGCGCGCCGGTCGAGTCGTTCGCCGGTTTCGACGCGTCCGCGCTGCCGACCATGACGGTGATCGCCATCCGATCGGTGTACCCGACGGTCCAGGCGTGGCTGGTCTCGCCGATCGCGGTGCTCGCCGGCAGGTCGTGCTCAGCAGCGCGGCACACGGCGTTCGGACAGAGCGTGTTGTCCTTCAGCACGGTCGTGACCTGATCCGCGATCGCCTTGCTCTTCGCGCTGTCGGGGTGGAAGGCGGACGCGGTGCTCTTCGTCGACTGGTACAGCGGGTTGCCGGCTTCGTCGGTGACCTTGGTGACGAAGTGCGTCTTGTGGTGCACACCGCCCGCCGCGAACGTCGCGTACACCGTCGTCAGGTCGAGCGGGCGCATCTGCGCGGTGTCCAGGCCGAGTGAGAGGCCCCCGTTCGGGGTTCCGCCGTCCTCGCCGACGAGCAGCTTCTTCTCCTCGCCGCCGATGACAACGGCTTCCGGCACACCCGCCTGACGCGCTGCGGCCGCGGTCCGCGGCATCCCGATCTTGTTGACGACCAGGTCGTACATCACGACGTTGCTGGACTTGGCGAGCGCGTCGCGCACCGTGCAGCGTTCACCGCACTTCGCCTTGTCGGTGATGACCGCACCAGCGATCTTGCGCGGCGCCCTGCCGTCCAGCGTGGTGTCGAGGGTCTGGCCGTTCTGCAGTCCGGCGACGACGTCGACCGGGAAGAACGCCTGCCCCGGCTCCTTCAGCACCCCACCCGCGTAATCGGTCTTGTCCTCGCCCCGCGGCGCCCGGCACGTAGGCCACGACTCCGCCGGTGGCCGGATCGACGGCGGTCAGCGAATACCGCAGCGTTCCCGGCTGGGCAGGCGCGGTCATCTCGAGCGCGGTGAGCCCCGCGGCCTGCGCCTTGGGGTCGATCGTCGTCATGACGGTCGCGGCGGCTCTCCGCAGATCATCCGGTTTGAAGGAACCTTGTGCGCGCAGCTCGGCCAGCACCTGCAGCACGAGCGGCGACTTCGGATCGCCGTCGCGACTGCTCCACAGCGGCGACCCGTCCGCGTACTGCACCACGAAGTCCTTCAGCGGTGCCGGCGGTGGCGGTGGCGCGTCCGACCGTTGCCAGACCACCACCGCAACGACGGCACCGACCAGCACGAGCGCACCCAGAACAGGCAGCAAACACTTCACAGAACTGCCCCAGAGCACATCCCCGGGGGTCAATCTAGCGGCGGCGTCCAGCCTTCAGCGGTGCAACGTCAGCACCGTCGTGGGAGATCCGGCACTCGTCCGGCGTCACGGCCTCGACCGCCAGCGTCAGCTCGCCCTTCACGCCCGTGTAGATCGACTCACCGCGGGACGCCAGCGAGGCGTGCACGCGGTTCGAGTCGGTGAAGTCGCGCTCGTCCTTCACGCGCTTCTTGCCCGTCTCCTCCGGCCGGGTCGCGCTGCGGAGGTTGACCTCCAGCCAGGCCGCGACCTCGGCGGGCGAGGTCAGCACTTCCTCAGGGGTGCGCTCGAGCCGGACCTGCCGAGGAGAGGCGTGGTCGAGCGACGTGTGCTCCACATAGGCGTGCCAGTGGGTGTTGCGCATTGACCAGGTCTGTTCGACCGGCCAGTCCTCCTCGGTGGTCATGCCCCATATCTTCCACCCTTAACACGAGGAAACGTGAGGAGGTCGCACACGTTGATCTCGCGATCCACTCGCACGGCCGAAGCGAGCCTCCGATCGTGCGTGACCAGCAACAACGTTCCCTCGTACGTTTCCAACGCCTGTTCCAGCTGTTCGATTGCCGGCAAATCGAGATGGTTCGTAGGTTCGTCGAGCACCAAACAGGTCGTGCCGCGAGCTTGGAGCAAGGCCAAGCCCGCGCGCGTGCGTTCACCCGGCGAGAGCTCCCGCGCCGGCGGCAGCACGCTGTCCGCGCCCAGCCGGAACTTCGCGAGCAGGGTGCGCACCTCGACGTCCTGCAGCCCGGTCGCGTCCGCCACGATCCGCAACGCCGAGTCGTCGCTCGCGAACTCTGCCCTGAGCTGGTCGACCTCCCCGATCACGACACCCGGCCCGATCGAGCGGCACCCGACACCAGCGGAATCCGGCCGAGGAGCGCACCGAGCAGCGTCGACTTGCCGGAGCCGTTCGGTCCGGTGATCCGCCACCGCTCTCCCCCGCCGATCGTGAGATCGATCGGCCCGAGCGTCACGTCGCCGCGGCTGACCACGGCCTGGCGCAACGTGAACGCGACGGAGCTGCCGCGCCCGGCGGACGGCAGGGTGAGCCGCAGTTCCCACGCCTCACGCGGCTCCTCCGCGACCTCCAACCGTTCCAGCTGACGGTCCACAACGGACGCTTTGGCCATCAGGTTCTCCGCCGCCTGCTTGCGGCCCGCACGGATGTTCTTGTCCGGCTCGTCGTTGCGCGCCTTGGCGTTGCCCGCACGCCGCACACCCTGCCGCGACCACTCCTTGACCTGCCGGCTGCGCTGCACCAGCGAGTCGCGCTTGGTCGCGTACGCCTCGTACTCCTCCTGCGCGCGGCGGCCCGCGTTCGCCTTCTCCTCGACGTAGGCGTCCCAGCCGCCGCCGAACACGGCGAGCTTGTGCGAGAACTCGTCGAGCTCTGCGATCGCGGTCGTGGTGCGCGCCAGGAACTCCCGGTCGTGACTCACCAGCACGATCGCGCCCTGATACCCCGTGACGTGGGACTCCAGAAGATCGAGCCCGGTGGCGTCGAGGTCGTTCGTCGGCTCGTCGAGCAGCAGCACGTCCGCACGCGTCAGCAGCACCGCCGCGAGCCTGAGCCGTGCCTGCTGACCACCCGACAGCTCGTCGGGCGCACGGCCGTCGAGCAGATCGGCGCTGAGGCCGAGGCGTTCGCAGACGGCGTCCGCGCGTTCGTCGAAGTCACCGGCACCGATGGCGGTCCAGTGGTCGAGCGCGTCCGGGTAGTCCTGCCCGCCGCCCTCTGCCAGGGCCTCGGCCGAGCGTTGCAGCCACTCGTCCGCCTTCGCGACGCCGGTGCGGCGAGCGAGGTGGTCGCGCAGCGACTCTCCGGGTTGATGGAGGGTCTCCTGCGTCAGGTGCGCGAGGGTTCCTGTGCTGGAGACGGACCCGGTCTCGGGCTGCAGCTCACCGGAGAGCAGACGGAGCAACGTCGACTTGCCGACTCCGTTGGGCGCGATCAGACCGACGCGGTCACCAGGCGAAACATCGAAATCAACCTCCGAGATCACGGTCCTCGGACCGAACGACAGCGAAATGTTCCTGGCTGTCAGCACGGACACGCTTTCGACGCTACGTACCTCCGCAACTGGTTTACTGGACCTTGTTGCCAGTAAGTTGCAAGTACCAAGTTATTGCAAATGGGGAGATGTCATGGCCCAGTACGTGCTGCCGGATCTCGACTACGACTACGGCGACCTCGAGCCGGCGATCATCGGCGAGATCAACGAGCTGCACCACGGCAAGCACCACGCGGCGTACGTGAAGGGCGCGAACGACACGCTGGAGCAGATCGAGGAAGCCCGCGACAAGGAGAACTTCGGGGGCATCGTCGGCCTCGAGACCACGCTGGCGTTCCACCTGGCCGGCCACGCGCTGCACCAGGTGTGGTGGAAGAACCTTTCACCCAACGGCGGCGACAAGCCGGTCGGCGAGCTCGCGGCCGCGATCGACGAGAACTTCGGCTCGTTCGACAAGTTCCGTGCCCAGCTCAACGCCGCAGCTTCGAGCATCCAGGGCTCGGGCTGGGGCATCCTCGCGTGGGAGCCGGTCGGCCAGAAGCTGATCACGCAGCAGCTCAAGGACCACCACTCGAACCTGTCGATCGCGACCACGCCGCTGCTCGCGTTCGACATCTGGGAGCACGCGTACTACCTGCAGTACCGCAACCTGAAGGCCGACTACATCTCGGCGCTGTGGAACGTCGTGAACTGGGACGACGTCTCAGCCCGCTTCGAGGCCGCGCGCGCCGGCAGGAACGGCCTGCAGCTCGGCTGATCAGACTTCGGCGGTGGGTGCTCCGACAAAGCTTCCCTCCCGCCGAACACGACGAGGCCCCCGCTCTGCCCAGAGCGGGGGCCTCGTCAGTTCCCGAACTGACTGCCGCTCCCACCACGAAGCGACGAGACTTAGGTTAGCCTAACTTCTCCTGCTTGGGAAGTCCTCCTGACCAGACCCCTCGCAACCAGCTCGACCACGGTGGCGACAGCGGCGGCTTCGACGGCCAGCAGGGCCAGGAGCACCACGATCTGCAGGGCACCGGCCTGCCAGACTGGCGCACCGCCCAGCAACATCCCGACGAAAGCACCCGGAAGGGTGACCAGACCGACCGTCCTGGTCTGGTCGAGAGCCGGGATCAGGGCTTCGGCCGACGGCTTGCGGATCAGCTCACGAACAGCCGTCGGCTCGGTGAAGCCCAACGCGAGAGCGGCCTCGTACTCGCCGTGGCGGTCCTTGAGGGTGTCCAGGGCACGCCTGGCCGACAACGTGGTCGCGGTCATGGCGCCACCGATCAGGATGCCGCCCACCGGGATGAGGGCGATGCCCTGGACGGGGAGCAGGCCGAGCCCGATGAGCAGGCCCAGCGCCGGGACCGTGCCGATGAGGATCGCCGCGGCCACCCAGGCGCCCCGCCCGCCGGTGCCGGTGCGCCTGGCCGACGTCGCAGTGGCCACGACGGCCATCACGGCGAGGAAGACGCCGGTGAGGCCCAGGTGGGTGAGAACGAAGGTGATCACGGCGGACACCGCCGCGAGCTGCAGGAGAGCGCGGACGGCCGCGTTGATGAACGGCTTCGGGGTGGTGAGGCCGGTGAACCACGCGATGGCGCCGGCGGCGGCCGTGAACACGACGCAGACGATCAGCAGCCGGGCCCAGTCGGTGGCGATCACCATGCGGGACTAGACGTCCTCAAGCCCCTGCTGGGCGGTACGTGACCCTCGCCTCGCGGCCCGGCGTTGCCAGTAGAACACTCCGTACCCGATGATCCCGAGCAGGCCGCCGGACAAGGTCGTCCAGAGCAGCGTGCTGTTCGAGCGGTCCACCACGAGCACGACGAGAAAACCGAGGAACCACAGCGCGGTTCCCCCCAGCACGACCGGCACCGGATCGGCCAGCCGATGAGGCAGCGGCGGTGGGTGTGGGGTGGAGTCGCGTTCGGACACATCGTAAGGAGACCAGATGCTGGACGGGTTCTTCAAGATTTCCGAGCGCGGGTCCACCGTGGCGCGCGAAGTGCGCGGCGGTGTCGTGACGTTCTTCACGATGGCGTACATCGTCGTGTTGAACCCGCTGATCATCGGCAGCTTCGCGCCGACGGGGCCCGGGGCGCACCCCGACGTGCTGGGCAACATCCTGCCGGTCGGGCAGGTGGCGGCGGTGACGGCACTGGTGGCCGGCGTGATGACCATCCTGTTCGGACTGATCGCGAACTACCCGTTCGCGCTGGCCACGGGGCTCGGCATCAACTCGTTCGTGGCGGTCTCGGTGGCGGCCAAGGTGTCGTGGCCGGAGGCGATGGGCCTCATCCTGGTCAACGGCCTGGTCGTGCTCCTGCTGGTGGTCACGGGCGTGCGGACCGCGGTGTTCAACGCGGTGCCGAACGAGCTCAAGGCCGCCATCGCGGTCGGCATCGGCATCTTCATCACGTTCATCGGCCTGGTCGACGCCGGGTTCGTGCGCAGGCTGCCGGACGCCGCCAACACCACGGTGCCGGTCGGTCTCGGCATCAACGGGTCGATCGCGAGCTGGCCGACGCTGGTCTTCGTGGTCGGACTGGTGCTCACCGGCGTGCTGTTCGCGCGCAGGATCAAGGGCGCGATCCTCATCGGCATCATCGCCACGGCGATCTTCGCGATCGTCCTGGAGGCGATCGTCAAGGCAGGACCGTCGGCAGGCACGAACGCCAAGGGCTGGAACCTCGGCTACCCCGCACTGCCCGACCACGTCTTCGGCGTGCCTGACCTGTCGCTGCTCGGCGAGGTGTCGTTCGGTGCCTGGACGCGTCTCCCCGCGCTCGCCGCGGCCCTCATCGTCTTCACGCTCGTGCTCACCGACTTCTTCGACACGGTCGGCACGATGACCGGCCTCGGCAAGGAAGCGGACCTCATCGACAAGGACGGCCAGCTGCCGAACGTCGGCAAGGCGCTGTTCGTCGACGGCCTCGGCGCGGTGGCCGGCGGTGCCGCGTCCAGCTCGTCGAACACGGTCTACATCGAGTCGGCGTCCGGCATCGCCGAGGGCGCGCGGACTGGCCTGGCGAACGTCGTGACCGGCGTGCTGTTCCTGCTGGCGATGTTCTTCACGCCGCTCTACGAGGTCGTGCCGATCGAGGCGGCCGCGCCCGCACTGGTGATCGTCGGCGCGCTGATGATGATGCAGGTCCGCGAGATCGACTTCACCGACTTCACGATCGCTCTCCCCGCCTTCCTGACCATCGTGGTCATGCCGTTCACCTACTCGATCGCGAACGGCATCGGCGCAGGCTTCGTCAGCTACGTCCTGCTCAAGGCGCTGACCGGCAAGGCACGCGGCATCCACCCGTTGATGTGGATCGTGGCGGCGGCGTTCATCGTCTACTTCGCGCTGGGCCCGATCCAGAGCCTGCTCAACTGACCTTTCGGCAGGAAACTATTTCGTGAGGTATGCTAACTACGTGGCGGACGGACAGCACGGACTGGCGAGCAGGCTGCGGCTTGCCGTCGTTCGCCTCAATCGTCGCCTTCGGGCACAGCGCACCAACTCGTCGGTGTCGCTCACGCAGGTGTCCGCGCTGTCCACACTGCACAAGTGCGGACCGCTGACACCAGGCGAACTCGCGGCCAAGGAAGGCGTGCAGCCGCCGTCGATGACGCGCGTGATCGCCGCCCTGGAGGAGTTCGGCTTCGCCACGCGCAGCCCGCACCCCACCGACGGCCGTCAAGCGATCGTCGAGCTGACGGGCGAAGGCTTGTCGTACCTGGAAGACGAGATCACAGCGCGCGAAGCGTGGCTGGACAAGAGGCTCGCGGAGCTGGAGCCCGACGAACGGGAACTGCTCTCGCAAGCCGCCGAGATCATCGACAGGATGGCGGGGCAGTAAGGACGTGTCGGGTTACGCGGGTGGTGGAGCAGACAGTTCGCCACCTCGTCGTACCGGAATGTTCGGTTCGTTAGGCATACACAACTATCGCCTCTACGCCTCAGGCCAGATCATCTCGCTGGTCGGCGTGTGGATGCAGCGAGTGGCCCAGGACTGGCTGGTCCTGGAACTCTCCAACGGCTCCCCCATGGCCCTCGGCATCGCCGCATCACTGCAGTTCCTGCCCGTCCTGCTCCTCTCCATGTGGGGCGGCGTGCTCGCCGACCGCATGGACAAGCGCAAGCTGCTGCTGTGGCTGGAGTCCGCGCTGGGCATCTGCGCTCTGGCCCTGGGCCTGCTGGACGTCACCGGCGTCGTACAACTCTGGCACGTCTACCTGCTTTGCCTACTGCTAGGCGCCTTCTCGGCTGTCGAAACCCCAGTACGCCAGTCGTTCGTCGTGGAGATGGTCGGCCGCGACTCCCTGACCAACGCCGTAGCCCTGAACTCGATGATGTTCAACCTGGCCCGAATCATCGGCCCGGCCATCGCAGGCGTGACCATCGTGGCGATCGGCACGGGCTGGGTCTTCCTGGCCAACGCCATCAGCTTCGTAGGCGTGGTGGGCGGCATCTGGCTGATGCGCACGTCCCAACTCCAGCGCTCCGACCCCATCCCACGCGAACAGGGCCAGCTCCTCTCCGGCCTGCGCTACGTGCGAAACCGCCCAGACCTGCTGACCGTGATGCTCCTGGTGTTCTTCATCGCCACGTTCGGCATGAACTTCTACATGACCCTGGCGATCATGGCTCGCAACGTCTTCGGCGGCGACGCCGACGCCTACGGCCTCCTGTCAACGCTGATAGCCGTGGGCACACTGGCAGGCGCAACCTGGGCAGCCAGGCGCAAGACCCCCAGACTGAGCGTCTTCATCGGCTCAGGCGTGGTGTTCGGCGCGCTGGAGATCGTGTCGGGCATGATGCCGACGATGCTGCTGACCGGCCTGATGATGATCCCGGTGGGCATCGCGATGATGACGTTCAACACCACCGCGAACGCAACCATCCAGCTAGCGGTCGAGCCGGAGATGCGGGGCCGGGTGATGGGCATCTACATGCTCGTATTCCTAGGCGGAAACCCCGTCGGCGGCCCATTGATGGGATGGCTGGGCGAGATCAACGGACGAGCCCCGATCATCATCGGCGGCGCAGTGTCGATGCTGGTGACGATGACCGCGTGGATCATCCTGATCCGACGCGGCGACATCGCAAAACCCCGCCTGCGCAGGAAGGCGAGTCCGGAGAAGGCAGCGGCGCGAGAGCCCGCCGAGATCGCCAGCTAACACCTCCCGCACGCCCCAGGCGAGCGGCGATGGCGCAGCCGAGCCGACCGCAACGGCGAAGCCGAGCGCGCTTTTCACACCCCACACCCCAAATACGCACGCAACAGCACCCCGCCCAAAGCAACAGGCGTGCCATCAACCCGCGCACGGCGCTGGACCCCCGATCAGATTGCCGGGGGTCCGGGGGCAGAACCCCTGGGGGAACCACGAAACCGCCAGCCGCCAACGCACAACAACCACCTACGGCACGAGCGCACAGCCGCACCACCTACGGCACGAGCGCGCACACCGCACGCTCACGCAGGCGTCCCCCCGAACTGGGAACCCCTACATCTCAACGTACTCACAGGGTCCGACAAGATCGAAAACCCCAGAAATCAGCCCAACAAGGTCGCAGCAGTCGGATCCGTGATCAAAGCAGCGAACGTGTGCCGATCCTCCCACCGCCCAGAAACCCAAGCCAAAGCCCGAGCCAACCCTTCAGGCGTATCAGCAGCGTGGGGAACCCCATCAGCCATCCACCACTCAACCCGCTGCCCATCAACGACCAACGAGTCGTGCACAACGACAACCCCGTCAGGCAAAGCAACCTCAAGCAGCTCACAAGCCATCCGAACCGCCCCGAGGTCCTGCCACTGCACCACTTCACCAACATGGTCGGGCGACCCGTCGAACTCCTCAGAAGCAAGCGCCAGATCCAACAGGTCGGCCAGCTCCTCGGACCCATCAGCAAGCAGCACCCGAGAAGCAGGAACAACCCCGAGCAACCAGGGGTGATCAAGGACCACAACGTCGTCAGCAGCAACGACCTCGCCCGAAAGCACGCGAACCCGCTCTGGCGGCGCAAAATCGCCCTCCGGCAGGGCCGCATGAGCACGCAACACCACGGCATCCGCGATGGCACGATCCGGATCCCCGAGCCGCTCCAGCACGAACTCGGCGTCATCGTCGTCGAAGATCTCCAGCCGAGACCGAACCCCTGCCGCCCGCAGCACGTGCTCAGGCAACTCCAGATCCGGCACGGCATCGAAGAGCCCGTCGAGCAACGCGGCATCAGCAAGCCGGTACTCGCGAGGAGCCTTACCCGCCAACGACGCATGCCGGGCGATCCACCAGCCCGTGTACCCGTCAGGCTCGGTCACCGCACGCCAGGTCACCGGGTCAGAAGCCAGCAACCGCAACGCAGCCGGCCAGTCAGCCACCAGATCCAGATCCCGAACGGCAACGACGCGACCAGGCTCGTCCGGCACGGACGACCACCACGCGGACTCGTCCGGCAGATCGTGATCGGGACCAGCCGGCTCGTCGTCGATCACCAGCGAAAAACCGTCGACCACGCCCACCGCGACCAGCGCGGAACGCGGATAGGTCTCGGCGATGTCCTTGGACAGCAACGGGAACGCCTCAGCCTCGACGACGCCCACGAGCGCGGAGTCGGGCAGCAGGAGCTCGTCCGCCCGGTGCCACTCACCAGAAGCGTCAGGCAGCGCCAGCGCACCCAGCCAGGGCTCTTCGCCTGCCCGCACCCCGGCGCGGTCCACCAGCCGCAGCACGGTCTCGATCAGGTCATCGCCTTCGAGCCCGGCCTCGGCGTCCTCCAACGACCGCGACACGTTCTCGCGCAACGACGGATCGGCCAGCAGCTCGGCAGCGCCGGCCTCGACCGCGCCCAACCGAACCAGCAGCGGATGCACGGCGTCCGGGTGCACGACCCGCAATCCGGGCAACGGCTCGTCAGCGATCAACGTCGTGCGCGGACCCGTCACGGTGCGGCCGTCAGCCAACGGCACCGGCAACGACTGCAGCGCCTCGCGAACGTCCGGATCCACCTCGGCCAACGGCTCGAAAGCGGCGTAGACATCACGCCACCAGCCTGGATCGCCGGAGACACCGGCCAGCGCGGCGACCACCTCGGCCGTGGAGACACGCGGAACTTCCAGCGCCGCCAACGCCTTCGCGTGCACCGGAGCGGACAGCTCGGCATCCAGGAGCCCCGGCAAGGCGTCCTCGACGAGCTCGACGAGCTCCTCGGAGCCCACGTCCAGCACGCGAGCCCGCGAAGGCGCGATCCACTCGCCCGAAGCCAAAGGCAGCCACGACGAAGAACGCAACGAGCGAAGCACAGCCGTGCGCAGACGATCGTCCACTTCGGACAGCGGGAAGCCGGGCAGCGGCACCAGAGCCGTCCGCTCCACCGCAGGAACTCGCGAAATCAGAGCCGGGTACAGAACGGCGGCGGAGTCCAGCACCGACCACGCGGCCGCGCCAGGCAGGATCCGGCGGCGCGACGGCTCGACCGGCACGGTGGCGATCAGACGGGCAGGCAACGACAGGCGCTCGTCGGTCGGGGTCGGCGCGTGCAGCACGTCCTCACCCAACGGAGCATCCAGCGGGTACGCCCACGAGACAGTCCACTGAGGACGATGCTCGACGCCCTGCACCAACTCGGCAGGCAGCTCACCAACAGCGCGCTCGACCAGCCAGCGCGACGAGCCGACGGTGACCACGCCGTCCGCGGTGACGAAGCGTTCCCACGACTGGGAGCCGACCTCGATCCGCCGCAGACCCGGCAGCGCCAGCAGCAGGTCGGGAACCTCGGCAGCCAGGTCGTCCAGCGACAGGTCGACCTTCAGCGGCAGCCGGACCTCGGTCGTGAAACCCTCGGGAACGGTCTCGGAGCAGGGCCACGCCAAGCGCAGCACCGGCACGTCGCCACCGCGCTCGGACGCCAGCTCCGGCACCTCGGAGCGAGTCCGCGAGGCGGAGAACTCCACGCCACCCGAAACGGACACCACCCGCGGCGCGTCCGACACGGCCAGCACGGCCGCGAAGCCGACGCCGAACTGCCCGACACCGGACTCCTTGGCCGAGGCGCGCAACGAAGCCAGAGCGGCAACACCGGCAGCGGTCAAAGGCGCACCGGTGTTGGCGGCACGCAGCTCACCGTCCACCAGAGTGATCCGCAACACACCCGGCTCGGTGCCCGCCGCGTCGGAGGCGTTCTGGGCGAGCTCGACGAGCAGCCGATCCCGGTAGCCGCCGAGGCGAAGGTCTTCTTCAGCGTTCGCGTCTTCGCGGAAGCGGGTGGGCGAACCACGCCACGCGGCGAGGACCGAGGTGCGCAGGGCCTCGGTCCCGAACGGGTCGGTCACTCCGAGACGTCCAGCTGCGCGTCGTCGTAGACCAGGTCGGCGACCGGCACGATCGAGCCCATCTCGACCTCGACCTCGGAGTGGGCGCCGCAGCCGTACTCGACGTGCACGACGTGGCCGTCCGCGGGCGCGATCTCGTTCGCGCACACGCCGAACGCGGCACCGAACGCACCGGCCACGCGGGTGTAGAAGCCGCACGTGCCGCAGTGCGCGGGGGCGCTGCGGGCCATGTCGGACTTCGGGCCGAAGTCGGAGGCGAACCAGCGGTCCGCGGCCTCGATGCGGCCCTCGCGGGACAGCACGCGAGTCCGGCCGAGGCCGATCTCCAGCGCGACCTCCTCGATCGCCGGGTCGTCGGACTGGACGTAGCGTCGATCAGGCGCGGGTCGTCCTCGCGGGGCGGCATCAGGTCGCCGACACCGAGGTCGCCGGCGCGGACGCGCTCGCTCCACGGCACCCACTCGGGCGCGACCAGAGCGTCCTGGCCAGGCAGCAGCACGACCTCGCTGACCGAGACCGGGCAACCCTCGCCGGCGGAGGCGACGGTCACGGCCCAGTTCCAGCCGCGGTAGCCCGCGTGCTCGGCCTCGAACAGGTGGGTGACGGAGTACTCGTCCTCACCGTGCACGCCGACGTGAGCGCCGACGCGTTCCACACCCGCCTCTTCCTCGGCGGCGGCGCGGGCGAGATCAACGGCGTCGAGGAGCATCTCAGTCGCGGTCACGTGGTGAATTGTGCCGCAGGTCTTCGCCGGGACGAAAACTCGTGCCACCCTCCGTTGCGTGCGCTCACCCGTCTGGCTGGTCCTCGTCGCGGTCTTGGCCGCCTGCTCGACGCCGCAAGAAACAAAACCGCAGGTAGAAGTACTGCAAAAGATCCCGCACGACACGTCGGCGTTCACCCAGGGGTTGGAACTGGTCGACGGTGTCCTCTACGAGGGCACCGGTCTGGAGGGCCAGTCGACGATGCGCGCGCTCGATCCGTCGAGCGGCAACGTCCAGAAGAAGGTCGATCTTCCTCCGGACTTCTTCGGCGAGGGCATCACGGTCGTCGGCGACACCATCTGGCAGATCACGTGGCGCAACGGCGTGGCGATCGAACGTGACCGCAAGACGCTGAACGAGGTCCGCCGCGTGAACTACGACGGCGAGGGCTGGGGCATCTGCGACGACGGTCAGCGCCTGATCATGAGCGACGGCAGCGCGAAGCTGACCTTCCGCGATCCGAAGTCGTTCAAGGAAACCGGAAGTGTGCAGGTCACCCGCGGCGGCAAGCCTCTCGAGCAGCTGAACGAACTGGAGTGCGTCGCCGGCAAGGTCTGGGCGAACGTGTGGAAGACCGACGAGATCGTCCGCATCGACCCCGCCAACGGCCAGGTGATCAACACCTACGACCTGGCGTCGCTGAAGCCCTCCGGCGACGTGGACGTGCTCAACGGCATCGCGCACGTCCCCGGGACCAACGAGTTCCTGGTCACAGGCAAGAACTGGCCGACCATCTTCCGAGTGAGGTTCAACGGAATGGGGCAGGATTGAGGGTGTGACGGGCGACCGCGGGTGGAGTGACGAACCGGCTCCGAAGCGCTACCCGTGGCAGGACGACGAGTACCAGCCGCGGCAGCGTCCTCGCACCACGTCCGAACACGGTTTCCAGGCTCCGCCACGCCGTCCCCGGGACAAGCCGCAGAACACCCGCCCGCTGCCGAACCAGGATCAGCAGACCACCCCGACGCCCAAGCCGCCGAAGAAGCTCACGGTCACGCGCGTCGCGTGGTTCCGCAGCAAGCAGATCTCGCAGCAGGCGGTCGCGGCGTTCCGGCGCGCGGCCCACGCCGACGGCGCCAAGAAGTCCGGAATGGCCTCTGTCACCTACGCGGTGATGATGAACTACGCCGCCGACGCGGCGATGGCCGTGGCGCTGGCGAACACCCTGTTCTTCTCGGCGGCGTCAGCGGAGTCCAAGACCAAGGTCGCGCTGTACCTGCTGATCACGGTCGCACCGTTCGCGTTGATCGCACCGGTGATCGGCCCGTTGCTGGACAGGATCCAACGGGGACGGCGGCTCGCGCTGGCCGCGTCCTGCGTGCTGCGGATCGTGCTGGCGATCGTGATGGCGCTGAACTTCGACAACTGGCTGCTGTACCCGGCCGCGCTGGGCAGCATGGTGCTCAGCAAGTCGTTCACCGTTCTCAAGTCCGCGATCACCCCGCGTGTGCTGCCGCCGGAGATCACGCTGTCCAAGACCAACGCCCGCATGACGGTCTTCGGTCTCGCGGCGGGCGCGGTGTTCGGTGCGTTCGCCGCGGGCTTCGCGAAGCTCTTCGGCTCACCGGGCGCGCTGTGGTTCACCGCGGTGCTCTGCCTCGTGAACGCGGTCGTCTGCATGCGCATCCCGTCGTGGGTCGAGGTGACCGAGGGCGAGGTGCCGGCGACGCTCACGCCGAGGCCCGCCAAGCAACGCGTGTCGCGGCACATCGTGGTCGCGTTGTGGGGCAACGGTTCCATCCGGATGCTGACCGGGTTCCTGACGCTCTTCGCGGCTTTCGTGGTCCGTGCGCAGACCGAGGGTGACGCGGTCCAGCAGCTCCTGCTGCTCGGTGTGATCGCCGCTGCCGCGGGTGCGGGGAGCTTCCTCGGCAACGCCATCGGCGCGCGCCAGCACTTCGGCAAGCCGGACGAGGTGGTTCTCGCCTGCGTGGGCACGGCGCTCGGTGCCACGATCGTCGCCGCGGCACTCCCCGGCCTGGTCACCGCCGCCATCGTCGGTCTGCTGGGAGCAACGGCGTCATCGCTCGCCAAGGTCAGCCTGGACGCGGTGATCCAGGACGACCTGCCGGAGGAGTCGCGCGCGTCCGCGTTCGGCCGTTCCGAGACGGTCCTGCAGCTCGCATGGGTCTTCGGCGGTGCGCTCGGCGTGCTGCTGCCCGCGACGTTCTGGGTCGGGTTCCTGGTGCTGTCCGTGCTGCTCGCGCTCGGCCTCACGCAGACCTGGATGTACCGCAACGGCACCTCGTTGCACAGGCTCGTCCGCAGGCCCACTCCGGCAACCCCGTAGGCTGCCTGACGTGCGTCGACTTGCTTCTGTTCTGGCCGCCAGCGTTCTCGTGCTGACGGGGTGTGCGCTGCCCCGCCACTACCCCGAGGTCACGTTCTACGCGAACGGCAAGACCATCCGGGTCGAGCCGGCGGTCTACTGCGACATCGAAGGCGAGAACTGCGCGGAGCAGACCAAACCCGCGAAGCTCAGGGTCCCCGCCGGCAAGGTCGTGCAGATCTCGGTGGACGGCCAGCTAGCGGACGGCATCTGGGAGGCCGTGTTCCTCTACAGGGACACGGAGGGCAGGGAACAGACCACGGGCACCGGCCTGCTGGGCAAGGGCGAGAACTTCACCTACACCCTCTCCCTGCCGAACAAGACCGACCAGCTGCTGGGGATCGAGATCCACGAGGCGGCCGCGGCCGTTCTCGAAACCGGTCAGCCGCTCCTTCGCGGCTACTGGGCGGTCGAGGTCACCAGCTGATCATCGCTTGCCGAAGGCTTCCCACCACTCGCTGGGCACGATCCTCAGTGCCGAGTCGAGCAGCGCCTTGCCGGTGTCGGTGACCACCGACGCCTGCATGGTCTGGATGAAGCGCTCCATCTTCGTGATCCCCGCGGCCTGGTATTCCCTGGCCTGCAGCAGGAGTTCGAGCTTGTCCGCGTCACGCGAGCAGCGCGCCTCAGGCGTGTGGTCGTCGCCCTTCGCGGACTCGTGCTCGGCGACGAGCGCCTCGATGTGCGCGGCCAGCGGCGCGGGCAGGTGCTGGACCTGCTCTCGCGCCACCTCTTCCGGCGGCATCTTCACGTCGACGTAGAGCTTGCCGACGTACGGGATGTCGCCGATCCGTGTCTCCGGCACGTCGTGGAACAGCCCGAGCGTCGCCGCCCTGTCCGCGTTCGCACCCTCCTGAACGGCGATCGCGTACGCCAGAACGCCCACCCGGAACGAGTGGGCGGCCACCGACTCGGGGTTCTGCACCCCGGCGAACAGCCACCCCGCTCTGGGCAGGCGCTTGAGCTGGCCGACCTCGTAGACGAACTCGACGATGCGATCCGCGTCAGACATGAAGCCGATCTTTTTACGGATCGAGGTCCCGCGCCACCGCCCGGACGACCTCGGCGACGAGCTTCATGGTCTTCTTGTCGGACGGGTAGCGGCCGCGGCGCAGGTCGGGCTGCACCTTGTTCTCCAGCAGCTTGATCATGTCCTCGATCAGGCCGTGCAGCTCCTCCGCGGGACGGCGACGCGCCTCCGCGACGGACGGCGCCGGGTCGACCAGGCGCACGGACAGCGCCTGCGGCCCGCGGCGGCCCTCCGCCATGCCGAACTCGATGCGCTGGCCGGCTTTGAGGCCGTCGACGCCGGGCGGCAACGCGGATTTGCGGACGTAGACGTCCTCGCCACCGTCCTGGGTGACGAACCCGAAGCCCTTCTCCGTGTCGTACCACTTGACCTTGCCGGTCGGCACTGCGCTCACCATTCCCTTGCTTCTGCACAACGAACGCGCCCCAGGCCCACCCGAGACGCGTCTCACCAGAGTAGCCAGAACACCAGGGGGAAGGCACCTCCGTTAGGGCATTACCCTGCTCGTATGACCGTTCCGAAGTTGATGCCGCTGGCCATCGGCCTGTTCGCCGTCGGTGTACTGGCGATCATCACGGTCTTCGTGCTCTTCGCCACTGGCCACAGCGACCTGCCCGTGTGGCTGAACGTGATCGCGACCTACCTGCCGGCCGCCGGGCTGGGGCTCGGGATCATCGCGGTGGTCAGGAAATCACGCCAGAAGAAGTCCTGAGCCACTCCGGGAACTCCCGCAGGTCCTCCAGGACGACGGCGGCACCCGCCTCGGCCAGCTCAGAGCGCGAACAGGGCCCGGTGACCACGCCGACGCCCAGCGCTCCGGCAGCCGCTGCGCCACGCATGTCCCCGATGTGATCGCCCACGTAGATCGCGGCGCCGTGCAGCTTGAGCGACTCGGCCTTGCCCGTCGACCACAGTTCGCCGTAGAGGTGGTCGACCTCCCAGCCCATCGCTTCGAGGTGCAGCGCGGCGTTCTTGCGGTACTTCCCGGTCACGACCATGGTCTGGCCACCCAGCTCCCGCACGCACTGCAGGGCCGCCGCGGCACCGGGTAGCGCGACCGTCGCGGGGATCACGACGTCCGGGTACAGCGCGCGGAAGAGCGAGACCATGTCCGGAATCTCTTCCTCCGGAACGCCCATCTCGCGGTAGACCATGTCGAGGGGCGGGCCGAGGTTCGAGGCGAACTGGTCGCCGTCCAGCTCATGGCCGGTGCGGGCGCCCACCTCGTTCAGCACGGCCGCCATGCCCGGTCGCGGGTCGATGAGTGTCATGTCCAGGTCGAAACCCACGGTGAAAGGCACAGAACCTCACTCTACGTCTATACAAAACGCGTAACTGTGTAAAGCTGACTGGGTGAGCGACATCACTGAGCTCTTATTGGACGCGGCTGCCGATCTCTTGGCCGCCCACGGGTTCCACGGGCTGCGCATGATCGAGGTCGCCAGTCGCGCCGGGGTGAGCAGACAGACCGTCTACAACGAGTTCGGCAACAAGGAGGGGCTCGTCCAGGCCGTCGCGGCCCACCGGACGGAGGAGTACCTCTCCGGGATCGTGACCCGGCTGAGGCAGGACCCCGACCCGTGGCAGGCGATGCGGTCGGCGTTCCGCTTCACCTTCGAGCAGACCGAGAAGGACCGGCTGGTCTCCGCCGTGCTGACCGGGCAGGACGCGGAAGATCTGCTGCCGTTCCTCACGATTCGCGGCCATCCCGTGCTGTTCCAGGCGACCGAGGTCGTCGAGCGGCACCTCAGCGAGCACTTTCCCGGCAGGCACGTGCGACTCACGGCCGAAACGACCGTGCGCCTCGCGTTGAGCCATCTGTTGATGCCGAGCGGCGACCTCGACAGCGCGATCGACGCCGTCGTCACGGTCGCCCGAGCGACGATGGAGGCGTGACGACGTAGGCACACCCCCTTGTTGCAATAATGTGGCAACAAGGGGGTGTCCGAGGGTGGTCGCAGTCAGCACGCGGATTCGCACGGGTGCGGCGTTGCTCGGTCCGGCGTTCGTCGCCGCGATCGCGTACGTCGATCCCGGCAACGTGGCCACCAACACCGCGGCCGGCGCCCGCTACGGGTACCTGCTGGTCTGGGTGCTCGTCGTGGCGAACGTCATTGCGGGGCTCGTGCAGTACCTGTCGGCGAAGCTCGGCCTGGTCACCAGGCAGTCGTTGCCGGAGGCGGTGCGTGATCACCTGCCTCGTCCGGTGCGGCTGGCCTACTGGGGCCAGGCCGAGGTCGTCGCGATGGCCACCGATCTGGCCGAGGTGCTCGGCGGTGCCATCGCCCTCGCCCTGCTCTTCGATCTTCCGCTGCTGCTCGGTGGCGTGATCACCGGTGTCGTGTCGACGGTGTTGCTGCTGGTGCAGGACAAGCGCGGGCAGAAGCCGTTCGAGCGCGTGATCACCACGATGCTGGTCGTGATCGCGGTCGGGTTCATGGCGGGGCTCTTCGTGTCGCCGCCGTCCGTTTCCGGGGCTGCTTCGGGTTTGGTGCCGCGGTTCGACGGTGCGGACAGCGTGTTGCTCGCTGCAGGCATGCTCGGCGCGACCGTCATGCCGCACGCGGTCTACCTGCACTCCGCTCTGGCTCGGGACCGGCACGGCAGGAACCCTTCTGTGCTCGGTGCGACGAAGGTCGACGTCGTGGTCGCGATGGTGCTGGCTGGTGCGGTGAACATGGCCATGCTGCTGCTCGCGGCTTCTGCTTTGCAGGGCACTTCCGGCGTCGACACGCTCGAAGGGGCGCACGCGGCGGTCTCGGCTCAGCTGGGCGGCGGGATCGCGCTGCTGTTCGCGCTGGGTCTGCTCGCGTCCGGATTCGCTTCCACCGCAGTCGGTTGTTACGCCGGCGCGGTCGTGATGGACGGGCTGCTGCGGGTGCGGATCCCGTTGCTCGCGCGCCGGTTGATCACGTTGGTCCCGGCGCTGGCGATCCTGGCGGTCGGGGTCGATCCGACGTTCGCACTGGTGCTGTCGCAGGTCGTGCTGTCGTTCGGCATCCCGTTCGCACTGGTGCCTTTGGTGTGGCTGACTGCGCGCCGGTCCGTGATGGGCTCTTTCGCGAACCGGCGCTCGGTCACCCTTGCCGCGTCCGCCGTGGCGTTCGCGGTGGTCGTGCTGAACGTGGCGTTGATCTACCTGACGATGTCCGCGTAGTTCACCCCGAGCTGGTTCAGCGCGTCTTCCAGCGTGCGCATGATCTCCAGGGTGTTCTGCCAGGTGATCGACGGGCTCTCCGTCAGGCCGCTGGCGACGCACTTCTCGACCGCGCGGATCTGGTGCGTGTAGCCCTCGTTCTCAATGGTGTGCTCGACGCCGTTGATGGTGGCTTTCGTCGCGTTGAACATCGGGTCGGCGATCTTGATGGCGCCTTCGGTGCCGACGATCTCCGCTTCGCAGCCGATGTTCGCGACGAGCGAGCAGCTCAGCAGGGCGTGTGCGCCACCGGGGTATCCGAGCAGCAGACCGGCATCGGAGTCCACATCGGACGGTGCCTTGCCGCCCCATGCCCTGACCTCCAGGGGAACACCGAGCAGCATGTGCGTGAGCGCGACCGGGTAGACGCCGAGGTCGAGCAGCGCGCCACCGCCTGCCTCCTTCGCCCAGAGCCGATCGTTCGCGTCGAAGGCGTGCGCGAAGCCGAAGGACGCGCGGATGAAGCGGATCTCCCCGATCTCACCGTCACGCACGGCCTCGTGGACCTTGCGGATCAACGGGTTGAACCGGGTCCACATGGCTTCCATCAGGAAGAGGTTCTTCGACCTCGCCCGTTCGATCATCTCTTCCGCGTCCGCGACCGTGAGCGCGAAGGCCTTCTCGCACAGCACGTGCTTACCGGCGTTGAGCGCGGCGAGCGTGACCTCCTTGTGCTGGCCGTGCGGCGTGGCGACGTAGACGACGTCGACGTCGGGATCCGCGAGCAGGTCGTGGTAGTCGCCGTACGCGCGCTCGATGCCGAAACGCTCGGCAAACGCATGCGCCCTGCTCTTGTCGCGGGAGGACACCGCGAGAACCGTGACGCCCTCGACTTTCAGCATGTCGGCGGTCACGGCTTGCGCGATCCCGCCCGTTGCGATCACTCCCCACTTCATGGCGTGAGCTTAGATTGGAGGTATGCGCCTCATCCTGAACGTGATCTGGCTGGTGCTCGCCGGGTTCTGGATGGCCGTCGGCTACGCGGTCGCCGGCCTCATCTGCTGCATCCTGATCATCACGATCCCGTGGGGCATCGCGTCGTTCCGCATCGCGAACTACGCGCTCTGGCCGTTCGGCCGCGAGGTCGTGGACAAGCCGGGCGCGGGCACCGGATCGCTGCTGGGCAACGTGATCTGGATCATCGTCGCCGGTGTCTGGCTCGCGATCGGCCACATCATCACCGGCATCGCGCTGTGCGTGACGATCATCGGCATCCCGCTCGGCCTCGCCAACTTCAAGCTGGTCAAGGTCTCGCTGGTGCCGCTGGGCAAGGAGATCGTCGAGGTTCCGTGAGGGCCTCCCGCTTCCCGTCGGGGGCGGGAAGCGGAAGGCCACTCGGTGGCACGGCTGTCAGGCTTCGTCGCCCAGCAGCTCGTGCAGGCACAGGATGTTGCCCTCGGTGTCGGTGAACCACGCCGCGCGCTCGTTGCCCATGACCGCGATGTGGTTGGTCGTCTTGAAGTCGGGCAGGTCGTAGTCCTCGAAGTGCACGCCTTTGCCCTCGAGCTCGCGGATCTCGGTCTCGATGTCGGGCACCTCGAAGCTGAGCACCGTGTGAGCCGTCTGCGCGCCCTTCTCCGCAGGCATCAACCCGAGCGCGTCGCCCTGGCCGAGCGCGAAGATCCGCGTACCGTCCGGCGCCGTGGTGATGGGCTTGAGGCCGAGCATGTCCGTGTAGAAATGTCCGGCGCGCTCGGGGTCCTCGACGGGCAGCATCGTCGTGGTCTTGGTGGCGGTGAGCATGAGCGCCTCCTTCGGCGGAATCCACCGATGTTGCGCGCGTCACACTCCATCCGCAAGAGGACTTTCACCCCTTCGTGACCTGCGGCGTTGTTTGGTTCACGCGACAGGTTTCGCTCTGTGAACACACTGCGTCTCGCCGTGATCGCCGCCGCTTTCGGACACGCCCGCGTGCCGGTGGGTCAGGCGGTGGGCGGAACGGCCGTGCCCCGCAGGTTGAACTCGATGCCGCGCTGTTTCGCCAGCCCGGGCACGGCGATCTCGGTGACCATGTCTCCGGTGGCGCGGTCGAACTGCTTGATCTTGACGGGCGTCTCGCCGTCGAACGTCTCCTGGACGAGGTGTATCGACCGGTCCGTGAAGATCGCCTGGCTGGACGAATTGCTGCCCGAGGTGAACCCCGTGTCGAACCGCGGCCTGGTGACCCCGGAGGCGATTTCGGTGCTCATGATCCGGCCGTCGGCGGCCAGCCATTCGAGGTGACCACCTCGGACCGCTCGTGCGTCGTAGGACTTCTGGGAGAACGTCTCGGGGTCGACCAGTTCCTCGGCGACGGGGCGTCCCTGGACGTCGAGGAGGGGTCGTTCGGTGTACTCACCGTTGCTGGTGTTCCACGAAACGATGGTCATGTGGGGCTTGCCGTCGGCGTCGGCGTAGTCGGAAAGGAACGTGACGACACCGTCGTGACACGGCACGTGACGGTTGTGGTCTCCCGCATCGAAAGCTCCTCGCCAGGCGAGGACCTTTTCCTCTCCTTCGGTTGCCGGATACAGCTGGGAAAGCAGCTCCGGCTGCGCACCGGGATCGACCTTCGAGCGCATGCCAGGAATCTTGGCCGAATCCGCGAAATGAGCGCCCACCTCGGTAGCGACTCCGTTGAGGACCCCTCCGCACAGCGCGTTCATGAAGTAGTTTCCTTCGACCTGGTAGAGCTGGGAACCGGTCGAAGTGGTGACGGCCACCTGATTGGTGTAGCCGGATTCGGAGAAGCCTTCGTTGTAGACCGCGACGAAACCCTTGTTGCCGGGCAGTGCGAAAGCCGACTGCTGATGCCCTGCCTTCTTGTTCTCGAAGCTGACCAGACCGTCCTTGCCGAGGATGTAGTCGCGTTTGTGGTCGCTGAAGAACAGCCCGGCCTCCGACCACGCGATATGCGGCTCGGTCATGCCGCTGGTCTCGATCAGCTGTTTGCTGCCGTCCGCCTGCACCAGGACCAGATAGGCCGGGCGCTCCTCAGTCGACTTCTTCTCGGTGGAGGTGTCCGGGCTGAGGTAGAACGCGACAACGGTTTCGCCGAGCTTCACCACATCGGGATCGGCGATGTTTCCCGCTACTCCGCCATCCGGCGAAGTGCAGGCCGTCACGGGCAGGATTGCGCACGCGGCAAGGGCGATGAGTCGGGGAAGACGCACCGGGTCGAGTCCTCTCAGACGGCGGGCGGTGCGGCCCACCCCCCCGGCAGGCCGCACCGCCCATTGGATGTCGTTACGAGATGGTCGCGTAGACCACGGTGCTGCCGTCATCCTTGATGTTGTTGGGGTAGACGCCTGGCCCGCCGTTGCTGTCCAGTTCGATGTCCACGGCGTTCTTGTACGCCTTCCACACCAGCTCGGAGCAGTTCAGCTTCGTGCTGTCGCTGCCCTTGTTGACCGCGAAGTTCAGGTCGTACTCCTTGCCGCGGTAATGCGTGTAGGCGTAGTTGGCTGCCTTGTCGCGGCTGGACTGCTTGGCCTTTACGTACATCTTGTAGATGGGGCCACACTTTTTGAGCGTGGATGCCGTGACGGACCTGCTCTTGGAGTCCCTGCCGGGCGCCTCCACGATCGTCTTCGTCGTGTAGTAGATGCCGACGTGGTTGTGCTTGTACACGGCGGTCTGGGCGTAGGAGTGGAAGATGTCCCCCTTGTTCCGCGCGTTTCCGACCGTCTTCTTCGTGGTGCAGGCCCCGTCGTCGGAGGAAGCGATGCCGACCTGGTCCGGCGCGGCCGTCTCCGCAGCCTGGGCGGGCGCGACGAGCAGGCCGGCCATTGCCGTTCCCGCCACAACGGTGGCCGCCATGGACGAGGCGAGAATTCGCCCGATTTTGGACATGTGTAACCCCACTCTGAAACCAGTGGACAGCGACCCCAAGAAAAGGCGCGCAGCGCGCACAAACCCTCTGATCGCGACCACATGGATGGTCGCGATCAGACCCCTCTTATTCCTGGAAACCCCCGGTCCGATGACGAAAGCGACATTAGACCGCCCGGCCACTCCCGTCTGTCGGGTGTTCAACCGACATACGGCATCCCGCCGGTTTCGTGAGCCCTGGCCTTGATCACTACGTGATCACGCGGCGACTCTCGTCAGGCGTGCTTGGTGCTGTCGTCGAGCTTCAGCAGCCCCACGGCCTCGGCCCGCATCTCCACCTTGCGGATCTTGCCCGTCACCGTCATCGGGAACTCTTCCACCACGTGCACGTAGCGCGGGATCTTGTAGTGGGCGAGCTTGCCGGTGCAGAAGTCACGGACCGCCTCGGCGGTCAGCGGCTCGGCGCCCTCGCGCATGCGCACCCAGGCCATGAGCTCCTCGCCGTACTTGGCGTCGGGCACGCCGATCACCTGGGCGTCCAGCACGTCCGGGTGGGTGTAGAGGAACTCCTCGATCTCGCGCGGGTAGATGTTCTCGCCGCCGCGGATGACCATGTCCTTGATGCGGCCGGTGATGTTCACGTAGTCGTCGTCGTCCATCACCGCGAGGTCGCCGGTGTGCATCCAGCCAGCCCGGTCCACCGCCTCCGCCGTCTTCTCGGGCTCGTTCCAGTAGCCGAGCATGACGGAGTAGCCCCGCGTGCACAGCTCTCCCGGCACCCCACGCGCGACCGTGAGGCCCGTTTCCGGATCGACGATCTTCACTTCGAGGTGCGGACCGACCCGCCCGACCGTCCCGACTCGACGGTCGAGTGAGTCGTCGACGCGCGTTTGCGTTGACACCGGGGATGTTTCGGTCATGCCGTAGCAGATCGAGACCTCGCGCATGCCCATGCGTTCGACGACCTGCTTCATCACCTCCACCGGGCACGGTGAGCCCGCCATGATCCCGGTGCGCAACGACGACAGGTCGTAGCCGTCGATCAGGTCGAGCATGGCGATGAACATCGTCGGCACGCCGTAGAGACTGGTGCAGCGCTCTTCCTGCACCGCCGCAAGGGTTTTCGCCGGGTCGAACGCCGGAGCCGGGATCACGACGCACGCGCCGTGGCTGGTGGCGGCGAGGTTGCCCATGACCATGCCGAAGCAGTGGTAGAAGGGTGGGACGACGCAGATGCGGTCGTTCTCGGTGTAGTTGATCAGCTCGCCGACGAAGTACCCGTTGTTGAGGATGTTGTGGTGCGAGAGCGTTGCGCCCTTGGGGAAGCCCGTCGTGCCGGACGTGTACTGGATGTTGATCGGGTCGTCGCGGTCCAGCTCGACGTCCGGGATCTCACTTCCTGTCCACTGTGGATCATCGATGAAGACGACGTTCGTCAGCTCAGGGCACTTCGGCCGGACTTCCTCGATCATCCCGGCGTAGTCCGAGGTCTTGAAGGTGCGCGCGGCCACCAGCGTGTGGATGCCTGCCTGGTTCAACACGTACTCCAGCTCGTGCACCCGGTACGCGGGGTTGACGTTGACCAGGATCGCGCCGATCCGGGCCGTCGCGTACTGCACGAACACCCACTCGGCGCAGTTCGGCGCCCAGATCCCGACCCTGTCGCCCTTGCGCACGCCCAGCGACGTGAGCCCGGCGGCCGCTTTGTCGACTTCCGCGGCGAGCTCGGCGTACGTCCACCGGCGATCTGTGGCCTTGTCGACAAGTGCCTCGCGGTCACCGAAGCGCGCGACGGTCGCGGCGAAGTTGGCGTGGATCGTGTCGCCCAGCAGCGGGGCGGCGGACGTGCCCGAGGAGTAGCTGACGGCCATCTCCCCGACCGTAGTCAGGCTCCGGCGTATGGCAAGGGGACGACGAGGCAGGGCCCGCCGCTGTAGAGGCCGGCGTCGATCGCCAGCACCTTGTCGTCGGCGTAGACCAACGGCCCGTCGATCTGGTCCGGCGGCACCCCGAGCTGATCGGCGATGACGCTGTGGCCGTGCACGATCGTGCCGCCACCGAGGGTCGCGAGCAGCTCATCCGCGATTTCCGGTCCCTGCGGACCGCGGAACGCGTACCGCGTCGTCATCTTGCGCCAGCACTCCCACCACTCGACGAGGTCGTCGCTCTTGAGCACCTGGCGAACGGCCTCGTTGACCTCCTCGATCGAGGATCCCCATTCGAGGTAGGCCACCGTGTCGGAGTGCATCAGCAGGTGGTCGTCGCGCAGCTTCAGCACGGGCCTGCTGGTGAGCCACTCGACGTGTTCCTCGGTCAGCCGGTCCTGGTCGCTGCGCAGCCCGCCGTTGAGCAGCCAGCTGCGCGCGAACGACCGCGGCCCCGCGCTGTCCGGCACCTGCTCGTCGCCGAACCGGTACATGCCGAGCAGCAGCACCTCGTGGTTGCCGATCAACGAGTTCACCGAGCCACCCGCCTCGGTCGCCTCCTCGGCGAGGCGCATGACCAGATCGATCACGCCCACGCCGTCGGGACCGCGGTCCACGAAGTCGCCGAGGAACCACAACTCGGCCTCGCCGCCCGTCCAGTGCCCTTCCTCGTCGCACAGTTCGGCGACGTGCAGGGCTCTGGTGAGTTCAGCGAGATGCCCGTGCACATCACCTACGACGTACATCGGGCGTCGATCCGTGTCCACGTCCGCGACGATAGGTGATGAATCCCCGCGCGTCAGTGGCCAGCCCAGTCACCGAACGGGTCCTGAGAGTGACCGACGAGCTCCGCGATCGACTTGAGCACGCGCGTCGGCCGGTACGGGTACATCTCGGCGTGCTCGGCGGTGAAGATCCCGGACAGCACGAGGATCGTGGACAGGCCGGCCTCCAGGCCGGAACGCACGTCGGTGTCCATCCGGTCGCCGATCATGAGAGCGTTCTCGGAGTGCGAGCCCAGGGCGCGCAGAGCCGACCGCATCATCAACGGGTTCGGCTTGCCGACGTAGTAGGGCTCACGGCCGGTGGCCCGCTCGATCAACGCCGCCACGGCACCGGTCGCCGGCAGGGAGCCCTCACGCGAGGGGCCTGTCGCGTCCGGGTTGGTCGCGATGAACTTCGCGCCCTCCTCGACCAGGCGGATGGCCTTGGTGATGGCGGTGAAGCTGTAGGTGCGGGTCTCGCCGAGCACCACGTAGTCCGGGTCGCGGTCGGTCAGCACGTAGCCGATCTCGTGCAGCGCGGTGGTCAGGCCGGCCTCGCCGATGACGAACGCCGAGCCGTTCGGGCGCTGCGAGTCGAGGAACCGGGCCGTGGCCAGCGCGGACGTCCAGATCGACGTCTCGGGGATGTCCAGGCCGGTGCGCTGCAACCGCGCGCGCAGATCGCGTGGCGTGTAGATGGAGTTGTTGGTGAGCACGAGGAACGGGGTTTCGGAAGCGCGCAGCTCCGCGACGAACTCGTCAGCGCCGGGAATCAGGTGTTCCTCGTGCACGAGGACGCCGTCCATGTCCATCAAGTAGTGCCACATGGGCCTAAGTATCGATCACGCGCCTGCGGAACGTCTCGATCTGGAGCTGGAGATAACGCTCGATCACCTGGAGTTCATCGTCGTCGAAGTGGCTGAGCACCTCGACGAGGCTGGCCTGGGCCTTGCCGAAGAGCTGCTCGAACTTGCCCAGGTCACCCGGCGTGACCTGGACGAGGACCTTGCGGCGGTCGTGAGGGTCTCGGACACGACGGACAAATCCGGCACGTTCCAGGCGGTCGATGACGCCGGTGACGGCGCCCGTGGAGAGACCGGAGAGTTCAGCGATGCGACCCGCCGTGAGCGGTCCCTCCGCCCGCATGGCGAGATCGAGGCACTTCTCGTCGGTCGCGGACAGGCCCATCTGCTCCGCGACCTTGGTGTGGAACATGACGGTGAGCGCGCTCTGCTCCCGCATGTACAAGGTGAACCTCTCCAGCACCTCAGGTTCCATGTTGAACATCTTAGCCGCTAAGACAATTCCTTGTGGCCGTGCTCCAAACGGGCGGAACGTGATGTCGCCTATTTGAAGCGTCATCCACAAGGGGAGAGTCATTACTCTGGTAGAGGTGACAGCAGTGGACCTCGGACTACCGATCGTGCGCGGCACCCCTGACGCCTCCGCGCGACCAGACACGCCGCTGCTCGTCGACAGGTTCGGCCGGGTGGCGAAGGACCTGCGGGTCTCGCTGACCGACCGCTGCAACCTGCGGTGCACCTACTGCATGCCGGCCGAGGGCCTCGACTGGCTGGCCAAGGACGAGCTGCTCACCGACGCCGAGCTGATCAGGCTCATGCGGATCGCGGTGGTCGACCTCGGCGTCACGGACATCCGCTTCACCGGCGGCGAGCCGTTGCTGCGGCGCGGCCTGGAGCAGGTCATCGCCGCGACGGCCGAGCTGGAACCGCGTCCTCGCATGTCGATGACCTCGAACGGCATCGGGCTCTCCAGACGCGCGCAGTCGCTCAAGGACGCCGGCCTGAACCGGATCAACGTCTCGCTCGACACCCTCGACCCCGACCGGTTCGCGACGCTGACCAGGCGCGATCGCATCACCGACGTGCTGGACGGCCTCGACGCCGCCCGCGAGGCGGGCCTGGAGCCGGTGAAGGTCAACTCCGTGCTGCTGCGGGACGTGAACGAGGACGAGGCCGTCCCGCTGCTGCGGTTCTGCGTCGAGAACGGCTACCAGCTGCGGTTCATCGAGCAGATGCCGCTCGACCCGCAGCACGGCTGGACGCGCACGAACATGGTCACGGCTGATGAGATCCTCACGATGCTCTCGTCCGCGTACACGTTGACGCCGGAGGAGACCCCACGCGGCGGCGCCCCTGCCGAACGCTGGCTGGTCGACGGCGGCCCAGCGGTCGTCGGCGTGATCGCGTCGGTGACCAGGCCGTTCTGCGCCGCCTGCGACCGCACCAGGCTCACCTCGGACGGCCAGATCCGCAACTGCCTGTTCAGCCAGGGCGAGACCGACCTGCGCGCACTGCTGCGAGACGGCTCCCCCGACTCCGCGATCGCCGACGCCTGGCGTGCCACGATGTGGGCCAAGGCTGCCGGTCACGGCATCAACGAGGCGGGCTTCCACCAGCCCGACCGCCCCATGAGCGCCATCGGAGGATGACAGTGACTTTCTCCGGGACGGCCGTGAAGATCCGCTACTTCGCGGGTGCGCGGGCTGCGGCCGGGGTGGCGGACGAGGACCTGCTGCTCGACACCTCCGAACCCACCGTGGCGCTGGTCGTGAGCACCATCGGCGAACGGCACGGCGCGCAGCTCGGCAAGGTCCTCGCCGCATCGAGCTTCCTGCTGGACGGCGTCGCGGTGCGGGACACGGCGACGCGCGTGCCCGCAGGCTCTCAGCTGGACGTGCTACCGCCGTTCGCGGGCGGCTGAGCGGCCAGGAACGCCTCCGCGCGGGCCACGACGGCACCCTGTTCGGGCACCTTCGCCAGCTCCAGCGCCTCCTGAGCCACGGCCTGAGCGGTCAGCGCCCTGTGCAGCGCGGCCAGTCGTGACTCCCTGCTCATGACACCATCATCAGCCGGCAGCGACCTCGCGCAGTTCCCGGTCCCACAGATGGCATTCCGTCTCAGCGGCCAGTTCAAGCCCCGCTCGGGCGGTCTCGTCCGCAGCGGCGTGGTCACCGACCGACCGCTGGACACGGGCCAGCACCGCGAGCGTCCGGACGCCGCGGACCCGCATCTCGCCTTCACGGGCCCGGTCGCGGGCGTGCAGAGCGACCTTCAACGCCTCGCCGAGCTCGCCCGCCGCGTGGTGGTCGGCGGCAAGGCCTGCCAGGGCGTTGACCTCGCCGCGCAGATAGCCGTTCTTCAGGCTGATGGCCAACGCCTCGTTGTGCGCGCTCATGGCCTGGCCGATGTCGCCCAACGCGCGGTGGATCTCGCCGAGCGTGTCGTAGCCGTCGCACTCGTCCTTGGCGCTGTGGGCCTCGTGGGCGTGCGCCAGCGCTTGGAGGCCGATGTCGAGCGCCTCCTCGGTGCGGCCGTGGACGAAAGCGAGGAGGGCGTGCGAGTCCAGGCCCGGGATGCGGCGGACCAGACCGGGCGGGGCGCCTGCGCGCAGTTCGTCGGCCCTGGCCAGGTACTCCGCGGCCAGGTCGTGGTCGCCGCGCAACTGGTGCACCTCGACCATCGCGTTCAGCGCGAGAATGCGTCCTACCAACAGGTCCTGCTCCTCGGCGATCTCCAGAGCCCTCATGGCGTGAGTGATCGACGTCGAGAGCGGCCCGAGGTCGAGGTGGACGCCGCCGAGGTTGAAGAGGATCGCCGGGTTGTCCGGTGACATCTCCAGTGCTTCGCCCAGCATTCGCGCGGCGGCGCGGAGACGGCCGAGCTCCCAGTTCACGATGCCGCTGTTGATCAGCAGTGACGTCATCACCCGCTCGTCGCGGTGAACGCGCAGGATGTCGAGGGCCTTGCCGTACCTCTCAACCGCGTCGGCGAGGTTGCCGGTGCTCCAGTGGGCTAGGCCGAGGCTGCCGTGCATGACGGCCTGCGGGATCGGCTGCCCTGCTTGCTGAGCGGCTTTGAGGCCCGCTCTGGCCGCGGCGAACCAGTCGACGTGGTGGGCCTGGAAGTGGAAGTGGCCGCGCAGCATGTCCGTGAGCAGCCACGCGACGGGGTCCGGGCCTGCCTGCTGGACGGCTGCGACGATGTTCGCCCGTTCGGCGTCGAGCCACGCGACGGCAGCCGCCTCGGACTCGAGGTCGTGCCGAGGGAGGTCTTGCGGGAGCTCGGGCAGTTCGAGACGGAAGAACTCGCGGTTGAGCCTGCGGGCCGCTGCTTCGGCGTTGATCAGGTAATAGGAGAAGAGCCGGGTGCGCGCGGTGGCTTCGGCGTCGAGGTGCTCCGCGTACAAGCGGAGCAGATCGTGGAGGCTGTGGCGGTCGTGCGAGCGCTGCACGAGGTTCGCCTCGACGAGCTGACCAAGCGGTTCGGTGGCGTCCTCGCCGAGCAGCGCGGTGGCACCTTCGACGCTGAAGTCATGCCCGGGCACAAGTGCCAGCAGTCGAAACAGTCGTTGCGCGACAACGGGTTGCGCGCGGTAGGAGAGGTCGAAGGTGGCGTTGACCGCCGCGTCGCCCTCGATCTGCAACGCATCGAGGCGGTCGTCGCCTCTCAGCTCGCTCACGTAGTCCGGGAGGTAGCGGTCGGCGAGGTTCGCGCCGGCGATGCGCAGCGCGAGCGGAAGGTTGGCGCACAACCGGATCAGCTCGGCGCGGTCACGACCCCCGCCCGTGATGCGCATGTTGTCGAGCAACGCGTGAGCCTCGCGTTCGTCGAACACGCCGAGCTTGATCTGCTCGTGCTCTGGCAGATCCGTGCGGCTGGTGACGATCACGCGGCACGTCGGGCTGCCGGGCAGCAACGGCCGGAGCTGGCCGCGGGTGGCGTTGTCGATCACGAACAGCACACGGCGGTTCTCGGTCAGCTCGCGGAACCGGACTTGCTGCGCGTCGAGGTCGACCGGGACGTGCTCGGCACCGAGCGCGCGCAGGAACCGTGCGAGCGCCTGCTCCGGCGGCACCTGGTCGCCCGGCGAGAACGCGCGGAGGTTGACGTGCAGCTGGCCGTCCGGGAACTCGGCGCGCAGGAGGTGCGCGAGGTGCACGGCGAACGAGGTCTTGCCGACGCCGGGAGGTCCGGTGACCGCCAGCACACCGGCGTCGCTGTCGAGCGCCCTGCGGAGCTCCTCGCCACGGCCGACGAAGTCCGGGAGATCGGCGGGCAACTGGCTCGGGCCGGGCGGGCGCACGACGAGCCGGTAGCCGAGCGGTTCCGTGACGACCTCGTCGGTGCGGCGCAGGCGGCTCACCAGGTTGCGCAGCGCGGCCCTCGGGTTGGCGGGCGGCGCGTCCGGCCAGACGGCCCTGACGAGGTCGTCGAACGGGACGGGTTCGCCGGAACGCACGGCGAGTGCGTTGTGGAGCGCGCGCAGTCTGCTTGCCTCCGCCATGACGTCGATCGTAGGGAGATCGCCGTTCGCCCCGAGGGTGATTCGGCGAGTCGCCCGGCCCTCCTCCGACCGTGAAGAGCGTGCCTCCGATGGCCGAAGCGCCGTGAGCCACGCCTCACTTTCAGTGATAGATCTCGGCCGGTCTCAGAATGGAAACGGACCGATAACGACGCCTTTGACCTGCTGTTTTGTAGGCTCCGTACAACGCTTCACACTGTTACTGTGACGTGCGTCACAGGCTGATATGTTTGGCGGGTCCGCGTTCAGTTACGTACGGTCGCTCTTCGGCTGGCCCCGACCGGCCACGAGCAAGACCGGGGAACCGTGCACCGAGCCCAGTCCGAGGGTTCTCCGGAAACAATCCCGAGCGAGAGAAACCGCCGGACTGGGACGCAGGGACGTACCGGGCCCGAACCCGAGTCCCTGGCCGCAGGTGCGGTGGGACGAGAGGCAAATGGCTTTCAACCGAGGCAAGCAGGGCAAGCAGGGTTCCGCCGCTCGCACTATCGCCAAGGTCGCGGCTGTCGGCATCATCGCCGGCGCCCCTCTGGGCCTGGCCGTTGGCACCGCCAACGCCGCCCCTGGAATGGACTGGGACGCACTCGCGCAGTGCGAGGCCAGTGGCAACTGGGCCGCCAACACCGGCAACGGCTACTACGGCGGGCTCCAGTTCACTCAGCAGACGTGGAACGGCCACGGCGGCGTGGGCAACCCCGCCAACGCCTCCCGTGAGCAGCAGATCGCGGTCGCCGAGCGCGTGCTCGCGTCGCAGGGCCCCGGCGCGTGGCCG
>NZ_VSRL01000150.1 GCF_012184385.1 Lentzea indica
GGCGTCGGTGGCGTTCCTCGTGGCGGCGACGCGTGGACGGCCGTCGGCGAGCCGATCGCGGCGAAGCGCGGCGTGGGCCGAGGCGAAGGGCGTCTTCGGGCTGCACGGGTGCCGGGAGGCTCATGAGCCACGCCGTGTCCCGGCCGTCACCGCGCGGGTTTTGGAAAACTTTTAGAAACCACTAAAAGTGCAGGTACCCGGCTTTTAGAAGATGCTTGAGGTTTCTTTCAGGCGTCCCCGCCAATCTTCTCTCATCGCAAGGAACAAGCCGATGAGAGAAACAGGGTGGGGACAATGAAGAACATTCTCGGTCGCATCATCGCCGCTTCGCTGATCACCGGAATCGCGTTGGCCGGCAGCCAGATGGCCGCCTCTGCGGGAGAGCTGCCCGCCGGAGCCGACCGGATCGCGGTGCTGCAGAACGGCCAGCTGTCGGTCAAGCAGGGCTCCCCCTACGCGGCCTGGACGACGCAGCTCGGCGACTTGCGAAAATTCGAGGTCGCGGGTGACCTCGTGGGCGCGTTGACCATCGACGGCCGGCTGCTCGTCAAGGAGGGCGGGCTCGACGCCGCGTGGGTCGCCCAGGCGTCGGGGGTGAAGGACTTCCGGCTGGCCGGAAACCGGATCGGCGTTCTGCTCACCAACGGCACCCTCGCTGTCAAGGAAGGCATGTTCGGTGCCTTCGTCGAGCAGGCTGCGGGTGTCACGGACTTCGAGCTGACGAACAACCGGGTCGGCATCGTGACCGCGGACGGAACCGCGCAGGTCAAGGAGGGCGGCCTCGACGCGGCCTTCGTGGCGATGATCGGCGGGGCCGCGGACCTGGAGCTGACCGGCACCCGCGTCGGCGTCGTGCGCACCGACGGATCCGTCGCCGTGAAGGACGGCCTCTTCGGCTCCTGGACGGAGCAGGTCGGTGGAGCGAAGAAGCTGGCGCTGGCCGGCGACCGCATCGGCGTGGTCCTCACCGGCGGTGCGGCGATGGTCAAGGACGGTCTGTTCGGGGCCTGGTCGGAGCAGGCGACCGGTACCTCCGCGATCGAGCTCGCGGGTGACCGCATCGGCGTGCTGCACGCCGACGGCACCGCGGCGGTGAAGGTGGGCACTCAGGGCTCCTTCGTCGTCCAGGCCGCGCAGGTGCAGCAGATCGGTCTCGCCGCGCCGGGCGCGTGAATTCCGCTTCGGAGAAACACCATTCACACAATTCCTGCAAGGAGCCGATGATGTTCTCGTTCAAGAATGCGCTCGGTCGCCTCACCGCGGCCACTGTGATCACCGGAATCGCGTTCACCTCGATGCAGACGACGGCCACCGCCGGGGAGCTTTCCTCCGGTGCCCACCGGCTGGGTGTGCTGAGCAACGGCGCGGTGCTGGTCAAGGAAGGCAACCTCTACGCGAGCTGGGTGGAGGAGATGGGTGGCGGTGTCGAGAAGTTCGACATCGCGGGTGACCGGATCGGTGTGCTGACGACCGATCACAAGCTGTTCGTCAAGGAGGGCAACCTCTGGGCCGACTGGACAGAACAGGCGCACGGGGTGAAGGACTTCCGCCTCACCGCGAACCGGATCGGTGTGCTGCGCGACGACTCGTCGGTCGCGGTCAAGGAGGGCAACCTCAACGCCACCTGGGTCGAGCAGACCAGTGGGGTCAAGGACCTGGAGCTGTCCGGCAACCGGCTCGGTGTCGTCTTCGACAGCGGTCTGGCCACGGTCAAGGAAGGCGACCTCTACTCGCCCTGGGTGGACCAGCTGGGTGGCGTCGCCGACCTCGAGCTGTCCGCGGACCGCGTGGGTGTGCTGCGCACCGACGGCACGGTGGCGGTCAAGGAGTCCAACCTGTGGTCGAACTGGGTCGAGCAGATCAGCAACGTCAGCAAGCTCGAACTGTCCGGTTCCATGATCGGTGTCGTCACCAAGGACGGCCTCGCCACCGTCAAGGAGGGCAACCTCTACTCGACCTGGGTCAACCAGACCTCGGGTGTGGCGGACCTGCAGATCGCCGGTGACCGCATCGGCGTGCTGACCACCGGCGGGGTGGTGACCGTCAAGGAAGGCGGTCTCTACGGCTCGTGGCTCAACCAGTACGGCGGCGTGCAGAGCTTCCGGCTGGCCGCCGCGGTCGGCAACCAGGCGGGGCAGCACGTGTCCCAGCAGGACATCGTCAACATCTACGGCAGTGCCTACGCCACCGACACCGTCGCCGCCGGACTGCCGAGCCTGAACGCCGAGATGCAGGCGGCCGGTATCACGACGCCGACGCGCAAGGCGGCGTTCCTGGCGACGCTCAAGCACGAGAGCGGTTTCCGTTACAACGCAGGTGAAGCCGGCAACGGCGCGGTCTACAAGGGCCGTGGCTTCATCCAGCTGACCGGTGACTTCAACTACCGCGCGGCCGGCAACCACCTCGGCCACGACTTCCTGAACAACCCCGGCGACGCGGCGTCGCTGGAGTGGAGCGCCAAGATCGCCCGTTGGTACTGGACGGTGGCTCGCAACATCAACGCTTCCGCGGACGCCTACGACATGGGCGGTGTGGGCCGGGCGATCGGTTACTCCTACGACCTCGACCCGACCGAGTCGCTGAACCGTTGCGCCTCCTACAAGAAGGCCCTCGCCTACTTCAACGGCGGATCGCTCCCGGTGCCGGAGAGCTCGATCAAGTGCACCCGCTGACCCCTCGACCAGCTCACCAGGCCAAGGAGAACGTCATGAACACCACCTCGAAGCGCACCGTCACCGCAGTCCTCGCCGCATCCGTCCTGGCTCTGCTCGGCATCATTCCGGCCAGCGCCGACACCCGGACCGACATCCGCGACCTGGCGGCCGCGAACCTGAACAAGAACACCTGCAGCACCAACAGTCTCGGCGGCACCGGGTACATGGACAGCTGCCGGCTGGAACACGCCTGGTGCTCGGACTTCGCGAGATGGGTGTGGGGCAACCGCAACATCAACGCCGACCGGCTCAGTGCGGCGGCAGGCAGCTTCTACCGCTACGGCGAGCTGTACGGCACGCTGCACACCGACCCGTCCTACGTCCCGCAGCTCGGTGACGCGGTGGTGCTCAACTACCACGGAGGCGGTCGCGCCGACCACGTCTCGCTGGTCGACTCGGTCTACTCCAACGGCACGATCCGCACGATCAACGGCAACTTCGGCGGCAGCGGTCCTCTGTCGTCGACCGTCCAGTACGCCACCGGCGGCGGCCGAGTCGGTCAGGTGATCGCCGGCCAGACCATCTCCGCGTTCGTCAGCCCGGCCGGTGCCGGCACGACCCGCCCGACGTTCTCGCGCATCGGTGTCCGGTTCGCCGACACCTCCGTGCACGTCAAGGAAGGAAACCTCTACGACAACTGGGTTCTCGAGCACGGCGGCGGCATCGTCAAGTCCGAAGTGGACGGTGACATGATCGGTGTGCTGACCTCGTCCGGCGATCTGCACGTCAAGCAGGGCAACCTCCACCAGAGCTGGTTCCACCAGGCGAGCGGTGTCAAGGACTTCTCGCTGGAGTCGAGCAAGGGCCGGGTCGGCATCGTCCGCACCGACGGCACCGTCGCGGTGAAGGAAGGCGGCGTGCAGGGCCTCTGGGTCGAGGAGATGAACGGCGCCACGGAGGTCGAGCTCTCCGGTGACTACCTGGGCGTGGTGTCCACCGACGGCACCGCCTTCGTGAAGAAGGGCAACCTCTACGAGTCCTGGACCTCACAGCTCGGTGGCGTCGCGGACCTGGAGATCTCCGCGGCCGGCGACCGCATCGGTGCCCTGCGCACCAATGGAACGCTGACCGTCAAGGAGGGTGGCCTGTACGGCTCGTGGGTCGAGCAGACGAGCAACGTCAAGGACTTCGACCTCTCCGGCGACTACATCGGCGTGGTGTTCAACGACGGCCTGGCCACGGTGAAGCAGGGCAACCTCTTCGCCGGCTGGATCAACCAGATGTCCGACGCGCAGGCGATCGAGGTCGACGCCAAGACCGGCCGCATCGGTGCCCTGCGCGCCAACGGCTCGCTGACCGTGAAGGAAGGCGGCCCGTACGGCGCCTGGGTCGAACAGACCAGCGGCGTCACCGAGTTCCAGCTGACGAACTACTGATCCATCCACAGACGGGCCACGACCCCACCGGTCGTGGCCCGTCCGGCGTTGCACTGGTGGAGACGATGAACGAGATCCTCGCCCGCGCGGCCAGCTGGTCCAGCGTCCCGTACAGCCAAACCGGCTTCCACACCAACGAGTACGGGACCTACCGCACCGACTGCTCCGGCTTCGCCTCGATGGCCTGGGGACTGCCGGGCCGACCCCTTGATCCGCACGGCGGCCTGAACAGCGTCGAGCTCGCCGGTATCAGCCGCCAGATCGACAAGAACGACCTTCTGCCGGGCGATCTGCTGATCGACGCGCGAGGCGACCACACGGCGCGACACGTAACGATCTTCGTGAGCTGGGCGGACCCTGCCCGTGGTCGGTACTGGACCTATGAGCAGTGCAGCGGTCACGGCACGATCCACCGCGTCGTCGACTACCCCTACAACGGCGACGCCGTCGGCTACCGGCCCTATCGGCGCCGTGAGGGCTGACGGAGTGGATGGACTGCACGGGTTCCTGGATGTGCGCTTTGGCGTCGGCGCCGCCGTCCCCGTGACGACGAAAGGGCGGACGCTCGAAGCGAGCATCCGCCCTGGCGTCGGGGACTTTCCCGGGCTCAGGCCGCGTGCCGCTCGGCGGGGTCGTTCGCCAAGAGGAACTCGCGCAGTCCTGCGAGGTCGTCGGTGTTGATGTGGTCGACGCCGGCCGCGAGCAGCTCGCGCCACACCGCTTCCCGCGGTTCTCCCGCCGTGTCCGGTGTGGCCCAGAACCGCACCCGGTACCCGGCCGCGTGTGCCTGCGACACGATGCGGCGGAGCTTCTCCCGCTCGGACACCGGAACGGGGCCGACTCCCTGCCACGTGAAGTTCTTCGTCCAGTTGTCGCTGACGAGCGGCATGAACGTGGCCGGGGCACCACCGCCGAGATCGCTCAGACGCCCGTCGTACCCGGCCAGCCGAACCCGCTGGGCGAGCATGTCCTCCCGCGGCCGGTTCCCGCTGATGACCACCTCGACCGCGCCACCTCGTTCCCGGCCGTTGACCCACTGGGTGAGCATCGGACGGAACTCGCGCAGTGCCTCGTCCACGGCCCGGTACGTCGCCGGTCCGTCGCTCTTGATGTCGACGAGCAGCTGGAAGGAACCGCGCCAGTGCGGGTAGACGCTGCCCCTGTTCGCTCGCACGAGCTTGGCGAGCGGCTGGAGGTAGAGGCTGCGCAGCGTACGGCCCGGTCGCGCGTCGGCCAGGTCGTGCGCCACGCGAAGTTCCCCGTCCACCAGCCACACGTCGGCCTCCACCGACGTGAACCCGCGGCTGCGGGCGTCGGCCAGCGGGCGGTCGTGTTCGTAGTCGTTGTGCGCGTGGGCACGTTCGAGCGGCTGCACTCCGCCGCCCGCCGCGACCGCACCCGGCAGCGGGCTTGCCACGACGGTCACGAGCAGTGCCAGCAGAACGGACAGCGTCGATCGCTTCATCGGACTCTCTTCTCTGCGCTCACACGCGGACCCTGGGCGGTGGTGGGCACGCACAGTGTCTAGCCGCCGCTGATGGAACGAGTTCTGCTTCCGGGTGAACACCACTCGACGCGGCGGGAACCAGCGCGTACCGACTCTCGCCGCTCAGCCCTTGGCGAGCCGTTCTCGGATCTCGGCCTTGAGCACCTTGCCCACTTTGGACCGCGGCAGGTCCGGCCAGATCTCCACCTGCTTGGGCGTTTTCACTCCGCCCAACCGATCCTTCACGAACGCGGTGAGCTCGGCGGCGTCCGCGTGGCCGGCGGCGCGTAGTTGCACGACCGCGGTCACCCGTTCGCCCCACTTGTCGTCAGGCAGTCCGACCACGGCGCTGTCCTGGACCGCGGGATGAGCCTGCAACGCCTGCTCGACCTCGGCCGAGTACACGTTGAAGCCGCCGGTGATGATCATGTCTTTGGCGCGGTCGACGATGTAGAGGTAGTTGTCCTCGTCGAGGTAACCGATGTCGCCGGTGTGGTGCCAGCCGTGCCCGCTCACCTCGGCGGTGGCCGCGGGGTTCTCGTGGTACCCGGCCATCACCAGCGGCCCGCGGACGACGATCTCACCGCGTTCCCCCGCCGGCAGCAGCGCCCCGTCCTGATCCATGATCGCGACCTGGGTCAGCGGAGTCGGCTTGCCCGCCGAGGAGAGCCGCGCGGTCGCGATCGAGCCGTCCGGCAGGAAGTGGTCGGCGGGGGCGAGTGTGGCGATCATGTTCGGCGCTTCGGTCTGGCCGAACAGCTGACCCATCACCGGCCCGATCCGGTGCAGTGCCTCGGTCAGCCGCACCGGGGACATCGGCGCGGCGCCGTACCAGAGACAGCGCAGGGAACTGAGGTCGGTCGAGTCCAGGGCCGGATGGTCGAGCAGGCCGTAGATCACGGTGGGAGGCAGGAACGCGTGGGTGATCCGATGCCGCTCGATCAACCGGAGGAACTCGCCGAGGTCCGGCACCGGCATGATCACGGTCTCGCCGCCCTTGGCCATGATCGGGAACGTGAGGACGCCCGCCGAGTGCGTGAGCGGGGCGAGCGCCAGGTAGCGCGGGCGATCGCCGAACGGGTAGCTCATCAGGGTCAGCGCGGTCGCGGTCTCCAGGTTGTGCCCCGTCAACCGCACACCCTTGGGCCGCCCGGTCGTGCCACCGGTTCCCGCCAGCACGCAGAGGTCGTCGTCCGCCACGGTCACCGGCTCCGGTTCCCGGCCGTGCCGTGCCAGCCAGTCGGCGAACCCGATCGCGCCCTCCACCTCGCCGTCCAGGCACACCAGCGTGGTCAGCGCCGGCAGGTCGTCGCGGATGCGGTGGACGAGCGGAGCGAACTTCTCCTGGAAGAAGAGGCACCGGCAGCCGAACAGGTCGAGCAGCTCCCGGTTCTCCGCGGCCTCGTTGCGGGGGTTGACCGGGCACCACACCGCACCCGCGCGCGAGATGCCGAACACGCAGGTGAGGGCGAGCGGGTCGTTCGCGGAGAGCACCGCGACGCGGTCTCCCCGGCCGATTCCGCTGTCCTGCAACGCTCCCGCGATCGTGCGGGAGCGTTGCCGCACGTCGGCGTAGCTCGTGGAAACGCCGCCGATGGTCAGGCACGGCGCGTCGCCATCGAGCGACGCGCCCTTGTCGAGGTAGTCGCACAGCCGCATCAGCGGTGCACTTCGAAGACGGGGTCGAGCACCAGGCCGAACGATCGAAGGGTGCCCAGCAGCTCCCGGTGGCCGAACGCCTGACAGCCGGAGGCGAAGCCGACCCTCCTGGGGGCGTCCTGCAACAGATGTACGGCGGCGTGCACGTTCAGCAACGCCGTCTGCTTGTAGTTGCAGTTGCCGTGGATGACGCAGTGCGCCCTCCCAAGTGGGCCGGACGCGTGCACGGAGTCCAGCGAGATGTTGATCCGCGGGTTCTCCCTCGGCGGCATCTCACTGCGCACCTGTGCGGAGAAGTCGTCGACGATCCGGTACTTCTCCTCGTCCGACTTGCCCTCCATCTGCTGGAGGGCGGCGGTGACGATCTGCGGCACACCAAGCATCAACGGCCGGTTGAACACGCCGCCGAGCGCGCGCACGGACGCCACCCTGGGATCCTTCTTGAACCACACCGGATGCGCCGTGCCGCCCCACGGCAGCGCCAGGCCCAGCTCGTGCTGCCCCGGCACGACGAGCTCGTACAGGCCGGCGTCCGCCGGCCATTCCACGTACTCGTTCTGCTCGAGGTGGTAAGCCTTCGCGAACGCGGCGTTGGTGAGGATCGTGTTGGTGGAGGCGACTGTGGGATAACCCTTCCAGAACACCCCGATGTCCAAAGTGTCCAGTCCGGGCGTCTCCAGGCAGATCTGCGCGGCGATCTCGCCGACCGTGTACATCTGCGCGATGCCGGGGGAGAGCAGCAGACCCTGCTTCGCGAACTCGGCGCCGTACCGGGCATCGGCGTCGATCATCCAGTCCTGCTCGCCGTTGGTGTCGGTGTAGTGCGCACCGACGTTCAGGCTCGCTCGCACCGCTTCGTGGCCGTAGCGGGAGAACGGGCCGACGGTGTTCAGCACGACCTTGGCTCCGGTGAACGCTTCGGTCAGCGCCGCCTCGGTGTGCTCCACCTCCGCGATCTCGTAGGAGACCGTGTCGATGCCGGGCACCGCGTCGACGGCCTCCTTGACCCGCTTGCCGTCCCGGCCCGCGGCGAGGAAGGGCACCCCGTACTCGCGCAGGTACTCGCAGATCAGGCGTCCGGTGTAGCCGGAGGCGCCGTAGACGACGACTGGCTTGTCCGTGGGCACAGTGGTCACATCCCCATTCCACCGTCGACCGGAAGACCTGCACCGGTGATGAACTTGGACGCGTCGGACGCGAGGAACACCACCGCGTCGGCCATGTCGTCGACCTGCCCCAGCCGCCCGAGCGGAGTCAGCTCCACCACCGCTCCCGCAGCCGCTTCCGGCGAGGGGAAAAGGCCGAGTTCAGCGCAGTCCACGGCGAGCTGGTTACCCATCGCGGTGGGTGTGAGGCCGGGGTAGATGCAGTTCACCCGCACGCCGTACCCGAGCTTGCCCGACTCGGCGGCCGCCACCCTGGTCAGCCTGTCGATGGCGGACTTCGTCGCCGAGTACACGCTGATCCCGGGAAAGGCGATGGTCGCGGCGACCGACGCGACGCTGATGATCGAGCCGCCGTTGCCCGCCGCACCACTCGGACGCATGGCACGCAGTCCGTGCTTCATGCCGAGGGCGGTGCCGAGCACGTTGACGTCCAGCATCTTGCGCACGTCGGCGGGGTCGAGTTCGGTGATCAGACTGGTGATCTCGATGCCCGCGTTGTTCACCAGGATGTCGAGCCCGCCGATCGCGTCGATCGCGGTGCTGACCGCTGACGCCCAGCTCGCGTCGTCGGTGACGTCCAACGGCACGAACTCGGCTGTCGCGCCCGAGTCACGCAGCGCCTGGGCGGTCTGCTTGCCCTCCTCCTCCAGGACGTCGCCGATCAGGACCGCCGCGCCGGCCGCGGCCAGAGCCTCGGCCATGCCGGCGCCAAGCCCACGCGCACCGCCCGTGACCAGCGCTTTTCGCCCGTTCAGCTGATAACTCGTCATTGAGTCGCCTCCTCGGTGAGTTGGCTCACACCCTAGCTAGAACTTGACAGTCGTCAAGTTTTTCCTTGACGACTGTCCAAGATTTATTGGACGACTGGTCAGGCACAGCGGCCGTGAACGATAGGATCCGGGCTGTGACCGACGTCGCTGAGAGCAAGCAGGACCGGATCGCCCGCCGGCAGGTCGACAAGTTCGACGCCCGGCGGACGGAGCTCGCGGTGGCGACGCTGCACACGCTGGCCGAGCTGGGTTACGCCAGGACGAGCCTGCGGGAGATCGCGCAGAACTCCGAGTTCTCCCACGGTGTCCTGCACTACTACTTCGCGGACAAGCGCGACCTGATCACCGAGGCGGTCCGCCAGTACGAGGTGGTCTGCGTGACCCGGTACGACGAGGTGGTGGCCAGCGCGACCACGCCGGAACAGTTGCGCGACGAGTTCGTGGCGATGTTCTTCGACACCCTCGGCCAGGACGCGACACTGCACCGGCTCTGGTACGACCTGCGCAACCAGAGCCTGTTCGACGAGTCCTTCCGCGCGGACGTGCTGGAGATCGACAGTCACCGCGAAGCCATGGTGTGGCGGGTGATCAGCCGCTACGCCGAGTTGCGAGCCGGCGAGCCCGCGAGCTCGCCGGCCGCCGCCTACGTGACGCTCGACGGCGTCTTCCAGCGAGCACTTCTTCACCACCTCGCCGGCAACACCGAGACCGTCGCGAAGTTGCGTGGTGAGCTGCCGGAGGTCATCGACCTGCTTGTCGGCGACGCCGGCTCGGGCTCAACCAGCTGACCTCGCTACGCAAAGCAAAAGAGGCCGCCTTTGAGACGACCTCTTCGCGTGTTCAGTGTCCGAGGGGGGACTTGAACCCCCACCCCCTTTCGGGGACTAGCACCTCAAGCTAGCGCGTCTGCCATTCCGCCACCCAGACTGGTGCGATCATCGTACATGGCGGTCTGCGGGCCCTGAACGCGGGGCTACGATCGGCCGGTGAAGGTGATCGTCGAGGCTGATGGCGGGTCGCGGGGCAACCCCGGGCCGGCCGGGTACGGGGCCGTTGTCCGCGACAAGCTCAGTGGCGAAACAGTGGCTGAGCGCAAGGGGTTCATCGGCGTCGCCACCAACAACGTGGCGGAGTACCAGGGGCTGATCGCCGGGCTCAGGGCGGCGCAGGAGCTCAACGCCGAGACCGTTGACGTGCGGATGGACTCCAAGCTCGTCGTCGAGCAGATGGCGGGGCGCTGGAAGATCAAGCACCCGTCCATGCAACCGCTCGCACGGGAGGCGCAGGCCCTCGCGCGGTCCTTCAAGGCCATCACGTACGAGTGGATTCCGCGGGAGCGCAACCGGCAGGCTGACCGGCTCGCCAACGAGGCGATGGACGGGGCGGGGAACAAAACCCAAGAGAACAAAACCCAAGAAGGCGACAAGCAGCCGCACTGGAGTGGCGCGGTCGGTGAGCCCACGCGGTTGATCCTGTTGCGGCACGGGCAGACCAAGCTGTCCGTCGAACGGCGCTACTCCGGGCGGGGCGACCACCTGCTCACCGAGCTCGGGCTGCAGCAGGCGGAGAAGGCGGCGCAACGTCTGTCCAAAATGGACGGTATCGCGGGGATCATCTCGTCGCCGTTGCAACGTGCGGCGCAGACCGCTCAGAAGCTCGGGGAGAAGACCGGTCTGGAGGTCGTCACCCACCAGGGGCTCATCGAGACCGACTTCGGCACGTGGGAAGGGCTGACGTTCGCCGAGGCGGCGCAGCAGGACCCGGAGATCCACCGCCGCTGGCTGGGAGACACGAGCGTCCAACCACCGGAAGGCGAGAGCTTCGACGAGGTCAACGCCAGGGTGAGGAAGGCGCGCACGGAGATCATCGCGCGGTACGGCGGCAAGACGTTGGTGCTCGTCAGTCACGTCACGCCGATCAAGACGCTTCTCCGTCAAGCCCTTGACGTCGGGCCGCAGTTCCTGTTCCGGATGCACCTCGATCTGACGGGTGTGTCGATTGCCGAGTTCTACCCGGACGGGCACGCGTCGGTGAAGCTCGTGAACGACACGTCGCACTTGGGCTGACAATTCCCGGAAATGCTTTGTAGGGGACGTGTAGGGCGCCTCGGTAGCTTGTTTTCCGGCCGTGAGGTGCGGCCGGGAAAACGGGAGGTCAGCGTGAGAAAGGCCCTGTCCCTGGTCGCCGCCATGACAATGGCGATGGTGGCCCTGAACGTGCCGGCGGCATCAGCGGCCACGAGTGTCACCTTCCAGCCGCAGACCGTGCTGGGGCCGGGCGTCCCGAAGGACGGCACGAGCGACCAGAACGTCGTGGCGCTCGGCGAGGTCACCTTCGACACGACCGCCACCCAGACCGCCCAGCTCGTCTCGGTGATGAGGGTCAACGACGTGACGATCCGCTCGTTGTTCGACAACGAGATCGTGTGCAAGTGGGCCGGTGGCAGCAAGAACGTGGTGCTGGGCCAGAACGTGTACCAGCGGGGCAGCGGAAAGCCGCAGTTCGAGGACCTCACGCTGACCACCAGCCAGCTGGTGCACCCCGGTGTCGCGACCCGTGTCACCTGCACCGCGTTCATCCGCACGGCGTCGCTGGGCTGGGACGACTCGACGCTTCGCCTCGTGAGCGGCTCGCTCAAGGCGGTCGTCTTCGCCGGCAAGGCGATCCAGGCGAGCACTCCGCCCGGCCTGTACAAGGTTGACGCCGCGAACCCGGTCGTCCGGCAGCCGTTGTTGCCGTTGTCCGACGTGCCGGCGGACACCCAGAGCCTGGACGTGGTCGCGGACGCCGAATACATGATCTGCCACACCACCGGTCAATGCGACAAGACGAAGACGTCCAAGGCGTCTTTCACGCTCATCGTGAACCAGTGGAAAGCCGACGGGACGCTCTGCCAGAGCGACACTTCGACCAGCGTTGTCCTGGACACCCCCTATTGGGTGCACCACGTCGTCGTGCCTTTGAAGAAATCAGGCCTCGTGGTCCGGAAAGATTGTGCGCCGCGATTCAACGCGTACGTGCTCGTGAAATGGCTCGGCGGGGAAACGGGCGCGGTGCAGGGTGTGGCCACCGGATTGACCGACTCGCGACGGTCGGAGGCCAAGCACAACTCCGACATGAGCAGCGTCCACGTGATTCCGAACCGGCTCAGCTGACCTTCCGCAGGCGGGGCGTCAACGCCAGGACGAACCGGTCGGCCGCTGCCTCCAGGGCGGCGGCCGCATCGGGTGAACCCACGTTCTTGTCCAGCACGAACTCGCCGCGCACCACCTGGTCCGCGCCCTTGGCCGCGAGAAGCGGATGCAGCGCGTAGTCCATGGCCACCAGAAACCCCTGGCTGCCGCCCGTCGCCAACGGGAGCACCGCGCGCCCACGCAGCGCCTTCTTCGGCAGCAGGTCGAGCAATGCCTTGACCAGCCCGCTGTAGGCGGCGCGGTAGACGGGTGAGGCGACCACGACGCCGTCGGCGGAGAGCACGCTGCTCACCGCGGTGGCGATCTCCGGGTCGCGCAGGTCCTCGGTGAGCAGCGACAACGTGGGCAGAGACCGCACGTCGAGCAACGACACGTGGTGTCCAGCGGCCTTCAGCACCGCGGACACGTGCGACACCACGACACCGGTCGGCGCGGCGGGGGACGGCGCGCCGGAGATGATCAGCAGATCGGACATGGCAAGCACTCCCTGAGGTCGCGGGTGAGAGAAAGCGCGCTCAGCGGAGGCAACACAGGCTTGCTGCCACGCGGCCGTAGTCGACGTGGCGACGTCGTGTCATGGCTGTGAGTGAACCAACGTCCGGACCGGTGAACAACCAGTCCCAGACGCTGGGATATCCTGGTGGGCGCGGATGAGTCGGCAGGGCGGCCGCGGCAGGAGACTGTCGAGGAAAGTCCGGACTCCACAGGGCAGGGTGGTTGTTAACGGCAACCAGGGGCGACCCTCGGGACAGTGCCACAGAAAGCAGACCGCCTCGGCGTGAGCCGGGGTAAGGGTGAAACGGTGGTGTAAGAGACCACCAGCGCCCCAGGTGACTGGGGCGGCTAGGTAAACCCCACCCGGAGCAAGGCCAAGAGGGCACGAAAGTGCCTGCGCGAGCGTTCGAGGGCTGCCCGTCCGATGCTCGCGGGTAGGCCGCTAGAGCCTGTCGGCGACGGCAGGCCCAGATGGATGGCCGCCAAGTGGGACGCGAGTCCCATGAACAGGATCCGGCTTACATGCCGGCTCATCCGCCCTGATCATTGGCTCATGTCCGAGCAAGACGACGACCGGGTGTGGATCCACCTCCCCGGCGGACCCGCCGTCCCGGTCCGTGGTGGCAGCCCGCTGGAAGCCGCGTTCAGCAGCTCCGATCCGGGCGAGAAGATGTCGTGGAGCCTCGGGCTTCTCGGCGACTTCCTCTGGAGGAACCTGCCGGAATGCCGTCCGTTCTTCGCGGAACGGCTCAAGCACGAGATCGACGAGGCGATCGAGCAGGACCGGGAGCTGCACGCGGTCTGGCCGCTCGAGATCGCCTGCGACGTCCTGTGGTACCCGCTGATCCGGCCCGCGCTCGACGCCGACCCGATGGACGAGGAACTGGTGGCCCGGCTGCTGCGGATCGTTCGGGAGGCCTGGGCGCTCGAGCCTCCACCGTGGGAGGACACGAGGTACGGCCTGCGTGTGTACGTGCTGGAGAACCTCGACGTGCCCGAGCACATCTCCGTCGTGGAACGGCTCGATCCCGTGCTGCACCAGGTGATCAGGAACGAGATCGGCACGATCTGAGCCCACAGAGGACGGTGCCGGGCGGGGAGCCCGGCACCGTTCACACGATCAGAACGTCGCGACGTTCAACAGCGGTTCGTGCGTGCTGTCCGGGTCGGTCGCGGTGTTCCAGTTGCTGGTACCGGCCGACCGCAGAGCGGACTTCACGGTCGCAGGAGACGCGCTCGGGTGGGTCGACTTGTACAGCGCCGCCGCGCCCGCGACGTGCGGGCTGGCCATCGACGTACCCGAGATCGTGTTGTAGCCGCCGCCCTTCCAGGTCGACTGGATGCACACGCCCGGCGCGATGATGTCCACATCGGCGCCGTAGTTGGAGAAGTCGGCGAACGTGTCGTCCACGTCGGCGCGGCACGTCGACGCCGCCCCGCCGCCCGGCTGGCCGTTGAAGTCGGCCAGTGCGCTGACCGTGATGACTTCCTCGTAGGTGGCCGGCACGAAGGTCGAGGAGTTCGCGGCGCTGTTGCCGGCGGCCACGACGTACGTCACGCCGGCGGACACCGAACGGCAGATCGCCTCGTGCATCGCGTCCTTGTTGGACCCGCAGGCGCTGTCGCTGCCGGACCCGCCGAGGCTCATGTTCGCGACCTCGATCTCACTCGCGTGCGCGGTGACGTAGTCGATGCCGCAGATGATCCCGGAGAACGAGCCGCTGCCCTGGTTGTTGAGCACGCGGACCGGCCAGATGCGGGCGCCGGGGGCGACGCCGACGACGCCGGAACCGTTGTCGAGCGCGCCGATGGTGCCCGCCACGTGGGTGCCGTGGCCGTTGCCGTCGTCAGCGCTGCGGCCGGTGGAGCAGTTCTTCGCTCCCGCCGTGTTCACGTTGAGGTCGGGGTGGTCGAGGTCGACGCCGGTGTCGATCACGGCGACGTCGACGTTCACGCGTTCGTCCGTGCCGTTGATCCGGGCGGTCGGGCTCAGTTCGGCGTCGATGCGGTTGATCCCCGTCGGCACCGACTGTGCGGCGATGGAGGCCACGCCGTCCGGCTGCACCAGCGCGACTCGCGGGTCACGGGCGAGGCGTGCCGCCGTGGCGGCGGTCATGCGGCCCGAGTAGCCGCGCACTGCCGACTCGTACACGTTGTCGACGGTGACGCCGAGCAGGTTGGTCACGCTCGACACGCCAACGCCGTCCTTCAGCAGGACGATGTATCCGCTGGTCTGGGTGTCGGCGGCGGCTGGAGCGGCGGGAATCGCGGCGGCGAAAAGGACAGCGGCGAACAGGGCCTTGGCTGTGAGTCGTCGCATAACTCTCCTCAAGGGGCAGGAGCAGGGATCCCGATGTTCTCACCCGAACGGGGAGAAGCGTTAGTACTTTCGGGGGTAAATCTGCAGGCTCGTTCGCCTGTACTGATGGTCTTGTGCTCTCACATCTGGAATGCGCTCGCTGCGGCCTGCGTCACGACGCCAACGCCGTCCAGAACCTCTGCCGCGAGTGCGCCTCGCCGCTGCTGGCTCGCTACGACCTCGCGCGCGTGTCCCGTCCCACCGCGGAAAACTCGCTGTGGCGCTACCGCGACGTCCTCCCGGTTCGCGACCCCGACCCGGCCTTCAGCCTCGGCGAGGGCATGACCCCGCTGGTCCCGCTGCCCGCCCTGAGCAGGGCGATCGACGCGAAAATCCTCATGAAGGACGAGTCGCTCATCCCGACCGGCTCCTTCAAGGCTCGTGGCGCGGCCGTCGGGGTGGCGAGGGCCAAAGAGCTCGGCGTCAAGGGCATCAAGATGCCGACCAACGGCAATGCGGGCGCCGCCTGGGCCCTGTACGCCGCGCGCGCCGGTATGCGCAGCGTCATCGCCATGCCGGAGGACGCCCCGCTGATCACCCGCGAGGAGGTCGAGGCGAGCGGCGCCGAGCTCCGGATCGTGCCGGGCACCATCGCGGACGCCGCCAAGGCCATCGCCGACGTGGACCTCTTCGACGCCTCCACCCTCAAAGAGCCCTATCGCATCGAAGGTAAGAAGACGATGGGCTACGAGATCGTCGAACAGCTCGGGTGGCGCGTCCCTGACGTGATCGTCTACCCGACCGGCGGTGGTGTCGGGCTGATCGGGATTCACAAGGCGCTCAACGAAATGCGCGAGCTCGGCTGGATCGAAGGACCGTTGCCGCGCCTCGTCGCCGTTCAGTCCACCGGCTGCGCCCCGATCGTGCGTGCCTTCAACGAGGGCGCGGCCGAATCGACGTTCTGGGACGACGCCTACACCAGCGCGTTCGGCATCAACGTGCCGAAACCGTTGGGGGACTTCATTATCCTGCAAGCCATCAGGGAAACCGACGGCACGGCAACAGCTGTGGACGATGGGGAGATTCTCGAAGACCGCGCGGAGTGCGCGCGACTGGAAGGCGTCTTCCTGTGCCCGGAAGGCGCCGCAACCATCAGCGCCGTGCGGACTCTCCGCAAGGACGGCTGGCTCAAGGCGGACGACGAGGTGGTCGTGCTGAACACCGGAGCCGGCATCAAATACCCCGGTGTCCGCTTCTGAGTTCGCCCGTGGTCCAGTGGCGTTACAGAATTTCAGCCGTTCGAGTGGCGTCGCAGTTCCAGCAAGGTGCTGCCGGTATCACGGCCGAAACCGCCAGATCCTCCTGTCAGACGGCCTGCCCCTGCAGCCGGTCGTCTCCAAGGGAGGGGAAAAGACATGCAACGCAAGCTGACCGTGGTGCTGGCCTTGTCCAGCCTCATCACCGCGGGAGCGGTCGGAGTCGCGACCGCCGACGTGACTGAGCTCCCCGTCTACGGGGTGACGAGCGCAGGTCTCGACCATGAGCAGGCGCAACGGCTGCAACGAGCCTTCGGGCTCAAGGACGTCCAGAGGTCCGAGTTCGGCGAGGTCTCCTTCGCGGACGAGCAGCGCTACCAGTACCTGCCGACCGTCGACAAAGGACAGGGCAGGCCGGACGAGGACGGCAACGCGACCACGCAGACCGCGCTCGACACCGAGGCCCTCAAGCGCATCAAGACGATCCCCGCGGACGAGGCGGCCAAGCGCGCGCAGGAAGGCCTCCGCGCAGCAGGTGTGCTTCCCGCGAACGCCACGCCGACTGCCCAGTACACGACGTTCGAGCTGGCGGATGCCAACGGGCGCAACGCACTCACGGCCAACCTCGACACGAGCGTGTCGTACACGTTCCAGCTCGATGGCATCCCGCTGGAGGGTGAAGGAGCGAACATCCGCGTCTCGTTCGACGCGCTGGGCGTGACGGCGGTCAGCCACGCCGCGCGCACCTACGACAAGGCCGGCACCGTCAAGGTGAACGACCTCGCGTACGGCGCCAAGCTGTGCCAGGAATACCTCGGCGCTGAGGTGAAGCCGGAAGTCAGCTACGTCTACGTGGCACCGGGGCTCGACGAGAAGATCGACAGGCTCGAGCCGTCGTTCCGCTGCGCCGGACGCAACGCCGACGGAGGCGCTCCACAGGCCATCACCGTGTCCGCCGTGGTCGGTGCCGTGCGCCCGGAGCCGCAACCGGTTCAGCCGCCGCGCGAAGACGCCCAGTTCAAGATGCAGGCCGCAGGCACGCAGGTCGGCAGCGAGGGCACGGGCGTGTGCGCCGGGCTGCCCAACACCGCCGCCAACATCGGCACGTTCAACACCGAGGCGAGCAACCACGGCATCACCCGCGACTTCAGCTGGCTCGACGGCAACGCGTGGGAGAGCGACTTCAAGGACCCCGCGTTCGCCGGTGGTGACGACACCAACTGGGCCGACAACGTCGATCTCACCTATTGGCAGGGCCACGGTTCCGGCACCGGTTTCTACTTCTCCGGCTGCTCCAACCACAACGACACCAAGCTCGCCAACACCGAGGCGCGCTGGGGCCAGAACGACGTCGAGTGGATGAGCCTGTTCACCTGCCTGATCCTCGAGGACAACACCGGCGGCCAGACGTGGGCGCAACGCTGGGGCCAGGCCTTCCGCGGCCTGCACCAGATCAACAGCTTCACCACCGTCAGCTACAACTCCGCCAACCACGGCGGCAAGTTCGGCCACTACATGTGGCGCTCGCCGTTCCTGTGGTGGAACAACCCGATGAAGGTGCGCGACGCGTGGGCGCAGGCCAGCATCGACACCCAGCCCGCGTCGGTCCGCTGGGCGACGATGGGCGTCTACCAGCCGACGACCGGCGGGCTGGGCAACTACAACGACTACTTCTGGGGCAAGGGTTCCGTTGGCGCCGACCTCGCCTCGACCGGCTGGTTCTGGCGGATCTCCGGCGCCTCCTAACCGAGGTCCCGCACCCGAAGCCGTGCCATCCCAACGGAAGTGAGTAGGACGGCCACCGCCGCGAGCCCGAGAAGGGGCGCGGCGGTGAGCTGTTCCCCGGTCAGCACGCGCGGCAGGAAGTGGAACGGCGACACCAGGTTCGCCACGTCGTACCCGATGCCCAGCGACGGACCCACGATCTCGCCGAACATGTTGACCGCCAGCCACATCACGAACGAGATCGCCGCCGCGGCACGGGGCAGGAAACCCACCGCGAGCATCGCCACGGCACCCACGGTCAACGCCGGTGGTACTTGCAGCCACGCCGCAGTCAGCACCCGCAGGTCCCCACGCCCAGCCGCGAGCCCCGCGGCCGTCATCATCGCCACGGTCCCCGTCACGGCCACCGCCACGTGCCCCGCGGCCCACCGCATCCGGCCGACAGCGGTGGACAGCAGCAGCTCCGCACGCCCGCTCGTCTCGTCCGAGCGGATCCGCAGCACCGTCAGCACCGGGAACAACGCCGCGGTCCCGCCCAGGCTGATCAGAACCATCCACAGCAACGTGTCCCCGATCTCGCCGGACCCGTAGCGCCGCAGGAACTCCCGCATCACCGGCGCGGCGCCGTCGATCGTGCCGCGCATCCCCGCCGCCACCCCGCCCATCGTGGCTCCTGCCAACGCGAACGCGACCGTCCAGCCGATCAGCTGCGTCCGGTGCATCCGCCACGGCAGGCTGACGTCCCCACCAGCACTCCCCGGCCGCGCGGGAACGACGCCCGCCCCGAAGTCGCGGCGCAGGTTCAGCCGGAACGCGAGCGCGGTCAACGCCGCGGCGGCCACGAGCGGCACCACGAGCACCCATCCCGACACCAGAGCGAGGTGGCTCCAGCCGTTGGGGGAGAACCAGCGCAGCCACAGCACCCCGCTGCCGTCCGCCGCGAACCGCACCCCGTACGTCACCCCCAGGACACCGCACGCGATCAGCCGAGCCGTCGACGAACGCTCGGTGAGCTGCGCGGCCACTCCCGCCACGGCCGCGAACACCAGGCCAGGCGCGGCCACCGCGGCCCCGAACCGGACCCCGCCGATCGCCGCGACCAAGGCGCCTACCAGCAGCGAAGCGCCCATCGCGAGGCCGAGCGCGGTGGCCAGCGGAGCGAGCCGCGAGACCGGCGTCGAGCGCAGCAGCTCCTGACGGCCGGACTCCTCCTCGGCCCTGGTGTGCCGCACCACCGTCAGCACCGCCATCAAAGCGGTCAGCGTGAACGCGACGTCGGCGATCTTCCACATGATCAGGCCGGGCAACGTCGGCTCGGTCAGCTGCCCGGTGAACGCGGTCAGCGCCGCGTTGCCCGCCACGTCACGGGCGAACGCGAGCGCGGCGTCCGGTGTGGGGAACATCCGGCTGTACTGGCCGGTGACGCTGAGGACCACACCGGCGATCAGCACGACCCAGGCGCTCAGCACCACGCGGTCGCGACGCAGCAAGAACCGTAGCATTGTTCAGAAGCTACACAGCTTTCACAAACTTGTGAAGGCTCAGCGGTTGGCCGGTCGTCCCGAAGGCATCCTCAGCACGGGCCGGAACGGTTCCCCGGCGTTGTAGAGCTCCTCCAACTCGGTCACGTAGGCGAGCACCGCCGGGTTCACGATGTCGGCCAGCGACCGAACCCCGGCCTGAGGTTCGCAGGAAGCGAGATAGGTGGCCGCCGCACGCGCCCGCTCGAGCACGGACCTGTCGAAGTTGATCGTCCGCTGGACCCGGCGCCGGGATTGCGGGCCCTCCCCGGTAGGCTGATCCACGCCTGGAGCACTAGGGGAGGCTGTGATTCCGTCCACACTTCCGTCCGGCACGAGGTCAGGTTCGAGCATGGGCGAATCTCCTCGGAGTCGTCGCTCCGGACCGCGCCCGCAGTGCCAGTCAAAGGGGTCGCGAACCGGCCGATCAGGGCATTCACATGGATGTACACGTGCGCAGGTTTAGGACCCACGCACTGTGGGTGACCAGCGCGTTCGCAGTCGGGTGAACCTTGCCAGCGACGGAGAGAATCTTGAGCCGGGTGTTCCCCACTGACGTCTCCTCAGTGATGATGTGTCGGCCAGATTAGACGTAATTCCTCCCAGGGGGAACGGCCAGATGATCTACAGCCAGCTCCACTTGCTTCACACGTCGTGACGAACTCGTGTTCTACTCGTAGCGCAAGCCCGAGCGCACTCTGGAGTACCTAATGACCGCCATGGACCTGGTGACACTCGCTCAGCAGCAGCCGACGGTGCCGGGCACAGGCAATGTCCGCGACTGGATCCTGGACAACATCGTTCCGCTGCTCCTGCTCACCGTCGCGCTCCTCCTTCTCTGGCTGGGTGGTGGCAAAGGCGACAACGCGGGTGTCATGCGTCGCCTCGGTGGTGTGATCGTCGCCCTGGCCATCATCGGCCTCGCGGTCACGACCGACGCGGGGTCGAACATCGGCAAGTGGCTCGCCGGCCTGTTCGTCGGAGGCTGACACGTGCGGGTCCGCACCGACGACGAGGTCTATCGGGTCGACGCCGTCTGGCTCGGCCCGCCCAAAGCGACATTTCCCTGGCGCGCGCGGTACGTCGCGTGGGGCGTCGGGATTGTCGTTTTCCTCGTCGTACTCACGATCGAGCGTCAGATGGGCGTCGGGTTCGGGTTCTTCTCGACCGCGTGGGGCCTCGTCGCGACGATCATCCTCACTCGTTTCATCACCCAGCGGATCAGCCATGAACGGCCGCTCACGGCCGTCATGTCGATGTGGGTCCGCGAGCTCACCGCACCTCGAGAACGCACGGCAAGCACCGGCGGAGCGGCCAGCGCCGCCCGGATCCGGGTCAACCCGCAGCGGCCTCGTCCCAAGTTGAGCAAGAAACAACAACGACGGGCGAGACAGCAGGCCCAGCTCCGCCGGACGTCAGCCAGCCGTAAGAAGGAGGTTCGCGGTGTTCGGACGCCGGCGAGACCGTGACCGTCGCTCCGCCCAGCACATCGCCCAGCACGCCGCCGCGGACCCGCGTGAGCGCGACCGGGCGGCTTACTCCAAGCGCGGACG
>NZ_VSRL01000151.1 GCF_012184385.1 Lentzea indica
GTGACTGGCCGCGCCGTGAACTCACCGGGCACGCTCTTGGACTCGCCCGGACCGCGCGCGAGGTGTTGCACTGGTCGGAGCAGCACCGCGCGTCCTGCTCGGTGCCCTTGCCTCCCAACGAACCTGAGCTCGCGCGGGCACTCACGAGCCTGCGGCGAGCAAGAGCGTTCGGACTGCCAGTGGAAGCGCTGGAGCGGGACGTCCGCAGGCTGACCCTCGCCACCGCACCACGTCCCCAGCGCGGTGTGGCCGCTCCGCCAGGGCTGCCGTTGATCAGCTTCACCGTCCACGAAGGACAGATGACCGCGGTCACGCTGATCAACGGACGTGCTCGCATGCGCGTGGTGCAAGAGCCAGCCGAACTCGTCCGCACCGCGAAGCTCGCGCTGCGTGCCGGACGCGCCGTCACAACGGATCTCCTGCCGGAGGCGGACGACGTCGTCGTGATCCCGGACGGCGTGTTGCACGCGATGCCGTGGGCGGCGCTCGGCCGCCGGGTTCATGTCGTGCCGTCGATGCGGCATTGGCATCCATCTGGCAGAGGCGGCCATCGGATGTGGGTCGCCGGTCCTCGGCTACCGAGCGAGGAAGTGACCACACTCCAGAAGAACCACGGCGGCAGGATCGTCGGGTCCACTGTGGACGAGGTGCTCCACGGGCTGGAAGGTGCCGGCGTCGCGCACATCGCCGCGCACGGTCACGTCCATCCGGACAACCCGTTGTTCTCCCACCTGGAGCTGAAGGACGGCCCGCTCTACGGCTACGACATCGCTCGCATCCAGAACCCGCCAGAGATCGTCGTCCTGTCGGCCTGCGAGTCGGGCTTGGCCCGCGCGTTCCTCGACGCCGGCACGCGAGCGGTGATCGCCAGCGTTCTTCCGGTTCCGGACGCACAGGTCGGCGAGGCCATGGCGGAGGTCCATCGGCTCATCGACCACCCCGCCGAAGCGGCGAGAGCCGTCGCGCACCTCGGCTTCAGTTGCTACGGCACCGGGACCAAGGTCGCGGCGTGAAGGGCAGCCGCGAACGAGGTGCCGGTGCACAGCAGCTGCGCGGACCCCACCGTGGCGGGCACGTCTACCCCGGAGGCGACCACGTCCACCCACGGCCCGTGCCCGGAGAACGCCGCAGAGGCACCGACCGCCGTCACCCTGGGCAATGCAGCAGGCCACCAGGGACGGGACGAGCCGCCGTTGCCCGCGGCGGCCACCACGTTGCGACCGGGAGAACCCAAGACCGGCGGGCATTCGTCGTTGAACGAATAGGTCCCGGAGGCGACCAGCACGACCGGCAGGTCGCGGGTGGCGCGCAGGGCGGCGGCGAGGGTGAGGTCGTCACCGAAACCAGGAGCCGTCAGGACCGGGAACGGGCGGACGACAGCTCCGTGGTGGCGCAGAACTCCGGCGACCAGGGAGCCGTGCGGGGCGTCGAGAGGGGTGTCCAGCAACGCGACGGTGCCCTCGCCGAGCAGGTCAGGAAGTCGGGTGCCCACGACCGGGCGGGAGGTACCGATCATGATCGGGCAGGCGAGGTGGACGTGGTTCGGGGTGGCGCCCACCTCTCGGGCGATGTCGACGACACGCGCACGATCGGAGGCTTTTGTGTGCATGCGGATGGCTCCCGAGGCGATCTCCTCGTGGGAGTAGACACCTCGCAAGCGCTTGCGCACAGTGGGTGCGTCCGCCGGCAGCACGATCAGTTCGCCCGAACGGACCAAACATTCGTTTGGTCCCGCCGGATCGTGCACGAGTACGGGGCCGAGCGCACGGGAGGCGTGATCGACCAGCTCAGAGAGGCTGTTGACCTGCTTTGGCGCGTCCACATCGGACACCATCCCCCGCCGCGACACGGTCCACAGGGGACCGAGGCGCAAAGTCACTCGATCCGATGACGACACTGACGGTGTTCATGCCTGATCAGGGCAACACGGACAGCCGCACGGGAACGCCCTTCCGAGTGTTTTGCGCGGAGTTCGTTCGCAAAGTCACTCACCAGTGCTAGACATAGCTCAACGTCGACCTCCGACGGCGCTGTGCGTTGGCGGTGACCTGAACGGTGGACGGGGTGGTGATCCTGTGGCTGGTGGTGGAGCTGTTGCGCTGCTGCTGCGGGCCGCTGCGCTCGGCGGCCTGACCGCCGCCGCCTGGTTGCTGAGCGGGACGACCGCGTCCGCCAGCCCCGAGGAACCGCCACCGGCCGTCGAGGTCACCATCGAAGCCCCGCAGCTGCTCGAGGATCCCGCGGGCTGGGCCAAGGCGTTCACCACGTCCGTGATCGAGCGGCACGAGAAGGCCAAGTTCGTGTCTGCGCCGATCGTGACCAAGCCGGAAGAGCCGCAGGAAACCGAAGACGAGGGCCCTGTCCTCGACTTCACCGGCGGCTCGCAGGGCAACACGCGGTCCGGCTCGGTGTCGAACGAGGCGCCGCCCGAGGTCATGCAGGCGAAGGCCCAGGTCCGTGCCGCCAAGAAGGCCGCGAAAGCCGCTGCTGAGCTGCCGCCGCCGCCGCCTCCTCCTCCGCCGCCCGCGCCGCCCGTCGTCGCGGTCAAGAAGGCCGTGCAGTTGCTACCCGACCTCCCGGTGCCCGCCCCCGTGAAGACGGAGCCCGTGCCGGCGAGCGACCTCACCTGGACCACCCCCGGACCGGACGCGCCGCTGCCCGCACCGCAGCAGGCACCGGTGGTCGCCACGGCCTCCGCGTCGTCCGGCCACACCGACAACTCCGGCGGCACGCGCGGCGTGCTCGCCGTTCTGACGTCGCACAACTCGCTCTTCCCGCCCACGACGTGGTCGGTCGAGGAACGTCGCGACGGTCGTTCGCCAGGCAGCCTTCCCGGCCTGCCGAGCACGTCACCCGACTGAGCAACACGGGACATCTGTGCCCTCTGCGCGATTCGTGACCGTCCAGTTCCCGTCGCGCCAGTAACTCCTCCTCGTATTTCCCGTTGTACCAAGGAACCCAGTCTTCCTGACCTGCCAACCGCGCCCTGGCAGGTCGGGTCTGGTCCGAGTGCCGCGCTGCCCCCGCAGTCTCGGACCGCACGGGAAACCTGCGGACGGGGGACGTCAATCCCTGGGACGTTCCCCGCCGCAGGCCACCCGGTGGCAAGTTCGTCGCCCGGTCTCCACCCGCTGCGGGAGACCGGGCCGACGTGTCTCACGCGACCGGCACCGAGAGGTCGGCATCCGCCGGAAACCCTGTACCCGCAACGGATGCAGCTACCACACCCAAACGGCCGATCGCTTCGCGCAGCACTTCAGGCGACTGCGTGTACGGCACTCGGAGCATCTGCTCGCACCCGCCGTGCACCGCGAACCGCGGGCCCGGCACGAGCCGAAGGCCGTGATTCTGCGCCACCACGGCGATCCGCGTGCTCACCGGGCCGTCGAGCGTGCACCACACCCCGAGCCCGCCGGCAGGGACCTCAAAGCTCCATTGTGGACAGTGCTCGCGCAACGCCGCGACCGCCACGTCCCGCTGCGCCAGGGCCTCAGCACGTCGTTGCTGCAAGACGATTTCCGGTGACTCCAGCAACGCGGCCAGCACCAGCTGCTCGAACACCGGTGTGCCCAGATCGATCGCCGCCCGTGTCGACAGCAACCGGTGCACGATCTCCGAGGACGCCCTGATCCACCCGATCCGCAGCCCACCCCAGTGCGACTTGCTCGCGGATCCCAGTGTCACCACCGAATCCCCGCCGAACGCGGCCATGGGCAACGGCGATTCCACACCGTCCAGCGCGAGCTCCACCAAGGTTTCATCCACGACCAATGGAGTACGGGCTTTGCGCAACACGGCGGAAAGCGCTTCCCGCGACTCGGACGACATCCGAAGTCCGGTCGGGTTCTGGAAGTCCGGAATCAGATAGGCCAATCGGGGTCCCGCCTGCCGCAGTGCGGCCTCGTACCCGTCCACGTCCCAGCCGTCGCTCAGCATCGGCACCGGCACGGGGATTCCGAACGACGCCCGCACGGCCTCCAACGCGTTGGGGTAGCTCGGCTGCTCCACCAGCACCCGGTCGCCGGGGCCGACGAAGAGCCGCAGCACCAACGCCCAGGCGTGCTGCGCACCCGACGTGACCACGATCTGGTCGGGCGATGTGGGCAGTCCGCGCGCCGTGTACCGGTCCGCGATCCGCTGCCGCAGCACCAGCAACCCGCGCTCGTCGTACCCGTGCGACGCGAGGTGCTCCGGCATTTGGGTGAGCGCCACCTCCATCGCGAGCCTGACCGACGGCAACGCGGGAGGCGCGGCGCGGGACAGGTCGATCAACGTGTCGTCGACGCCGGTGATACCGCCACCGGCACCGACCGGCCCGTTGATCCACGACCCGGCCCCGCGCCGCGACTCCACCACCCCCTCGGCACGCAACTGGTCCAGCGCGGCGGTGATCGTGGTGCGGCTCACCGGCAGCGCGTCGGTGAGCTCGCGCTCGGACGGCAACCGGGTCCCGACGGGCAGCCGGCCGTCCGCGACCAGCAGTTTCAATGCCGCGGCGAGGTCGGCCGAACCCTGCCGGGCACCGCCACGGCGCCACGACCCGAGCAGCCTGGCGAGCCGGGCACCCGATACACGTCCACCTGGTGGGAGCATGAGGCCAATTATCCCAAATTGGCTATGGATTACCAGGCCAATCACCGCTCAGTATGGCCACATGGCCACCATGACCGCACTCCACCAGGTCTCCGTCCGGATCTCACCCACCCGCCGCCTTTCCCAGCTCGTCGCAGGCCTGTGGCTCTACGGCGCGAGCATGGCGATGCAGATCCGCGCGACCCTCGGCCTGGATCCGTGGGACGTGCTCCACGAGGGCCTGACCAGACGCACCGGCCTGAGCTTCGGCCTGATCACCGCCATCACCGGCGTGCTGGTGCTGCTGGCGTGGATCCCTCTGAAGCAGAAGCCCGGCATCGGCACCATCGCCAACGTCGTGCTGATCGCCGTCAGCGTCGACGTGACGCTCGCGATTCTTCCTGCGCCGCAAGGGCTTGTGCCGCGGATCGTGCTGCTCACGCTGGGCATCGTGCTGAACGCCGTCGCGTTCGCCGCGTACGTCGGTTCACGTCTCGGGCCGGGCCCGCGCGATGGCATGGTGACGGGATTCTGCCGCCGCACGGGCATTTCCCTGCGCCTCGTGAGGACCGTCGTCGAACTGCTCGTGCTCGGCACCGGCTGGCTGCTCGGTGGCACGGTCGGCATCGGCACGATCCTCTACGCGATCGGCATCGGCCCGCTCTCGCAACTGTTCCTGCCCGCGCTCACCTGGCGCGAGCGCTCGCGGCCCGCTTGCGAATCTCCGCGTACGTGACACCACGCTCGTTCAGCACCTCGGCCACGATTCCCTTGCCCTGCAACAACGCCAGCAGGATGTGCTCAGCACCCAGGTAGTTGTGGCCGAGGTCGCGCGACTCGCGCAACGAGTTCTCCAGCGTCTTCTTGAACGCCGGTTCCAGCGGCATCCCGAACCACCGCCGGCGTGGCCCTGGCCTCAGCACACCGGATCCGAGCGACTGCTCGACCGAGTCGATCACCTGGTCGACGTCGATCCCCAAGCCCCGCAACGCTTCCGCGTCGGCCTTGGTCAACCCGCCCTTGCGCCGGTAGTCGCGGAACACCGCCTCCAGCTCCTCTCGCGGCAGGTCGAACCCCGCCAGCACCGGCGCGTCGAGCAACGCCAGCAGCAGGTGCTCCACGCCGACCTCACCGGCGTGCACCCGTTCCGCATCCCGCACCGCGGCCTTGACCGCCTCACGGGCCTCCTTGGTGAACCGTTCCGCGATCATCATCGACCCCCGTGCTTCTTGTGGACCGCCTGGCGGGAGACCCCGAGCTCCGCCGCGATGTCCTGCCACGACCAGCCCTGGGCCCGCGCGCTGCGGACCTGGGCTGCCTCCAGATGTTCCAAAAGTCGCCGCAACGCGCTAACGGCCCGCAACCCGACTTTCGGGTCGCGGTCCCCAGCCGCTGTGGCGAGATCCGTCGCTTCAGTCATGCTGTCAACGTACGTTGACAATCAGCGGACGTCAACCAGAGTTGACACGTACGGTGGGACCGTGAAGATCGAGACTGCCGAACAGGCAGCACCGGGGCGCACTTCCGAGGACCGGATCCGAGTCACGACCAACGCCGTCATCGTTCTCGACGGCGTCACCTCACGCAGACCACCGGATCGCAACGGCGGCTGGTACGCCACAAAACTCGCCGACGAACTCGCCAGGCTGATCAACGACACCGACCCGCTGACCGACGTGCTCGCCCAGGCCATCACGAATCTCGTGACAGAACACGACCTCGTGCCCGGCGACTCCCCGTCCGCCACCGCGTCGATCGTGCGCTGGACCGAACACCGAATCGACGCACTCGTCCTGTGCGACACGCCGGTGGTCGCGTTCGGACGGACGACCCGCGTGCTCGAAGACACCCGGCTCGACGATCTGCGACCGCAGCCGGACATCCTGGCGTGGAAGAACAAGCCAGGCGGATGGTGGGTCGCCGAGGCCGAACCCGTTGCGGCGCACCAGGCCCGGACGGCGAGCTGGCCACGTGCGGAGATCGAGAAGGTGATCGCTCTCACCGACGGCGTCTCATGTGGAGTGTCCGAGTACGAACTCTTCACATGGGAGGACCTCAAAGAAATGCCGTTGAGCGAAGTGCTCGACCGAATCCGCGAAGCCGAACGCGGTGATTCGGAACACAAGCGTTGGCCCCGCTTCAAAACGCACGACGACCAAGCGATCGCACGCCTGACCCCATGACGAAAGAAGCCCCGCAGCGTTCTGCGGGGCTTCTTTCGAAGAGGGATGGCCAGGGGCGGGGTCGAACCGCCGACCTACCGCTTTTCAGGCGGTCGCTCGTACCAACTGAGCTACCTGGCCATGAAACTAGATGAAGCGACCCAGACGGGACTCGAACCCGCGACCTTCGCCGTGACAGGGCGACGCGCTAACCAACTGCGCCACTGGGCCTTGCTCTTGCAGATCGTACTGTACTTTACTGCGTGCCCCCAACGGGATTCGAACCCGCGCTACCGCCTTGAAAGGGCGGGGTCCTAGGCCGCTAGACGATGGGGACTAGCTGGTCGCTGGAAGCACCGTAAGCATATGGCATAGGTCCACGCACCTCCAAAACGGGGGTCCCACTTATGCCTTGACCTGCCCAAACCACATCCGGGCCGAGAACGGCCAGATCAACAAATGCCTGCTCACGGGCCGACAGCCCCTTCTGGCGTGTTTTGTGATCCAGACAACTTCCACTCGGGAGACGCGACGCAGGGCAGCACGTGCCCGAGCACTTCGCGGATCCGGGAGGGGAAGTCGGCACACGCCGTCGTCGCGGAGGAGATCAGCCGCGCGCCAAGTGCGGCTCCGCACAACGTCCGCGCCACGGCGTCCGGATCGACACCGGAACGCAGATCACCGCGCTCGCCGGCCTCCGCCACGTAGGTGGCGATCAGCTTCTCCCACATGACATGCGTGCTCGGAACACCGGGATAACCGACCTCGCGATCGGCGTTCAACCGCACGCCGGCTCGCAGCACGACGTCGGCGGCCATCCGGTCTGCCGACTCGGCGAACATGCCGTACAGGGCGCTCAACGGATCGACGCCGCGCCCCCGCCACGACTCCCGCACCTGCTCCCACAGCTCGCTCTGGCGCTCGATCAACGCACGGGCGACCGCTTCCTTGGAGGGGAAGTGGAAGTAGAAGGCGCCCTTGGTCAGCCCGGCGCGCGCGAGCACGGCGGTCAACGACGTGCGGTCGTAGCCGAGCCGGTCGAACTCCTCCGCCGCGGCGTGGAGTATCGCCTCACGCGTCGCATACGCCCGGTCCTGCTGGGGCATGGGTCAAGGCTAGCCGTTGCCGCTAAAGAGACCGGTGGGTATGTTTCGAGATGCGGCCCTGTCCTGCAGGCGCGCTCCGGGGGGTGCGCGTCTGAAGTCAGGGCCGTATCCGTGTGCGCATCACGTCACCGCTGAACCGGGGGCGTTCCACCGTCCTCACCCGGTGACAGACCCAGCATGTCGAGCAACATCCTGCAGTCCTCGGTACCCAAGGCGCTCCGTGCGACGGCGAGCCTCGCCCGGTGGACCTGTTCGTCGGAGATCCGCGATGGTTCTCCGCTGCGCTGGGCCGGCACGTTCGGCCCGCCCTGTCGCGACATGCCGTCGTCCTGTGTGAACAGGAACTTCCGCACTTCCAGTGACCCGCTCATGAGTGCCCTCCCCGACTTGAGGTTGGCGCGAGGCTAAGCGACCTGGGACAACGGCCGCAGCCCCCCGCAGAGTGATTCCACCGCCACCCAGCGTTACTTTCTGTACTGGTGCGGTCCATGTCTCGTGAGGAACTCGCCAAGGGATGATGGACCGATGACGGACCCCACGCCGGAGCCTTCCCCCGAAGGGGAGGGCCAAAACGCGTCCCAGATACCGCCCGCTGTCGACCCTCAGGAGATCTTGAAGGCGATCAGCGGCATCAACCTGGAGGCCATCGACGCCGACATCGAGTCCGCGTTCGGCTCGAGGATGGCCGAGCTGGACAAGATGCTCGAAGGTCTCGACGACCTGGTCAACAAGATCGAGAAGGACATCCAGAACCTGGACCAGCCGAAACCCGACGGTCCTCAGTAGACCCCGTACCCCAGGGGGGTATGATCGGCGGCCCCGTACCCGAGGAAGGGACCCCGATGTCCGTCTCTGCCACCTACACCGTCACCGGCATGACCTGCGGTCACTGCGTCAGCTCCGTCAGGGAGGAGCTCGGCGAGGTCGCCGGCGTCACGGGCGTCGACGTCGTCCTGGAGACCGGCGCGGTGACCGTGACCAGCGACCGCGAGCTGGACCGCGCCGAGGTCGTCGCGGCCGTCACCGAGGCCGGGTACCAGGTCGCCTGATGACCACGACCGAGCCTCGTCACGTCGAGCTCAGCATCAGCGGCATGACGTGCGCCTCCTGTGCGCGGCGCGTCGAACGCAAGCTGAACAGGCTCGACGGCGTCTCCGCCACCGTGAACTACGCGACCGAGAAGGCCAGCGTCCAGTTCCCGGACACCCTGCACGTGGACGACCTGGTGTCGACGGTGCGCGCGGCGGGGTACGACGCCGAGGAGCCCCAGCCCGAGGCTTCCGGCGGTGACGAGGCCGGTGAGCTGCGGCTGAGGTTCACCCTGGCCGCGATGCTCGGCGTGCCGGTGATCGCGTTCTCGATGGTCCCGGCGTGGCAGTTCCCCGTCTGGCAGTGGGTCTCGCTGGCGCTGGCGAGCGTGGTCGTGTGGGTGTGCGGCTGGCCGTTCCACCGCGCGGCTTTCGTGAACGCCCGACACGGCGCCAGCACGATGGACACCCTCGTGTCGATGGGCGTCACGGTCTCGTACCTGTGGTCGCTCTACGCGCTGGTGTTCGGCGAGGCCGGGACGATCGGCATGCGGCACGAGTTCAGCCTGCTGCCGCGTCCCAGCACCTCCGGTGACATCTACCTGGAGGTCGCGGTCGGCGTGACCGTGTTCCTGCTGCTCGGACGCTGGCTGGAGGCACGGTCCAAGCGCAGCGCGGGTGCCGCCCTGCGGTCACTGCTCGCGTTGGGCTCCAAGGACGTGGCGGTGCTGCACGACGGTGTGGAGACCCGCGTGCCGATCGGCCGGCTCCGGGTCGGCGAACGGTTCGCGGTCCGTCCGGGTGAGCGGATCGCCACGGACGGCCTAGTGGTCGAGGGCAGCTCCGCCGTGGACCGCTCGATGGTCACAGGAGAATCGGTGCCGGTCGAGGTCGGCGCCGGCGATTCCGTGGTTGGCGGAACGGTCAACGCGGGCGGTCGTCTGATCGTCGAGGCCTCTTCCGTGGGCACCGATACCCAGCTGGCCCGGATGGCCCGGCTGGTCGAGCAGGCCCAGGCGGGCAAGGCCGACGTGCAGCGCCTGGCCGACCGGGTGTCGGCCGTGTTCGTCCCGGTCGTCGTGCTGATCGCGCTGCTGTCGTTCGGCGCGTGGCTGCTGGCGGGACGGCCGCTGGAGTTCGCGGTGACGACGGCGGTGGCGGTGCTCGTGATCGCGTGTCCGTGCGCCCTGGGCCTGGCGACACCGACGGCGTTGCTCGTGGGCACCGGGCGCGGCGCCCAGCTCGGGATCCTGGTGAAGGGTCCCGAGGTGCTGGAGTCGACGCGGCGCGTGGACACCGTGGTGCTGGACAAGACCGGCACGGTCACCACGGGACTCTTGACGCTGGTCGACGTGATCCCCGCGGACGGCGTGTCGCGGGACGAGGTGCTGCGAGCCGCAGCCGCCGTCGAGAACGCGTCAGAGCATCCGATCGCCGCGGCGATCGTCCGAGAAGTCACCGATGTGTTGCCCGTGGCGGACTTCGTTTCCACGGACGGTGTCGGTGTCAACGGTGTCGTTGAAGGTCGACGCGTTGCCGTCGGGCGGGTACGCAACGTTTCGCTACCTCAGGAATTGACTGAGGCCCTGGTTGCACACGCGACTCGAACCGTTGTCGCGGTTTCCTTTGATGACAAGGTTGTCGGACTTGTCGTCGTGTCGGACGTCGTGAAACCCACGTCCGCACAAGCGATTCGCTCATTGCGCGAGCTGGGGCTGCACCCAGTGCTGCTGACCGGTGACAACGCGTCGGTGGCCGCCGACGTCGCGGCCGAGGTGGGCATCGACGAGGTCATCGCCGGCGTGCTGCCCTCCGGCAAAGTCGACGCGGTACGGAATCTCCAGGCACAGGGCCGAGTTGTGGCCATGGTCGGCGACGGCGTGAACGACGCCCTCGCACTCGCGGCCGCGGATCTGGGGCTGGCCATGGGAACCGGCACCGACGTCGCGATCGAGGCGAGCGACCTGACCCTGGTGCGCGGCGACCTGCGCGTGGCGGCGGACGCAATTCTGTTGTCCCGCAAGACATTGGGCACGATCAAGGGCAATCTCTTCTGGGCGTTCGCCTACAACATCGCTGGACTTCCACTCGCGGCGCTGGGACTGCTGAACCCCATGATCGCGGGGGCCGCAATGGCCTTCAGCAGCGTGTTCGTTGTTACCAACAGCTTGCGACTACGGGGTTTCCGTCCATCGGCAACATAAGAATCTGCCTGGGAACTCTCCCCAAAGCCTTGTGCGCGTGCAACAATCCAAAAGCTGACACACCCCCGGTCAGCGCCTGTGGAGATCCCCTCCGGCCCCCGCGTTCCTCCCCCTGGCGCGGGGGCCTCCGCAGCTCCGCAAGTCCCCCCAGACCCCGCGCAGGTTGCCGTCGTGGCTCGCGAGGTATTTGGTGGCCCTATCGCAGGCACCACACGGTCGGGTGACTCAGGTCACAGGTGTTTGGCTTCCGTGTCCGAACCGTTATCGTGTCCCGGTGCCTATCGGATCCCTCGGACGCTCCAAGTCTGGCCGTCACCGCCCCGCGGACGAACCGCAGGAGATGCTGCCCGACGAGGAGCTGACCTCTTACCTGGCTGCACTGGCCCCGGACTCGGACAACGAGACCACCGCCTCGGGCTTCGGCAGCGCGCAGGTGTACCAGCTGCGGCTGCAGCTGATGGCCAACGAACAGCTCAAGGAGCTCGCCGCAGAGCGCCAGACCTCCCCGCAGGCGCTCGCCACGGAGTGGGTCATGCAGCGGCTGGAGTGGGAGGCGCGCCAGCGCGGCCACTAGCAAAGCGAACGAAGAAGGACCCTCGGCCGAGCCCGGCCGAGGGTCCTTCTCACGTACGACTAGAAATGCGGCGAATCAGATCAGACCGCACGGACGTTCTGAGCCTGCGGGCCCTTGGTGCCCTGGCCGACCTCGAACTCCACGCGCTGGTTCTCCTCCAGGGTCCGGAAGCCTTGACCCTGGATCTCCGAGTAGTGGACGAAGACGTCTGCGCCGCCGTTGTCCTGGGCGATGAAGCCGAAGCCCTTCTCGGAGTTGAACCACTTGACAGTGCCCTGTGCCATGTACCTGCCTCCATCGCAGGAAAGCTTGGGGCTGCACCGTGCAACCCCGGCCGTCCCGGGGGCGTTCAGCTCGCTCGGTGAGAGCGCACAGCACGCCCGCGTGTCGTTCCGCGAGCGTGTGAAGCACGAACACAGAAACCACGGCCTGCGTGGGTCAGCCTAACGTGTGATGCGTCATAGCACTACAGGTCATTACTGGCCAGTTGCGTGCGTCAATAGGAGGAAACCCGCTGGTCCGGGTGGGTGATCGCGATTTCACGAGCAACGTGTTCGCGACCCGTGCGTCTCTTGAGCGTTGGACGAGGGGATCTTGGGGAGAGCACGTGATCCGGCCACTGATTTTGGCAGTACTTCTGGGGTTGACCGCTTGCAGTGCCGCGCCCGACGCACCGACGTCGCCGGCCGCACCGGTCGTGGAGAACAAGGCGAAGGCAGCACTCAGCGTGACGCCGGCGTCGGGAGAGGGGATCAGCCCTGCGGGGCCGTTCCAGGTCGGGGTGACCGGGGGTTCGCTGACCGCCGTGGCACTCACGGGTGCGGACGGCAGGGTGGTCAAGGGGGAGCTGGCGGCGGACAGGTGGGTCGCCACCGAGGATCTCGGCTACGACAAGGTCTACACGTGGTCCGGTTCCGCGAAGGGCGAGGACGGCGCGGAGGTGCCGGTCACCGGCTCGTTCCGCACGATCAAGCCGCAACGGCTCACCAGCGCGTCGATGAACGTCGGTGACAACGAGACCTACGGCATCGCGATGCCGATCAAGGTGACCTTCAGCGCGCCGGTGCAGGACAAGGCCGCGGTGCAGAAGGCCATGACGGTCAAGGCTTCCGTGCCGACCGAGGGTGCGTGGGCGTGGCTGTCCGACACCGAGGCGCACTGGCGGCCGCGCGAGTACTGGAAGCCGAACACCGAGGTTTCCGTCGACGTCAACGTCTACGGCGTGTCGTTCGGGGGCGGCGCGTACGGGGCCTCCGACGTGCACGTCCAGTTCAAGATCGCCGACAGGGCCCTGGTGGTCAAGGCGGACACGCAGACGCATCGGTTCGTCATCTACCGCGATGGCGTGCAGCTGCACGACTTCCCGGCGTCCTACGGGCTGGAGTCCGACAAGCGGCGGGTCACCCGTTCCGGCACGCACGTGGTGATGCAGAAGGAAGCCAGCCGCAAGATGAGCAGCCAGGTCTTCGACTACAAGGACGTTCCCGTCACGTGGGCCGTGCTGATCTCCAACAACGGCGAGTTCGTGCACGAGTACGCGGACTCGATGTGGGCGCAGGGCAAGGAGAATATCTCGCACGGGTGCGCGAACCTCTCGCCGGCCAACGCGAAGACGTTCTTCGACCTGACGATGATCGGTGACCCGGTCGAGGTGCTGAACTCGTCGGTGCAGCTCGGTCCGGCGGACCACGACTACTACGACTGGGCGCTCGACTGGGCCACCTGGACCTCCAAGTCCGCCGTGACCTCCTAGCTTTTCTCCGTGATCTGGGGCGGCGCTGGGATCTCGTAGCCCGACGGGCCGACGTTGCGTTCCAGCGCCCGCTTCCACTCACCGCTCGAAATCATCTTCTCGATGGCCTCGTTGACGGCGTCACGCGACTTGGCGTCACCCTTCGGCACGCCGATGCCGTACCGCTCCTTGGAGAACGGCTTGCCGACGAGCTTGAGCAGTTCCGGGTTCTCGGCGGCGAACCCGGCCAGGATGACCTCGTCGGTGGTGACGGCGTCGACGTTGCCCGCCATCAACGCGATCACGCAGTCGGAGTACTGGCCGTACTCGACGAGCTGCACGCCCTGGGCGTAGTCCGTCTTCACCTTCTGCGCGGAGGTGGATCCCTTGACCGAACACAGCTTGCGGCTGTTCAGGGTCTCCGGACCCTGGATGGACGTCTCGGTGAAGCGAACCAGCATGCCCTGGCCGGTCTCGAAGTACGGACCGGCGAAGGCGACCTTCTCCTTGCGGGCGTCGGTGATCGAGTAGGTGGCGATGATCAGGTCGGCCTCGCCGTTCTGCAGCATCGACTCGCGGACGGCACCGCGGGCCTCCTTGAAGGTGATATCGCTTTCCTTCACGCCGAGCTCGTTCGCCACGTACTTGGCGACGTCCACGTCGAAACCGACGTACCGGCCGTCGAGCCGCCTCTGGCTCAGGCCCGGCTGGTCGTAGCGGATGCCGATCGTCAGCTTCCCGCTGTCGGCACGTCCGATGACTGTGCTGGTGTCACCGCTCCCACAGGCGGTGGCGAGCACCGCTACGGCAGTCAGGAGCGCAGCACGACAAATCACGACAGGCCTTCCGGAGGGTTGTTCGAGAGTCGTGAGCAATGCTACGGATCTGCGACGATGATCGACTGTGATGTATGACAACTACGGCAGTCGTGCCTTACTGGGTGTCACATGGCGGCCCTCACGCGCGATGGCTCGGCGAATGTGCCCAGGTGGGACCATCCGGCGCAGCCCCGGCGGGACGAGCAGCGCCGTTCGGCGCAGCGTCCGCAGCCAAAGAGTCGCGTTCCGGTAAGGAGCATGACCGTGCAGATTTGTTGCCCAATCGGGCAGCACCGAATACGCCAGGTGTCCAACCAGGACCTTGTAGATCGGCATGCCGTGGCGCAGAACACCCTGCGTGGCCGGTCCGTGCAGGAAGTCGTAGATCAACTCGGAGTCCTCGGTCTTCCGCAAGATCGGCTGAACGGCCTCGAAGTACTCGTCCATCTCGCGCCGCGACCCCGGCACCTCGTCGGCATGCAAGCCCACCAAGGTGGCCGCGAACCGTTGCTCTGCGTAGTACCGGTCCTTTTGCCGGTCCGTTAACCCATAACCGGCGCGGTTGAGCACGGTCTCGAAGCTGTAGACCTCGGAGCAATGCACCCAGAGCAGCAGCTCCGGCTCGTCGACCCGGAACGTCCTGCCGTCGATCACCCCGCGCAGGCCTCGGTGCGTGGCGCGCACCCGTGCCGCCGCGGCGGCAATGGCCTCGTCGGTGCCGTACACGCCGAGTCCCACGAAATCCGCTGTGCGCCGCAGCCGTCCGAACGGGTCGGTCTTGAAGTTGGAGTTCTGCACGACGCCCGCGACCGCTCTCGGGTGCAGGGACTGCAGGTAGAGGCTGGAAATGCCCGCGACCCACATCATCGGGTCGGCGTACATCTGCCAGCTCACTGAGTTCGGGTCGTTCGGTTCGAGCATGCGGACATCGTCTCGTCTCGCGAAGATGATGGCCATGGACCTGGACCAGGCACGGGAAGTGCTCCGCAGCCAGCACCGCGCGGTGTTCTGCGCGTTGAAGTCGGACGGCACGCCGGCGATGTCGCCGGTGCTCGTCGCGTTGGACGACAACGGTGATGTGCTCGTCTCCACGCGAGCGACGGCCTACAAGACCAAGCAAGTCCAACGCGATCCGAACGTCTCGCTGTGCGTGTTGCCGGACAGCTTCTTCGGGCGGTGGATCCAGATCAACGGGACGGCGACGGTCGTGGAGCTGCCAGAGGCGATGGATCTGCTGGTCAAGTACTACCGGACGATCTCAGGCGAGCATAAGGATTGGAACGACTACCGTTCCGCGATGCACCGTGAGCAGCGGGTGATCCTGCGCATCTCGCTGACCGGTGCGGGACCTGACAAGACAGGATGATGTCCGGTCGGTAACACCGTTAGCGGGCGAAACGATTCCACGGGGACGGCGCTACCGGGCAGGCGGAACCTGGGGAGCAAAAGCGATGACTGGTGTCAGACGCCGCGGCTACTTCGCAGCCGCGGTGGCGGTGTTGGGTGCTGCCCTGCTCACAGGGTTGCTCGCGGCTCCGGACAGACCCGTGGACATCCGCCTGGTGGCTCCGCCACCTCCTGCTCCCGAGACCATCAGCGCGAGCGCCACCACGGCCGTTTCCGCCGTCGCCCCCGTGCTGCAGCCCCCTCCGCCACCGCCGCCGGCACCACCCGCGGCCGCCGAGCCGCCACCCCGGCAGAAGCCGCCGGCCTCGGCATCCTCGCCGAAGCCGTTACCGCCCAACTTGTTCGACTTCCTGCGTTGTGACCACAAGTACCTGGGCGTCATCGACCTCGAGCACTGCCTGGAGTGGCGAGTCGGCGACACCAAGGACTTCTGCTCCTTCCTGAAGGAGCAGAAGCTCCAGCCGATCGACCTCCGCAGCCTCGGCTTCGAGAAACTGGACTGCCACTAGCGAGCCTTGAGCTCCCGCAGCCTCGTGAGGTTCGCCTCCGCCAGTGAACCGAGCAGCTGCGCCTCGCCGAGGTAGTGGTCGTCGATCAACACCTCGACCTCGTCGTCGTTCATCGCCGGCACGATCCTCGCCGCCATCCGGTTCATGTTGCGATAGCTGCCCTGCAAGAGGAACGGCTCCTCCGCGGGGTTCGCGGCGGACGCGATGTACGCCTGGTTGACCTTGAGCACGACCTGCTGGATCCGTTGCAGCTTCCTGACCACCGACAGCATCCGTTCCAGCTCGACGGTCTCGTGCTCGTGGCGCACGCTCTCACCGTTCGCCAGGCGCACCAGCGGTTCCACGTCGACGCCGCCCAGCGTCGGGTTCGAGCCTGACGCGTTCTCCAGGTAGCTCAACGCAAAGAGTGCGTCGCGACCGGACAGTACATCGCCGAGGTTCCACACGTCCGCGCGGTTCGCGAGCATGTCGGGGACGCGGAACGCGCGGCCGGTCTCGGTGTACGGGTTGCCCGCCATCGACACGGCGAAGCGCTTGCCCCGCAGGTCGAACGTGCGAGCCTCGCCGTCCCAGACGCCGTCAACACGTCGTTGTGCGTCGCACAGCGAGATGAACTTCTGCAGCAGCTCAGGTGATGTGTGCTGGATGTCGTCGAGGTGCAGCAGAACGTTGCTGCCCAGGGCGAACGCGAAGTTGATCCGCTCGACCTCCTGGCGTGCCGTGGCATTCGGTGCCTCCTCCGGGTCGAGCGAGGTGACGCCGGTGCCCAGCGCCGGGCCGTTGACCTTGACGAACACCATGCCCAGCCGGTTCGCGACGTACTCCATCAACGTCGTCTTGCCGTAGCCCGGCGGGGAGATCAGCATCAGCAGGCCCGTGCCGTCGTTGAGCTGCTTCGCGAGGTTGTCACCTATCAGCGGCAGGTAGACCTCGTTCAGCAACCTGTTGCGCACGAACGTGTTCAGCACCGCTGGGCGATAGTCGTCCAGCCGGAGCCTCTTGCGTTCCTCGGCGAGCAGCTCGTCGCGCTGGCGCTGGTAGGCGCGGAACGCGGGCACCTGCTCGGAGTTGAACGCGCGCAGTCTGGTCAGGGTTTCGTCCAGGCGCAGTTCCATCGACTGGCTTTCGATCCTGGGGTGCGTGCCGAGCAGGCCGGTGACGGTTTCGGTCAGCGCGGCGCTGGAGTCGTAGCGCGGCAGGTCGGTGAGCAGGACGGCGACGACCTCGGGGAACTCCGGGCAGTCCTCGTCGCCCAGGAACGCATGGAGCCAGGCCTCGATCAGGTCGCGGTCGTGGAGCTCCTCCGTCACCGCCGCGCGGAACCTGTCGATCACCGCGCGGGCAGCCTTGCTGGTGACGAATCCCTTGGGCTCGCAGGCGAGTTCCTCGAACAGGTACTCGGAGGCCAGCTCGTCGATGCCGAACTGCTTGCACAGCTCGGGAATCCCGTGCGTGCCACCGAAAATCGTGCGTGCGCGAGCGAGTGACTCGGCCTTGCGCGCCCACACGGTCCGTTGGTCGGCCGGCTGTTCCGACCAGAAGATCTGTGCGTGAGCACGGGTGGCCGGCGGGTACCTCAACAGTCCGGCACCGGCGTGAAGTCGTTGCAGGACAGCAAGGATCTTCTCGGCGTCGTGGTCGTGGACGCCCTTCTCGTAACCCTCGTCGTAGCGTTCCGCGGCGGCGTTCGTGACGTCGGTGCGGCCTTCGGCGAGCAGACACCCGGCGAGGTGCTCCGACCGGTACACGTCTTGCGTCTCCGAGACCAGCAGCCGGTCCCAGAACGGCCTGGTCCGCGCGAACGCAGGGTCGGTGACCTCGCTGCGGTAGTCGGTGCCGGTCACCGCGTAGAAGAGCCGTCCGTCGCGCGGCACCAGGGTGAGGTTCATCGGCTCGGTCGTCACCGGGAAGCGGTGACGACCGAGCACGATCGACGCGCCGTCGTACAGATCGGCCCGGTCACGCAGCGCCCGGCCTCCCTCTTGCCGGGCATCGCGCAGACTCGCGTCGAGCTCGTCCGCCCGCACGTCGCCGAGCGCGCGCAGCTGCTCGGCCACCGTGCGGACCTTGGCCACCATGGGGTCGCCGGCGAAGTACGTGTTGATCTCGTCGGTCGAGGTGAGCTTCCCGATGCGACGGCGAATCGTACCGAGCACCCGTTCCGCCGACTGCACAAGGCGGTCGGCCTTTCGCGCACGCTCGTCCAGGAGCGTCTGCTTGCGCGCGGAGAACGCCTCGTAGACGTCCGTTCGCTTGGCGCCGACCTGGGCGAGGAAGTCGTCGAACTCGCCGAACCGCGACTCCAGGTTCTCCAGCTGCAGCAACAACCGGCCGAGCTGGTCGTCGCAGCGCTGCGGGGTGTCGGCGACCGAGAGCGCGCCGGTGATGGCCTGGCCGAGCAGCGCGAACTCCGCGGCGAACTCGGCCCTGCCTTCCGCGTTCGCGAGCCGGGAGCGACGACCGTCCACAGTGGCCCGTGCGCGGTTGACGGCGGCGAGCACCTCGCCGATGCTCGCCAGGATCGCCGTGCGGGTGGTCGTGTCCGCGGCGTCGAGGGTGCTGACCACCTCGGTCAGCACCTCCAGCCCGCTCTGCTGTTGCGCGAGCCGTTCGTGCAACGGCTTCGCCTCTGCCGCGGTCGTGAACTCCGCGGCCGCGATCTTGTCGATCTCCTCGTGGTACTGGGCGAACGCGCCCTCGCCGCTGAGGAACGCGACGGCCCGGCGAGCCGACGCGCCCAGTTCCTCGACGAGTTCGGCTTCACGCCGGTCGATCTCTTCCAGATCGACGTACTTCAGGTCCTTGAGGGTGATCAGACGGCCCTGCGCGGACCGCAGATCGGCCAGCAACCGCACCCACTCGTCCGCGCTGCGCGGCGCGGCCGACCTGGCGAGCCTGATCAGCGAGGCGAGCTTCTCGGAGGCGGTGGTGAGCTGCCCGGCGGCGTGCTCGGTGAGCGTGCGCACGGCCTCGAACTCGTCGAGCACCTGCTCCGCCGTGGCGCGGACGGCCAGCACGTCTTCCCTGAGGCCCAGCTCGGCGAGCCAGTGGACGGCGTCGATCACCCTGGTGCACAGCGCGATCAGACCCTCGAACACCGGCACGCTCGGGGTCATCTCGGCGCTCATCCTGGTGATGGACAGGCAGTCCGAGATGCCGCGGACCAGCTCGGCGTTGCCGATGCGGGCGAGCGGACCCGCCTGCTCCGGCAGGACCTCGTCCTGCAGGAACGGCGTGCGCCACACCTGCATCGGGTGCACGCGGACCGGTTCGGTGCTGGCCTCGCGGAAGATCACCAGCGTGCCGTCGGCGAAGAGCGAGTAGCCGTGGCACACCAGCGGGGTGGCGACCTCCTTGCGGATCACGTTGTACGGCAACAACAACGACCGGCCCTCGCGGCGGGCGTGGTAGACGAACAGCACGTCCTCGCCGTTCGCCGACCGGATGACCCGTTCGAACTCCAGGTCGCTGGTGTCGACGTCGAACGTCTTGTCAGCGCCCGTGACGAGGTAGTAGCCGCCGGGGAAGATGATCCCCTGGTCCTCCGGCAGCCGCTGGCACGCCTGGCCGATGCCGTCGAGCCTCGCCACCGCCTTGGTGCGGGTGTTGAAGACCAGGTGCCGCCACACGGTCTCCTTGTACGGGAGGATGCGCAGCAGGATCAGCGGTCCGACGCGGGCGTAGTGCACATCGGCGTCCGCGAGGCTCTGCAACGGCTCGTCGACCGGCTCGTCGTAGACGCCCTCACCGGTCTCGGTGTTGTTCTCCACCTTGACGGTCAGCGTGCCGCCGACCGTCTCGACGAAGACCTCGTTCTCGATCGCGATGTGCGGGTGCCGGCCGAGCACGTGCTGCTCGCGGGTCGTCTCGACCCACGTGACGTCGTGCGACGGCGGGAAAACGTGGTCGCGGTCGCCGCGGTTGTCGAGGTAGGTGACCGTGCCGTCGACCGCGATGTCCCAGCGCAGCACGCGGATGTCCTCGATCCGCGCACCGGTCTGGAACACCGCGAGCAGCCGAGACTCGACGATCCGCAGTTGGAGCAGCCGCGTTTCGCGGTAGTACCGGTACAGCTCGGCGAAGTCGTTGACGAACTTCGGGTCCCGCAGGAACGGCGCGTCGACCGCGCCGAAGTCCCTGCCCTGGACCGCGAAGACGTCGTTGACCGTCGTCTCGGGCTTGAGGCCCATGAACACGTTGTAGCCGAACAACATCAGGTCGCCGAGCGGCACGATGTCACGCGGAACGCAGTTGTTCTCGGTGCGGATGCGTTCGGTGGCAACGAGTTCGAGGGCCGTGCTGCCGAACGTCTCGACGCGCTGGGCGTTCAGCGCTTCCGTGCTCCGTGCGAGCCCGGCGGCTTGTTCGGCCAGCCGGGCCCGCAGCACCTCGTAGGTGCCGGCGTCCAGCGCTGTCATGCGTTCTGCCCGTTGGCCTTCGCCATCTGAGTCAGGGCCAGCGCGGCGGCCAGGTTCTGCGCGTCACCCGTGGTGAACGAGCTGAGGATCTTGGTGAGGTCCTCCGGGAAGCTCGCCGACCCGTCCATCCACTTGGCGCCCAACGCCTGCACCACGTCCGAGCTGCCGACGAACCCGTCGACCTGCTTGCCCGCGGTGATCGCACCGGCGATCTTGTCGAAGAACACCGTGTCGCCACCGATGATGTCGATGTCGGCCTTCTCCAGCCCGGCCGCGAGGACCATGGCCTGCGCTTCGGCGATCTGGCGCTGCACGTCGATGCCCTTGAGCCGGATCTCCTTCTCGGCCTCCAGGCGCAGGCGGTACTCCTCGTGCTCGCGGGTCGCGGTGTCGAGCGCGGCCATCGCCTCCGCCTTGTGCGACAGGCCTTCCGCTTCGCCCTTGAGACGTTCCTTGATGCCCACGGCGTCGGCGAGCGCCTTCTCGCGGTCCACCACTGCCTCCGCGCGGCCGAGCGCCTCGGACGCGGCGGCGTCGCGTTCCTTGACCTGCGCTTCCGCCATGCCCTTCGCGGCGGCCTCGGCCTGCGTGCCCTCCGCGAGGCGGATCTTGGCGCGGGTGTCCAGTTCGGCGGCCTGGTTGCGCGCCTCAGCGAGCACGACCTCCTCGCGGGC
>NZ_VSRL01000152.1 GCF_012184385.1 Lentzea indica
CGCGGGCGTGCACGGCCGCGTCGACCGGAGCCGGGCCGGGATCGGCGTGCCGGAAACGACGGGCCCGTGGTCAGCAGCAGGTCGCGTTCGGCAGGGTTGGACAGGCTCACGACCCTGCCGACGACAGCGGACTTGCCGGTGCCGGGCGAACCGGTGACCACCCGCAGCCCGGCGGCACCCGACTTCACCCAGCCGACGACCTTGTCGACCTGGGCGGTGCGGCCGGTGAACCACGACCGGTTGTCCGCCGAGTCACCGCCGCGCGCGGCCAGGAGCAGGTGCTTCACGACCGTGTTCGCGGCGTAGAGCGGGTTCGGCAGCATCGGCTGAGCGGAGCCGTACTGCATGAAGCGCGGCCGTTGGACGTCGCTGTCCCACGCGTTCAGCAGCGCCGTCCCGACCGCGCCGCCGTCGACCAACGCCGTACGGTCGCTCCACCGCCGTGCGTCCTCGTCCGCCGTGGGACCGGCACGCAGCAGCTTGCGCAGCTTGCCGCCGAACAAGCCGTCACGGGCCGTTTCGATGCTCGAACACGACACCAGCACGCCGGCCCAGTGCACCTGGCCCGCGAGCAGCTCCTCTTGAACGGCGGCGACCGTGCGGACGGCCTCGTCGAGCTGAGCCCCGGAGTAGCAGGCGTCGATGACGATGAGCACCTGGTGCGCGCCCGACGCGGCACACCACAGCGCGAACTCGTGCAGCATGATGCCGTCGACCGCGCCGTCGTTGTCCCTGGCCAGGAGCCTGAGGTTGCCCGCGACGGGGATCGCGTGCCCGCTCCACAACGCCACCAGCGCGCCGCCGTCCTGCGGGTTCGTGCGCAGGGCCTTCATGTGGGCCCGGATGTCGGCCTCGGTCGGATCGGCCAGCGGCTCGCCCTCGTAGCCCTTGAGCAGGGCACACAGCTCCCGCACGTCGCTCACGGCGTGCTGCAGCGGCTGCACCAGCTCGTAGGAGCCGACGCCGATGCCGACGAACCTGCCTCTGACCCTTTCCTGCATGGCCTCACTACCCCCTTCCCCGGTCGTCGTTCTGGGGGAGTGGGCGTTACGCCGGTTAACTCACATGGATGAATCCGTCGAGTCTTTGGGCAGCTCCAGGTTCGTGTTCTTCTCCAGGAACCTCAGCAGCTCCACCGGGAACGGCAGCACCAGCGTCGAGTTCTTCTCCGCCGCCACCTCCACGATGGTCTGCAGCAGCCGCAGCTGGAGCGCGCCGGGCGTGGACTCCATGGTCGCCGCGGCCTCGGAGAGCTTCTTGGACGCCTGCAGCTCGCCGTCCGCGGTGATGATGCGGGCGCGGCGTTCACGTTCGGCCTCGGCCTGCCGGGACATCGAGCGCTTCATGCTCTCCGGCAGCGCCACGTCCTTGATCTCGACCCTGTCGATGTCGATGCCCCACTCCAGCGCGGGCGTGTCGATCATCAGCTCGAGCCCCTGGTTGAGGTGCTCGCGGTTGGACAGCAGGTCGTCCAGCTCGCTCTTGCCGATGATCGACCGCAGCGACGTCTGCGCCACCTGCAGCATCGCGAACCGGTAGTCCTCGACGTTGATGATCGCCCTCGCCGCGTCCTGCACCTTGAAGTACACGACGGCGTCCACGCGCACGGTGACGTTGTCGCGCGTGATGCCGTCCTGCGCCGGCACGGGCAGGGTGACGATCTGCAGGTTGACCTTCCTGAGCTGGTCGACCCCTGGGATCAGCAACGTCAGCCCTGGCCCGCGCACGCCGTGCTGGAGCTTGCCGAACCGGAACACCAGTCCCTGTTCGAACTGTTTGATCACTCTGGCGCTCATCGCGAGGCTCAAGCCTCCGAGCGCGACCAGTCCGCCGAGGATTTCCAAGATCATGAGCCCCCGCCCTTCACCGGCGAATGCCTTTGATCTCCAACGGTACGCCCTATTCGCAGCTCAGGACGGGGTTGGCCCAGTCGGCGTGATCGTGGGCGTTGCCATCACCCCCGTCTGTGACCCGGAACGTCAGCACCGTTGCTCCAGACGTGTCCACGGCGATCGGCACGGCTGCGCTCTGTCCTGTCAGCACAGGGCTTTGGTAGATCTGCCGGCCGTCCTCGAGGACCTCGAACCGCACGCTGCCGCTGCCGTTCGTCTCGTCATCGACACCGATCGTGGCGGTCAGCTGGGAGCACTTGCCGCCGGTGTAGACCTGGAGCTCGGAGTCGGCGTGCGCGCCGACCCCCTTGTCGAACTCGGCGCCCCGGATGCGGATCGGGTTGCCGTCACCGCCGGAGCTCTCGCCATTGCTGCGGTCTCGTTCGATCGGGCCCCAGCCGTTGCGCTCGTTGAGGAACTCCAGCGCGGACACCTGAGCCTCGCCCTGAGGGGGACGCGGGGTGGCGGTGAAGTCCATCGTGACGGTCGTGGTCGCCTTGCCCGCGGTGACCTCGGCGAACACCGGGCGGGTGCCGGTCTCCCCGCCCTCTCGCTTGATCGTCACCTTCGCGGAGCCGCTGGTGAGATCGACGGTCTCCTGGGTGACCGACCAGTTCTCCGGGGCGGTCAGCCTCGCCGTGGTGGTTCCCGGGCACGGCCGCGTGACCACCAGCTCGGCTTCCACCTGCTCGCCCGGTTCCAACGCGGTGTCGGTGGCCTTGATGTCCACCGTCGGCGCGCAGTCGACGTGCCGCCCGAGCTTGCCCGTGGCGGCCTCCACGGGCGTGAGCGGGCGCAGCAGCACGGAGTACGCGTACTCGTTGCCCGCCTCCACCTGGTACTGCGGCAGCGGCTCGTGGAACGTCTCGCTGACGCCCGTGACGCGATGCGCGGCGTGCAGGGTGGTCCAGCCGTCGTTCTTCTTGAGCGCGAACGGGTACGGCGCCCGGTCGAGGTCGTCGTACCGCGACACCCGCACGTCCAGATCACCCGCGACGAGCAGGCCAGCGCGGCCGTTGGACAGCGTCGCCCAGCGCGTGTCCGCGTGGTTGCCGAAGTCCTGAGGCTTGTAGTAGTCGTTGAACTCGCGGTCCACAGTGGACTGGTAGACGCCGATCGGGTTGCCGGCCTTGCGGTCGTCGTAGTTCTCGCCAGGTCCCCGGCCGTACCAGGTGAACTTCTGGTACGTGTCGGGCACCTTGAGCGTGAAGCCGATGCCGGGCAGGTAGCTCAGGTCGCGCATCCTGTCCTTGGCCGCGACCCGGTGGCCGACGTGGATCTCGCCGTCACCGGTGATCCGGTAGGTGAAGGTCTGGCCGAACGACGCGTTCTGGACCGCCTGCGCCGTGGACTTGGCCGTGATGACCGTGTCAGGGCCCGACTGCGTGACCGTGACGCTCGACGGCGTGGTTGTGAGCCGGTCGAGGCCGTTGCGGTACCAGGAGTTGTCCTCGCTCATGAACTCGTTGGACAGCGGCGCGCGCCACGCGTCCAGCTCGGGGCCTGCCTTGATCAGTTCGGTGCCGCGCACGCGCATCGAGGTGAGCGTGCCGGACCTCTTGCTGACCACGTACCGGAAGTCGTTGCCGGACACCACGATCTCGTTGTCGTTCTGGGTGGTGGTCAGCTTGCCGGGAAAGCCCTGGGTGTGGAGGCCGGCGATCTGCGTGCCGCCCAGCGGGAACTGGGCGATGCCGACGTCGTTGCCCTGGCGGTCGGTGGCGCGGACGGTGAGCCAGCGTTCGGTCTCGGCCTTGAAGTCCGGCAACGTGATCGTGCCTGGCCGGAGCGCGCCGCGGTGCTGGGCGATCGTGCGGCCGTTGTCCTGGACCTGCCAGCGCAGTTCGAGGTCGTCGGTGCCGGTGAACTGGCGTTCGCTGACGGTAGTGAGTTTGTTGTCCTGGAAGGAGAACCGGATGGGGGAGTGGACCGCCATCAGCTCGGTGGTCTCCGGCTGCGGCCTGCGGTCCGCCCACACGACACCGTCCACGCCACCGGTGCCCGCGCCGTAGGACTCCTTGCGGCCCTTGTCCTCCAGCTTCTCGAAGTCGAGTGCCAGCACCGCCGTCCGCTTCGGGTCCTGGGCGAGCTCCGCGTCGGTCAGGGCGCGGTGGTAGATCCGGACCTGGTCGACCGTGCCGTGCGCCATGCGGGTCTGGACGTTCTCCTGCATGGTCTCGGCGTTGCGGCCGATGTTGACCGGCCAGTGCGACCAGTCGATCGTGCCGGTGTACGCCGTTGTCGCGACCTCTTTGCCGTCGATCAGCAGCCGTAGCCTGGTGCCGTCGAACGTGCCGGTGACGCGGTGCCAGTTGTCGTAGAAGTCGGCGGGGACCTGGGCCTCGACCGTGCGCCAGGTGCCGCTGTGGATGAAGAACTGCAGCGTGGTCCGGTTGGCCATCTTCAGCGCGTACTGGTGGTCGCCCTTGGAGATGACCGTGAAGTCACCGGTCCACGCGGCGGGCTTGACCTGGGCGTCGAGCGTGAGGCCCGTGCTCACCTCGTCGAGCTTTCGGTCGCGGTAGACCTCCACGAAGTCGTCGAGACCGCTCAGCCGCAGGGCTTTGCCGTGCGGTCCGTCCACCTGCGACGGTTTGCCGGAGAGCCAGGAGAGGATCCCGCTGGCGTCGTCAGGTGTGGTGTAGAGGGGCAGCGCGATGTTCTGCTCGGCCCAGTCCCAGATGAAGCCGCCCTGCACCTGCGGATAGGTGCGCACGACGTCCCAGAACTCCTTGAAGTTGCCGAGGCTGTTGCCCATCGCGTGCGCGTACTCGCCCATGATGATCGGCTTGGTGGTCGTCTTCGCCTTGGCTTCGAGGCTGGCGGGGGACGGGTAGCGCGGGCCGGAGACGTCCGCGAACGGCGCGTCACCGTCCGGCACGTTCGGCTGGTGGTACAGCGGGCGGTTGTCGTGCTTCCTGGCGTACTCGGCCATCGTGTAGTGCGCCTTGCCGAGCCCCGCCTCGTTGCCGGTGTCCCACATGATCACGCTGGGGTGGTTCTTGTCGCGCTGCATCATGGCGGTGAACCGGTCCTGGAACGCGTCCTGCCACTCGGGTCGTTCGGCGAGGCAGTTGTCCGGGCAGCCGTCGTGGTGGTGGGTCTCGATGTCGACCTCGTCGGCGATCATCAGGCCGTTGCGGTCGGCCAGCTCGTAGAAGTACGGGTCGCTCGGATAGTGCGAGGTGCGCACCGCGTTGATGTTGAACCGCTTCATCAGCTCGACGTCTTTTTTCTGGTCGGCGCGGGTGACGTGGCGGCTGCCGCGCACGGACGTCTCTGCTCGGTTCGTGCCGCGGAACACGACACGTTTGCCGTTGATCTTCAGCTGCCTGTCGATGATCTCGATCTTGCGGAAGCCGACGGGCTGTCTGCCGGTCTGGACGACCTGGTTGCCGCGGAGCAGCTCGATGCGCAGCTCGTAGACGTTCGGGGTCTCGTCGGTCCACTTCAGCGGGTTCGTGACCTTGCCGTCCTGGACGGCGACCTCACGGCCCTGCGGGTCGAACAGCCTGGTGCGGACGGTGTGGCCCTCCTGAGGGCCGCCGATCCTGACGTCGGTGCTGATCGTGGCGTCGCGGTACTGGGCGTCCAGGTCGGTCTTGATCGTGACGTCGGCGAGGTAGGTCCTGGGCGTCGTGTAGAGCCAGACCTCGCGGAAGATGCCGGAGAACCGCCACTGGTCGTAGTCCTCGAGGTGGGAGCCGGAGCCCCAGCGGTGGACCTGGACCTTCAGCGTGTTGCGGCCGGGCTTGAGCTTGCTCGTGATGTCGAACTCGGCTGGTGTGTAGCCGCCCTGGTCGTAGCCGACGTACGTGCCGTTGACCCAGACGAAGTATCCGCTGGTCACGCCCTCGAAACGGGCCAGCGTGCGGTCCCAGTCCCGCGGCAGGTCGAACGTCTTCTCGTAGACGCCGGTGGGGTTGACGTCGCGCGGGATCGCCGGCGGGTTGTCCGGGTACATCTCGGTGGGGATGTTGCGGAACATCGGGTGGTCGAGGAAGTCGGTCTGCCACGTGTGCGGCACCTTGACCGTGCGCCACCCGTCCGGGGTGTCTCTGACATCCTCCGGTTTGTCGAACATCCGGATGCGCCAGTCGCCGTTCAGGCTCAGGCGCCGCTCCGGCTTCAGATCCGGGTGCGGCGGCTCCTGGTTCTCCTCGGTCATCCTGGGGTTTTCCAGATACGCCACCGCGTCCAGCGGCTCGGCTTGTGCGGTTGCGGGCGAGAGTGAGAGCGCTACCACCGTGGCTACGACGACACGAAGCATGCCCTTGGACGCTAGGGAGGTTGTGACAACGTCGTCAACGAATGTCCGATCTTTCTGTCCTGATCCGTTCCGGGGCTCGTCCCAACACCCGGAAAGTGCGCTCCGTCCGGCGGCACGCGTTAGTGTCGGATGCATGCAGACCTGGTCATCAATTCCTGTGCCGCGGGTTCCGGGGGACCCCCGCCCGCTGCGGCTGTTCGACACGGCTACGGGCGAAATTCGCCCCACGGCTCCAGGAGACACCGCCAGGTTGTACGTCTGCGGGATCACGCCGTACGACGCGACGCACCTCGGCCATGCCGCCACCTACCTGGCGTTCGACCTCGTGCACCGCGTGTGGCTCGACAACGGCCACAACGTGCACTACGTCCAGAACGTCACCGATGTCGACGACCCGCTCCTGGAGCGTGCTCTGCGCGACCAGGACGACTGGGTCGTGCTCGCCATGCGCGAGACGGCGCTGTTCCGCGAGGACATGGAGGCGCTGCGGGTCCTGCCGCCTCAGGACTACGTCGGCATCGTCGAGGCGATCCCCGAGATCGTCGAGGTCGTCGCGAAGCTCCTGAGCGACGGTGTCGCCTACCGCGCGGACGACTCCGAATACCCGGACATCTACTACTCGCACGACGCCACGGGCCGTTTCGGCTACGAGTCGAACTACTCCTCCGAGGAGATGCTCCGGCTGTTCGCCGAACGCGGCGGCGACCCGGACCGCCCCGGCAAGCGCCACCCGCTGGACGCCCTGCTGTGGCGCATGAAGCGCCCAGGTGAGCCGGGGTGGGCCTCCGAGCTGGGCGAGGGCCGCCCCGGCTGGCACATCGAGTGCAGCGCGATCGCCCACAACCGCCTCGGCATGGGCTTCGACGTTCAGGGCGGTGGCTCCGACCTGATCTTCCCGCACCACGAGTACTCCGCCGCGCACGCCGAGGCCCAGACCGGCCAGCACCCGTTCGCCCGCCACTACGTGCACGCGGGCATGATCGGCCTCGACGGCGAGAAGATGTCGAAGTCGCGCGGCAACCTGGTCTTCGTCTCCAAGCTGCGTTCCGAGAAGGTCGACCCGAACGCCATCCGCCTGGCCCTGCTCTCCGGCCACTACCGCGCGGACCGCCCGTGGACCCAGTCGTTGCTGGACGATGCGCTGGCACGGCTGGACAAGTGGCGCCGCGCCGCCGACCTGTCCTCCGGACCGTCCGGTGTGGACACCGTGACGCGGCTGCGTGACCACCTGGGCAACGACCTGGACACGCCCAAGGCGCTCGCGGCGATCGACGCGTGGGTCGACGAGGCGCTGGCGCACGGCGGTCAGGACAGGCACGGCCCGTCCCAGATCCGCACGGCCGTGGACGCGCTGCTGGGCGTGGAGCTCTAAGCGGTCTGGCCGGTGACCGCCTGCCCGGCGGTCACCGGCAGAGCGCGCGTTACGGCCACAATGGACCCGTGACGGAGCATTCTTGGCAGAAGCTGCGGTACGAGCGCGGGCCCGATGGTGAGGACGCGAACGAGGCGGCGCGCGGCGAGGTGCTGTCGGCGTTGCACCGCGGCCACATGCCAGAGGACCTGCCGCTGCTGCGGTTCCTGGTCGAGCAGGAAGCGTTGTGCTGCGCGCACTCGCCGTCCCGCGGCCTGGGGGAGCAGGCTGCGCTTGCGGGGTTCCTGCTCGCTGAACACCGGCAGGCCGAGGACGTCTGGCGGCACTACGCGATCAAGCGCGCCAACTTCGACGCCGGATGCGCCTACGACGTCGAGCACCTGTTCGCGGCGGGCGTGCGAGCCACCATCGATCATGTGCGCGCGAGCGACCGCCCGGACCGTGACGAGGTGCTGGAGCTGTTGCTCAGCCACGACTTCGACGAGGAGGACCTGGAGGAGTGGGTGGCGGGTCGGCGGGAGTGGTTCGCGAACTGAACGAGGAGACCGCCCCCGAGGCGGAAGCGCCGGGGGCGGTCTCGTTCAGCGGAAAAGCGATCAGACGTCGAGCGTCCAGCTGTTCAACGTGCCGGAGTCCAGGAACGCCGCGTCACGCACACGCAGCGTCCAGGTTCCGTTGGCGGCCTCACCGGAGAGGTTCTTGGTGTAGGTCTCGTTGATGTTGTCGGCCGAGCCGCCGGACCGGTTGTGCAGGTTGACGACCGTGCCGTCGGGCGCGACCAGGTCGACCACGAGGTCGCCCTTGTAGGTGTGCGTGATCGCGACCTTGATCGACGCCGTGGCCGACGCGTTGCCCGCGCAGCCCGAGATGACGATCGTGCTCGTCACGGTCGACAGGTCGCCGATCGTGACCGGGGTGGAGTTGGTCTTGGCGTCACAGCCGCCACCGACCGCGTTGACGGTCCACGAGAACGTGGCCGAACCGGTCTTGCCGGCCGAGTCGGTCACCGTGGCGGTCACCGTGGAGGTGCCGGCGGTGGTCGGCGTGCCGGAGATGGCGCCGGAGGAGGACGCCGACAGGCCGGCCGGGAGGCCGGAGACGGACCACGTGTACGGCGGGGTGCCGCCGGTCGCCGCCAGCTGCAGCGACGCCGGCGTGCCGACCGTGGAGGTCTGGCTACCGGGGTTGGTCACCGACGGGGTGCCGGGCTGTCCGCCACCGAACAGCGAGTAGAGCAGCTTGTTCGGCGAGCCGGAACCAGGGCTGGTGATCTTGTTCGGCGTGGACGCGGCGTTGATGCCCGCCCACACCGCGGCCGGGTTGTCGTTCGGGTGCGTGGCGAGCCACAGCGCCGCGGCGCCCGCGACGTGCGGGGTGGCCATCGACGTGCCGGAGATGTTGTTCGTGGCGGTGTCGTTGGTGTTCCACGCGGACACGATGTTCGAACCCGGCGCGAAGATGTCGGTGCAGGTGCCGTAGTTCGAGAACGACGAACGCGCGTCGGTGTTCGTCGACGAGTTCACCGTGATCGCCTCGGCCACGCGCGCGGGCGAGGTGCTGCACGCGTCTGTGTTCGAGTTGCCGGACGCGATGGCGTAGGTGACGCCGGACGCGATGGAGCGGCGCACGGCCGCGTCCAGGGTGGCGTCCGCGCCGCCGCCGAGCGACATGTTGGCGACAGCGGGCTTCACCGCGTTCGCCGTCACCCAGTCGATGCCGCTGACGACACCGGCGGTGGTGCCGGAGCCCTGGCAGTTGAGCACCTTGACAGCGACGACCTTGGCCGCCTTCGCGAGGCCGTACTGCGAGCCCGCGACGGTGCCGGCGACGTGCGTGCCGTGGCCGTTGCAGTCGCTGTTGTTGCCGTCACCCGAGGTGTTGGTGCCCCACGTGGCGCGGCCGCCGAACGTCGAGTGCGTGGTGCGCACACCCGTGTCGACGATGTACGCCGTCACGTTCGACGCGGTCGTGTCGTACTGGTAGCTGTTGCTCAGCGGCAGATCCCGCTGGTCAACGCGGTCCAGACCCCACGACGGCGGGTTCTGCTGGACGTCGAGCGCGTGCACCTCGGCGTCTTGCTGGACGTACGCGACCTGCGGGTCCGCGGCGAGACGCTGCGCCTGCTTGGCGGTCATCTTCACCGAGAAACCGTTGAGCGCGTGCTGCCAGACCTGGCCGACCTGGCCGCCGTACTTGCCCGCCAGACCGGGAGCGGCGGCCCTCGACGCCGTGCCGGCCTTGAGCGAGACGATGTAGCTGTCCTTCACGACATCGGCGCGGTCGGCGCCGAGAATCGTCCCCACGTTTTCTTGAGCTGAAGCAGCGGGCACCACAGCGGCGGCCAGACATACGGCGGCGGCGGCGGCGAGTCCCGTACCCAAGACTCTTCGCATGGCAGGGTTCTCCCTCGTGCAGGGAACAGGGTGTCTGCACGCTAGCCCTAAACCGCAGGTCAGAGGGATACGCCGTCGAGTGCGAACTGTTGACAGATTTGACGTTTCGTGTCAAGACGAATGGTTGCGCTCAGTCACGGAAATAGGCTGAGAGAAGGCATTTGGATTCCTTATACCAACCCGAATGCCGAGAGGTCCACCCGTCGATCGGCCCTACCGTCCGGTAGGCAGCACAACATAGCGTCACCCAGACGGAGGAACGAACTGATCGGGCAGTTCGACCGCCTGGGGACGCCATGCATCCGGTGTCGTGCGGGCTGTGTTGCAGCACAGCCGATCTCCTCATCGCGGTTGCCCGGTCCGGCGTTACACCGGCCCTGCAAACCGAAAATTGAGGAGAAATGCCTATGAAGCGCATGGCTGTCGCGGCAGTCGCCGTGCTGGCGGGTGCACTCGCGACGACGGTCTCCCCTGCCGCCGTCGCCGCGCCTGAACCGTCAGCTGACCTGCTCGCCGCGATGCAGCGCGACCTCGGCCTGAACGCCCAGCAGGCGGCGGAACGGCTGCGCCAGGAGAGCGCGGCCGCGGTCCTGCAGCGCGTCGCGGAAGGTTTCGCCGGTGACAGCTTCGGTGGCGCGTGGTTCGACGCGTCCACCGGCAAGCTCGTCGTGGGCGTGACCGACGCGGCCAAGACCGACCGGCTGCGCAGGCTCGGTGCCGAGCCTCGCACCGTCGCCCACAAGGCGAGTGACCTCGACTCGGCCAAGGCCAGGCTGGACGCCGAAAAGGCTCCCGCCGAGGTCACCGGCTGGTTCGTCGACACTCGGGCGAACGCGGTCACGATCACCGTCAAGCGCGGTCAGGCCGATGCGGCGAAGCCGTTGGTGGAGAAGGCGGGCACGCTCGCGAAGGTCGTCGAGACCGACGAGGCGCCGCGTTTGTTCAAGGACATCCGCGGCGGTGACGCCTACTACATCAACAACGCCGGCCGGTGCTCTGTCGGGTTCGCGGTGCAGGGCGGGTTCGTCACCGCCGGGCACTGCGGGTCCAAGGGCGACACGGTGGCAGGCGTCGACCGCTCCGCCCTGGGCGCGTTCGAGGGCTCGTCCTTCCCGGGCAACGACTACGGGTGGGTCAAGGCCAACTCGGCGTGGACGCCCACGGCCAAGGTGAACCACTACGGCGGCGCTGACGTCGTCGTCTCCGGTCACACCGAGTCCGCGGTCGGCGCGTCGATCTGCCGTTCCGGCTCGACCACGGGCTGGCACTGCGGCGAGGTCCAGGCCAAGAGCCAGGCGGTGAACTACCAGGAGGGCTCGGTCAGCGGTCTGACGCGCACCGACGTGTGCGCGGAGCCCGGTGACTCGGGTGGCTCGTGGGTCAGCGGCACGCAGGCGCAGGGCGTCACCTCGGGTGGCTCCGGCAACTGCACCAGCGGCGGTACGACCTTCTTCCAGCCGGTCAACGAGATTCTCTCCACGTACAACCTGACGCTCGTCACGGGCTGACGTAGCAAGTAGAACGCCCGTGAGCGGCCGATGGTCGTTCACGGGCGTTTCGCTGTGCGGAGAGGCGGTCAGTCCTCCCTCTTGGCCAGCCACTTCTCGCGGTGCGTGCGCCAGCGTTCGAGCAGCGTGCCGAGTTCGACGTGGCAGAAGCGGAAGAACTCGCGCGTCTCGTCCAGGCGCGCTCCCGCCTCGGTCTCTTCCCCGAGCGTTTCCACACCCTCGGTCAGCACCTCGTCGATCACCTGCAGCATCTGGTCCCTGCGGAACGTCGCCTCGTACCAGACGTTGTCGCGCATCCGGTAGACGTCGCGGCGTGATCCCGGCTCCCGTTCGCGGCTGACGATCTGGATCGTGGTCAGGTAGCGCACCGCGCCCGACACCGCCGCCGGACTGATCTGCAGCAGGTCGGCGATCTCGGCCGCAGTGAGCCGCCCTGAGTCCGTCGTCAGCAGCGCCGCGAGGATGCGCGCCGGCATGCGCGGCATGCCGGCGTCCGCCAGAATTCCGCCGAACCGCTCGACGAACTGGCTAACTGCCTGCGTGTCACGCTGTGTAGCTCCCATCACCGCGGCATCATCCCCTTCCGTCAGTCGATCGGGCAAAATTTACGTCCTTCACGAACTTGTGAAAGAAGCGTAGCTTACCGGGCATGACATCTGCGATATCCGTGTCGGGCCTGGTCAAGACCTTCGGCCCGACGCGTGCACTGGACGATCTGAACCTGGACGTCCGGACCGGTGAGGTGCACGGCTTCCTCGGCCCGAACGGGTCCGGCAAGTCGACGACGATCCGGATCCTCCTCGGCCTGCTGCGTGCCGACTCCGGCACCGCGCGGCTGCTCGGCGGAGACCCGTGGAAGGACACCGCGTCCCTTCACCGCCGCCTCGCCTACGTTCCCGGCGACGTCAACCTCTGGCCCAACCTGACCGGTGGCGAGGTCATCGACCTGCTCGGACGGCTCCGCGGCGGCTTGAACTCCCAGCGCCGCGAGCAGCTCCTGGAGCGCTTCGAACTGGACCCGCGCAAGAAGGGCCGCACCTACTCCAAGGGCAACCGGCAGAAGGTCGCGCTGGTCGCCGCGCTGTCGAGCGACGTCGAGCTGCTCATCCTGGACGAGCCGACCTCTGGCCTCGACCCGTTGATGGAGGCCGTTTTCCAGGACTGCATCAACGACGAACGGCAGCGCGGCCGCACCGTGCTGCTGTCCAGCCACATCCTCGCCGAGGTCGAGGCGCTGTGCGACCGGGTGAGCATCATCCGCAACGGCCACATCGTCGAGACCGGCACGTTGTCGGACCTGCGGCACCTGACCCGCACGTCGATCTCCGCCGAGCTCGCGGGCCCGCCCAACGGCCTGACCTCGATGGCGGGCGTGCACGACCTGGCGGCCGAGGGCAACCGCGTCCGGTTCGAGGTCGACTCGGACAAGCTCGACCCCGTGCTCAAGCAGCTCGTGTCCACGGGCGTGCGCACGCTGACCTCGCAGCCGCCGACCCTGGAGGAGCTCTTCCTGCGGCACTACGAGGACGCGAAATGATCGGCACTGCCTTCATCGGGACTTGGCATCTGATCCGGCTCGCGCTGCGCCGCGACCGGATCCTGCTGCCCGTCTGGGTTCTGTTCCTGGTCGGCGTCACCTACTCCACGACGACCGCACTCGAAGAGCTGTACGGAACGGCCGAGTCGCGGGCGCTGCTCGGCGTCACCGCGAACGCCAACTCCGCGTTCCTTGCGATGCTCGGCCCGCTGCACGACTGGTCGTCGCTGGGCGGCCTGGTGGTCTGGCGCTGGGGCGTCTTCGCTGGGCTGTTCATCGCGATCATGGCGCTTTTGGTCGTCACCCGGCACACGCGCGCAGAAGAAGAAGCCGGCCGTACTGAACTCATCAGTGCGACGGTCGTCGGGCGGCACGCGCCGCTGGCCGCCGCGGTGATCGTCGCGGGCGGCACGAGCCTGCTGATCGGTGTGCTGCAGGCGGTGGTGCTGATCGGCAAGGGACTGGACGCGTCCGGCTCGTTCGCGTTCGGGCTCTCGACGGCTTCGGTCGGCCTGGTCTTCACCGGCGTCAGCGCGTTCACCGCGCAGCTGTCGGAGAACTCGCGCGTGTCTAACGCGATCGCGGGCGGCTTCCTCGGCGTGACCTACCTGTTCCGCGCGGCGGGCGACGCGGCGGGGGAGTCGGGCCCGCAGTGGCTGACCTGGTTCTCGCCGATCGGCTGGACCGAGCACGTGCGGGCGTTCGGCGACAACAGGTTCTGGGTGCTCGGCATCTCACTGGCGGCGTTCGCGGTGCTGACCGGAGTCTCGGCTTACGTCGTGACGCGCAGGGACGTGGGCCTCGGCATGCTGGCGACCCGACTCGGGCCGGCAGAAGGCAGGATCGGCACCCCGTTCGGACTGGCCTGGCGGTTGCAGAAGGGGTCGCTGATCGGCTGGTCGCTAGCGCTGTTCGTGGTCGGCGTGATCTACGGCAGCGTGGCGCAGGCGGTCGGGCAGATGGTGCAGGACAACCCGGCGCTCGGCCAGATCGTGCAGCAGATCGGCGGCGCGGACGCGATGGTGGACGCGTTCTTCGCGACCATCACCCAGTTGCTGGGCCTGATCTCGTCGATCTACCTCGTGCAGGCTGTGTTGCGGCTGCGGTCCGAGGAGACCGCGTTCCGCGCCGAGCCCCTCCTGGCCACCCCTGTCTCGCGCTGGGGCTGGGTCGCGTCGCACGCGGCGTTCGCCCTGGTCGGTGGCGCGATCGTGCTGGCGGCGGCCGGTCTCGGCCTCGGTCTCGTGCACGGCCTGCGCACCGGCGACCTGGGCACCGTCCTGCCGCAGATGCTCGGCGCGGCGCTGGCCCAGCTCCCGGCCGCCTGGGTGATCGCGGGCGTGGCGCTGGCGTTGTTCGGACTGTTCCCGCAGCTCACCGGCGTCAGCTGGGCCGTGGTGTCGGTGTCGCTGGTGATCACGCTGCTCGGCCCCGCGTTGCAGCTGGATCAGTGGGTGCTCGACGTCGCGCCGTTCACGCACGTCCCGAAGTACCCGGACATCACAGCGGGGCCGCTGCTGTGGCTCACCGGCGTGGCGGTGGTGCTTCTGGCTGCGGGGTTCGCCGGGTTCCGGCGCCGCGACCTGACCACGTGATGATCGCCGGGATCGTGATCAGCAGACCGGCCGGCACCAGGAAGCCCAGCAACGGATGGGCCTGGTAGAGCGGAACGAACGCCAACGGGGCCGCGGCGGCGCCCATGAAGCGCAGTGACTGCACGACACTGACGCTGCCGCCCCTGTTGGCGTTGTCGCTTTGCAGCACCAAGGCGTTGATGCTCACCAGCACACCCTGGGCGGCCGCTCCTGTCAGCGCCCACGCGATCACCGCGACCGCGGCGAACGGTGTCGTGCCCACCGCCGCGACCAGGCCTCCGCCCACCGTCGCGCCGACGACGACCGTGGTCGCGGCGCCGAACCGGTCGATGGCCTTGCCGACGTACCGCGCGGTCAGGAAACCGACGACGCCGAACCCGGTGAGCAGGAGCCCGCGTTCACCCGCGCCGAGGCCGAACACGTCGTCGAGCCGGAACGCCACGAGGAACGACAGCCCGCCCAGGCAGCCCAGCCGATGAAGGCGACGAGAGCCGGCCTGATGGTGCTCGGGACGAACGCACTGCGCAGGCTGGCGCCGCGCTCCGGCTCGGCGTCGGTGTCCGGTACGCCGAGGATCGCGAGCGCCACGGCCACCACCGTGATCACCACGAAGGCCAGCCGCCAGTCGATCTCCGCGGTGAGACCGCCGACGAGCGGAGCGGACGTCTGCCCGGCCGCCTGCATCGACCCGAACAGCCCCAGCGCGCGGCCGAGCTTCTCCTTCGGTGTCGAGGCGGCGATCACGGCCAGCAGCACCGGCGTCGTGAACGAGTTCGCCGCGCCCTGCAACGCGCGTGAGGCCAGCAGCACCTCGAACGTCCAGGAGGAGGCGGCCAGCGCGGAGGTCACCGCATAGGCGATGTAGGCGATTCGGACAGTCCGTTGTGGACCCCAGCGTTGCGCGAACGTGCCGGACACGAGCATCAACACGGCGAACGGCACGAGGTAGAACGTCAGCGTCGACGCCGCCGTGCCCGCCGACCGGCCGAAACTGTCCCCGATCTCGGGCAGGATCGACGTGGTGATGGCGCCGCCGAACGGCCCGATCAAAGCCCCGGCGTACAACCCGGCCCTCGCCAACCGCCCCGCAGACACCTCCACCGTCCCCACCCTAATCGGACGATGGTTGTTGTCGCTAAGTTTTTTGGCGGGTTCCGGCCGCGTCATGAAAGGCCGTGCTCACGGCCTGTTCGATGTGGCGTCTGCAAGTACCACCAACAGCGAGTTGGTGGTACTTGCAGACGCCAAAAGGTCAGCGGGGGCCGGGCGACGGCCAGCCGGGACCGCGCCCGCGGCGGCGCAGGTACCGCTCGAACTCGGCGGCGATGTCGTCGCCGGAGGCCTCGGTGATCTGCATGGCCGCGTCGCCGCGCTCTTCCAGCGCGCGCACGTAGTTGCGCACGTCCTCGTCCTCGTCGGCCATCTCGGTGACCGTGCGCTCCCACTCCTCGGCCTGCTCCGGCAGCGCGCCGAGCGGCACCTCGATGTCGAGGACCTCCTCCACCCGGTGCAGCAGGGCCAGCGTGGCCTTGGGAGAGGGCGGCTGCGACACGTAGTGCGGCACGGCGGCCCAGAACGAGATCGCCGGGATGCCGGCCTGCACGCACGCGTCCTGGAAGACGCCGACGATGCCCGTCGGGCCCTCGTACTTGGAGTGCTCCAGGCCGAACTTCTCGGCGGCGTCCGGGTCGTACGCGGTACCGGTGACCGGCACGGGCCGGGTGTGGGGCGTGTCCATGAGCAGAGCGCCCAGCGTCACCACGGTCGTCACCCCGAGGGCCTCGATGTGCCCCAGCAGCTCGGCGGCGAACTTGCGCCACCGCATGTTCGGCTCGATGCCGTGCACGAGGATCACGTCCACGGAGGAACCGGGAGGCCTGCACACCGAGAGCCGCGTCGTCGGCCAGTCGACCCTGCGGGTGACACCGTCCACCATGCGGACTGTGGGTCGCGTCACCTGGAAGTCGTAGTAGTCGTCAGGGTCGATGTCGGCGAGCGGGGTGGCGTCCCAGGTGAGTTGCAGGTGCTCGATGGCGGTGCTGGCGGCATCGCCGGCGTCGTTCCATCCTTCGAACGCACAGACCATGATCGGACTCGTGAGCGGTTTGCGCGGGTTCGAGGGGGTCGGGGATTCCTGGGACGGATCGTTCACGGCGCCAGACTACGGCCTCCCCCAGCTAACTCATCGTAGGCTTGGCCCATGCGTGATCGCGGAGAGTCGCCGTTCCTGGAAGCGCTGGTGAACCGGGTTGTCGTCGCTGACGGCGCCATGGGCACCATGCTTCAGGCCGTTGACCTCTCTCTTGACGACTTCAACGGTCTAGAGGGCTGCAACGAGATCCTGAACGTGACACGGCCGGACGTCGTGAGGGCCGTGCACCGCGGTTATCTCGAAGTAGGCGTCGACGCCGTCGAGACGAACACGTTCGGCGCGAACCTCGCGAACCTGGCCGAATACGACATCCCCGACCAGATCTTTCACCTGTCCGAGCGCGGCGCCGCGCTGGCCCGTGAGGTCGCGGACGAGTTCAGCACCTCCGCACAGCCGCGGTTCGTGCTCGGCTCTGTCGGCCCCGGCACCAAGCTGCCGACACTCGGCCACGCGCCTTTCGCGACGTTGCGCGACGCCTATCAGGAGCAGTGCAAGGGGCTGCTGGTCGGCGGCGTGGACGCGATCATCGTCGAGACCTCGCAGGACCTGCTGCAGACCAAGGCGTCGATCATCGGCGCCAAGCGCGCGATGGCCGCTGAGGGCCGTGTCGTTCCGATCATCGCCCAGGTCACCGTCGAGACGACCGGCACGATGCTGCTCGGCTCGGAGATCGGTGCCGCGCTGACCGCGCTAGAACCGCTGGGCATCGATCTGATCGGCCTCAACTGCGCCACCGGTCCCGCCGAGATGAGCGAGCACCTGCGGACGTTGTCCAAGCACGCGCGCATCCCGCTGTCGGTGATGCCGAACGCCGGACTGCCCGAGCTGGGCCCGCACGGCGCGGTTTACCCGTTGTCGCCGGAGGAGCTGGCTCAGGCGCTGGCCGGGTTCGTCACCGAGTTCGGCACGCGTCTCGTCGGGGGCTGCTGCGGCACCACCGCCGAGCACCTGCGCCAGGTGGCCGAGGCGGTGCGCGATCTCGGGCCGTCCGCGCGCCGTCCGCGTCCGGAGCCCGGTGTGTCCTCTTTGTACCAGGCCGTCCCGTTCAAGCAGGACGCCTCGGTGCTGATGATCGGCGAGCGCACGAACGCCAACGGCTCCAAGGCGTTCCGCGAGGCGATGCTGGCCGAGAAGTGGGAGGACTGCATCGAGATCGCGCGCGACCAGACGCGCGAGGGCGCCCACCTGATCGACCTCTGCATCGACTACGTGGGCCGCGACGGCGAGGCCGACATGCGTGCTCTGGCCTCTCGTCTGGCCACCGCGTCGACGTTGCCGATCATGCTCGACTCCACCGAGCCCGCCGTGCTCCAGGCCGGCCTGGAGTGTCTCGGGGGCCGTTGCACCGTGAACTCGGTGAACTACGAGGACGGCGACGGTCCTGACTCCCGCTTCCAGAAGATCATGCGGCTCGTCTCCGAACACGGCGCGGCGGTCGTGGCGCTGTGCATCGACGAGGAGGGCCAGGCCCGCACCAGGGACTGGAAGGTCCGCGTCGCCGTCCGGCTGATCGAGGACCTGACGAAGAACTGGGGCATGCGGGTCAACGACATCATCGTCGACTGCCTGACGTTCCCGATCTCCACCGGCCAGGAGGAGGTCCGCCGCGACGCCGTCGAGACCATCGAGGCGATCCGCGAGCTCAAGCGCCGTTATCCGGACGTGCAAACGACTCTGGGCCTGTCGAACGTCTCCTTCGGACTCAACCCGGCCGCGCGCCAGGTGCTGAACTCGGTGTTCCTGCACGAATGCGTGCAGGCGGGCCTCGACACCGCGATCGTGCACGCCTCCAAGATCGTGCCGATGGCCCGCATCCCCGACGAGCAGCGCGCCGTGGCGCTGGACCTGGTCTACGACCGCCGCCGCGAGGGGTACGACCCGCTGCAGAAGCTCATGGAGCTGTTCGAGGGCGTCACAACCAAGTCGAACAGCGCTTCCCGCGCGGAGGAACTGGCCGCGCTGCCGTTGTTCGAACGACTGGAGCGCCGGATCGTCGACGGCGAGCGCAACGGCCTGGAAGCCGACCTGGACGACGCGCTGGAGCAGCGCCCGGCGTTGCAGATCATCAACGACACGTTGCTCGCGGGCATGAAGACCGTCGGCGAACTGTTCGGCTCCGGCCAGATGCAGCTGCCGTTCGTGCTGCAGTCCGCCGAGGTCATGAAGACCGCCGTCGCCCACCTCGAACCGCACATGGAACGTTCCGACGACGGCGGCAAGGGCCGCATCGTGCTCGCGACCGTCAAGGGCGACGTCCACGACATCGGCAAGAACCTCGTCGACATCATCCTGTCCAACAACGGCTACGAGGTCGTGAACATCGGCATCAAGCAGCCGATCAACGCGATCCTCGAAGCCGCGGAGGAACACCGCGCGGACGCGATCGGCATGTCCGGCCTGCTGGTCAAGTCGACCGTGATCATGAAGGAGAACCTCGAGGAGATGAACTCCCGGGGCGTCGCCGCGCGGTGGCCGGTGTTGCTGGGTGGCGCGGCCTTGACGCGTGCGTACGTCGAGAACGACCTGACCGAGATGTACTTCGGTGACGTCCGCTACGCCCGTGACGCGTTCGAGGGCCTGCGCCTGATGGACGCGATCATGGCGGCGAAGCGCGGAGAGGCTCCGCTCGTCGACCCGGAGGCCGAGGCGAAGGCTGCTGAACGGAAGGCGCGCCGCGAACGTTCGTTGCGCATCGCCGCCGCTCGCAAGGCCGCCGTGGTCGAGGAAGAGACGTTCTCCGGCCGTTCGGACGTGGCTTCCGACAACCCGATCCCGGCGCCGCCGTTCTGGGGCAGCCGGGTCGTGAAGGGCATCCCGGTCGCCGACTACTCGGCTCTGCTGGACGAGCGGGCGACGTTCATGGGCCAGTGGGGCCTGAAGGGCACGCGCGGCGGTGGCCCGACCTACGAGGAACTGGTCGAGACCGAGGGCCGCCCGCGCCTGCGCTACTGGATGGAACGCCTTGCCACAGAAGGCGTTCTGGCCCACGCGGCGGTCGTCTACGGCTATTTCCCGTGCGTCTCCGACGGCGACGACCTGGTGATTCTGGAAGAGCCGTCGGCCGATTCCCCCGAGCGCTTCCGGTTCACGTTCCCGCGCCAGAAGCGGGATCGCCGCCTGTGCCTGTCGGACTTCTGGCGTTCGAAGGAGTCCGGCGAGGTCGACGTCGTCGCGTTCCACCTCGTGACGATGGGCCAGCCGATCGCCGACTACGCCAACGAGCTCTTCGGCAAGAACGCCTACCGCGAGTACCTGGAGGTCCACGGCCTCGGCGTTCAGCTGACGGAGGCTTTGGCCGAGTACTGGCACAAGCGCGTCCGCGAGGAGCTGACGTGGCCGTCCGGTGACTCCGTGGCCGCGGAAGACCCCGCCGACGTCGAGGACTTCTTCAAGCTCGGCTACCGCGGCGCGCGTTACTCGTTCGGCTACGGCGCCTGCCCGGAGATGGAAGACCGCAAGCGCATCGTCGAGCTGCTCGACCCGTCCCGCATCGGCGTGTCCCTGTCCGACGAACTCCAGCTGCACCCCGAACAGTCCACCGACGCCTTCGTGGCGCACCACCCGGAGGCGAAGTACTTCAATGTCTGACCTGCAAGCTGTGCTGTGGGACATGGACGGCACACTGCTGGACTCCGAAAAGCTCTGGGACATCCCGCTCTACGAGTACGCGGAGAAGCTCGGCGGGGTCCTGTCCCTGGAGACCCGCGAACGCATGGTCGGCACCAACGTGCCCACCACCATGCGTCTGCTGTTCGCCGACGTCGGCATCGAGCCCACGGAGGCTGAGCTGGCCGACGGCGCCGCGTGGATCTCACGCCGGACCGAGGAGGTCTTCCGCGCCGGTCTGCCGTGGCGGCCGGGCGCCGCCGAGGCCCTGCGGGCGGTGCGTGACTCGGGTGTGCCGATGGCGTTGGTGACGTCGACCGAGCGTTCGCTGACCGAGGTCGCGCTGGACACGATCGGGCGGGACCTGTTCGACGTCACGGTGTGCGGGGACGAGGTCGACGGGTTGAACAAGCCGCTGCCCGAGCCATATCTGAAGGCGGCGCGGTTGCTCGACGTTGATCCGGCGCGGTGTGTGGCGATCGAGGACTCGCCCACCGGTGTGACCGCCGCGGTGGCCGCCGGGTGCACCGTGCTGGTGGTGCCTTGTGACGTCGAGGTGCCGGCGGGGGAGCGGCGGATCTTCCGCGACTCGTTGGTGGGCGTGGACCTGGACGTGCTGAAGGCGCTCTAGGTGTTGGGGTGGCCGCACCAGCGGCCACCCCGCACCATCAGGCGACAGCTGCCTTCTCGGCGGCCTTCGTCCTGCGCGTGGCCGGGTCGATCAGCAGGCCGAACGCCACGCCGAGACCGACGTAGAGCGTGGCGAGCTGGGCGAGCGAACTGAGGCGGAACTGCCACAGCACGGTCACCGGCATGTCCGCGGGGATCGTGTCCGGCGGCGCGGGGAACGCCACCAGCAC
>NZ_VSRL01000153.1 GCF_012184385.1 Lentzea indica
ACTGACTGCCGCGATCTGGCACAACCGCGCCACCGGCCAGCCCGTCACCCGATCCCTGATCGCATACGACCACTGATCAGTTAGGACTTACTCGTCTAGCCGAATGAGCAGGTCGTGTTGTTCAGAGTGAAGGCGGTGGGCGTGACGTTCGGCCCGGCCGTGGCGGCGTTGAAGCGCAACGAGATCTGCCCGCCCGCGCTGATCGAACCGTTGCCGTCCTGGCTCATCGCCATGACGTCGGGCCCGTACTGGTAGGCGGTCATGCCCCACGTCTCCCTGATCTGCTGACCGCTCGGGAACCTCCAGCGCAGGCCCCACCTCGTGACCGGGGTCTGGTCGTGGTTGGTGACGATCATCTCGGCGTGGAAGCCGCCTGCCCACTCCTTGGCGACGCGATACGTGACGGCGCAGCCCTTCTTCACGGCCGGCGGAGTGGTCGTGGCGGTGGTGGTCGCCGGCGGTGGGGGAGGAGTGGACGTCGTCGGGGTGGTGTCCTGTCCCTTGCACGGTGATCCCCACAGCCCGAGACCGGCCTTCTCCGCCGTCTTCTCCGGCTCGCTGAGAACGGGGTCGTCCTTTTCCGCTCGCACGGCGCCCTGGCTCACCGCGCGGGTGGCGTAGTCGCTGTTGTCGGCCAGCCGCAGGGTGATGGCCGACTCCGAAGCCCGGCTGTAGCGCACGGGCTTGCCGAGCAACGTGTCCTTGGCGAACTTCAGCGCTCCCGCCGACCAGCATTCCGCCGGCGCCGCGAGGCCGAGCACCCGCGCCTTCACCCCGTTGGACAGCACCACGGTCCTGCCGTCGACGACCTCCTCGACCGAATCGGGCGGCGGTGGGAGGACGGTGACGTGCTGAGGCAGGGACGAGTCCGGTGACGCTGCCGGGGTCTCCGCGGAGCTCGTGCCGCACGCGGCCGCGAGGAGCACGGCGAACGGCGTGTACAGGACGGGCCGGTGGCGGTCGAACAGTCTCAAGGATCCCCCGCGCGTGTCTGATCGTCTCGGGGACGACTGGAGGCGGAGCGTACGTCCTTTCAGTGGAGTGCTGGAAGCGCTTTCACGGTGGTGGAGGCGAGTTGTGACCTTGAAACGTGCGATTCGACTCCGTTCGAGTCGAACGGAGTCGAATCGCACGCCGGCTGTCAGTTGAAGTGGGCCCGGCAGTGCTGCGGCCGGATCCGCTGCGGAGCAACGCTTTCGAGCGTCGGCACGACCGGTGCGATCGTGCCGTCGCGGTTGAAGCGCATCCGGTCGATCGTGGTCTCGCGGTGCGTCCCGTCCCCGCCGGGGATGGCGAAGCGGTGGTACACCAGGTACCAGTCGTCGGTGCCCGGCACCTGCAACATCGAGCTGTGGCCCGTGCCGAGCACCCCGAGCTTCGGATCCTTCTGCAGGATCAGGCCTCGGTTGGTGAACGGGCCGAGCGGGCTCGGCGCCGTCGCGTACGCGACGCGGTAGTTCTCGCTGCGGGTGTCGTCGATCGACCAGCTCAGGTAGTAGGTTCCCTTGCGCTCCACCATGAACAGGCCCTCGCGGAAGTCGTCGAGCCCGGTGATCCGCGTGATCTTGGCCGGGTCGTACGAGACCATGTCGGCGTTCAACGGCACGAGGTAGGCCTCACCGTTGCCCCAGTACAGGTACGGCTGACCGGACTTGTCGATGAACACCGCCGGGTCGATCGCCTGACCACCACCGGGGTTCTTCGCGATCAACGGCTTGCCGGAGTCGACGAACGGCCCCGTCGGCGAGTCGGACACCGCGACGCCGATCTTCGCGTCAGCGCAGAAGTAGAAGTAGTACTTGCCGTTGCGCTCGATGATCGTCGGAGCCCATGCCCGGCTGTCGGCCCAGCTCACGTCCGGCCCGAGGTCGAGGATGACGCCCTCGTCCTTCCAGTCGACGAGGTTCTTCGACGACCACGTGGAGAACTTGGTGCCGCTCCAGCCGTCGAAACCGTCGGTGGTCGCGTAGATGTAGTAGGTGTCCCCGAACGCGACGATGTTCGGGTCGGCGTTCAGCCCCGGCAGCACCGGGCTGCGCATCTCGTGCGCCTCGACCGTCCACTCACGACGGTCGCCGGACGCGTTGGTGACCGTGAACTTCCTGGGCTTCCTCAGGTCGACGGTGCCGCTCGGCGTGATCTTCGAGCCGGGGGCGAGACCGAACTTCGGCGAGAGTCTGCGCAGGTCGGTGCCGGGCTTGACCGGCAGCACCACGGTGTTCGCCGCGGAGTCGATCACGGCGGGAACCTTGAGCGAGGCCAGCTCGACGGAACTGATCACTGTGCTGTTCGACGGCAGTCCGGCGACCTCGGCACCCGACAGGGCACGGTTGTAGAGCCGGACGTCCTTCATCTTGCCGACGAGGTTCTTGTCGGCGGCGTAGACCGAGCGGCCGAGGTAGTTCGCCGCCGTCACGCCACCACCGATGTCGGACGGCTTGATCGTCGCGTTGGTGTTGCGCGCCACCTCGGCACCGTCGAGGTAGAGCACCTCCACGCCGTTGCCGACGGTCAGAGTCACGTTCTTCCAGACACCGCGCGGCAAAGCGCGGCCGGAGTTCACGCCCTGCTCGGTCGTCCAGTTCCCGGTGGCGATGGCGCCCCGGTAGGTGTCACCGGTGCTGAACAGGTAGCCGTTGCCGACCCCGTCCGGCGCCGTGTTGCCGAACCCGTAGAGGAAGTACGGCGTCTGCTGCCCGGGATCGATCAGGACGTCCGCGGACACCGTGACCGCCGGCGCGCCCGTCAGCATGTTGTTCGGCAGCTGGACGTGCCCACCGTTGAGGGACAACGCCCCGCCGGACCACGAGACGTTGCCCGCGAGCGCGCCGTCGTAGCCGTGACCTGTCGCGTCCGTGGCGACCTGCCCGGAAGTGGCGTTGAGCGGCCAGTGCGCGACGAGGCCCTTGGCATCGGCCTTGACCGGTGCCGGGGGAGCGGTCAGCCGGTTCAGCTCCGCCTGCGTCACCGGCAGAACCGTGCCGTGGCGCGGGGACGCGGGCAAACGAGCACCGGTCGACATGGTCCACTTGCCGGACGCGAGATCGGTGGTCTCGAACGGCACGTAGCCGCGGCCGCCGAACTCGTCGATGAACAGGTACCACTTGTTCTCGATGTTGGACTTGAAACCCGTCGGCCCTTCACCCGCGGAGAGCCCCGGGCTGGTCGAGGTGGCCTTGCCGATGCACTCCGCCACGAAGTCGTACGAGGGGTCGAGCAGGTCGGTCGACTTCTCCGCGGTGATGAACTTGCTGCACGGCGTGGTCGACGTGTTGTTCCGCTCGTCCTTGGTGTACCGGTAGTAGGTGCCCTTGTCCTCGATGATCGTCGAGTCGATCACGGAGTAACCGGGGTCGATCCACACCTTCGCCGGGCTGAACGTCACGAAGTCACGCGTGGTCGCGTACATCATGCGGTTGTAGCTGTCGCCGGTGTGGCCGGGATCGTTCTCCGCGTAGAGCTTCGACGCCCAGTAGACGACGTACGTGCCGCGTTTGGCGTCCCAGAAGGCTTCCGGGGCCCACGTGTTGCCCGCGGTCGGCGGCGACACCTGCACACTGCGCTGGCGCGACCAGTTCTGGAGGTCTGTCGACTCCCAGACCATGATCGACCGGCTGCCGCTGCGCTGGGCCGCGTCCCAGCCGCGCCCGCCGTTGATCTTCAGATCCGTTGCCAGCAGGTAGAACTTGTCACCCTCTGGGGAGCGGAGGATGAACGGGTCGCGCACGCCCAGCTCACCGAGGCTGGACTTGAGGATCGGCTGGCCGTTGTTGAGCTCGGCCCAGTCCAGCGGGTTGTTGCCCTTGCTGGCGGCGGCGTAGATCTGCTCGCCGTTGGGGCTTCCCTCACCGGTGAAGTAGAAGAAGCTGTAGCCGGCCAGCGGTTCCTTGGCCGGCAGGGGAGCGACCGTGGCCGTGAGCCTGCGGGTGGTGGTCTGGTGGCCGCGGCTCACGCGAGCGGTCAGCACGACCTTCGTCGGCTTCGCCCCGGTGGCAGGGCGGGTGACCTCACCGGTCGGGGTGATGACCGACCGGTTCGACGACGTCCACGTGACGGTGGTGTCGTTGAGTCCGCTGGCAGGCAGGCTCAGATGCCCGCGGACGTCGTCGATGTTCGGCACTGCCAATGCGCTCGCGGCACTCTGCACGAGCGATTCGGCAGCCGTTGCAGGGGGAACCGGCACCAGCGCGGCCGTCACAGCGACGACCACGCCGAGCCGGCGTAACGAGAACAACATCGTTGTTGTCTGCCTTCCGATTGAAAAAGGGGGTCAGGCCCTTCTCTTGGTCCAGACGTCGTAGGCGACCGCCGCGAGCAGGACCAGTCCCTTGACGAGCATCACTTGCTCACTGGGCGCGCCGATCAACGACATGCCGTTGTTGATCACGCCCATGATCAGGCCGCCGGTGATCGCGCCGACCACCTTGCCGACGCCGCCCTGCACGGCCGCGCCGCCGATGAACGCCGCCGCGATCGCGTCCAGCTCGAACGCCATGCCCGCGGTCGGACCGGCCTGGTTGAGCCGTCCCGCGAAGATGACGCCCGCGAGCGCGGCCAGCACGCCCATGTTCACGAACACCCAGAACGTGACGGCCTTGACCTTCACGCCGGACAGCGTGGCGGCCTGCAGGTTGCCGCCGATCGAGTAGATGTGCCGTCCGAACACGGAGTTGTTGGCCATGAACGAATAGCCCATCGCCAGGATCGCGAGCAGCACCAGAACCCACGGCAGGTTGCGGAACCTGGCCAGCTGCACCACGACCGCCATCACGACGACGCCGACACCGAGGATCTTGAGCACGAACAGCGGCATGGGGTCGACGGTCTGGCCGTAGCCGAGCCTGGCCGCCCGCTTGCGCCACTGCGACAAGGCGAACGCGGCCACGAACACGAGACCGGCCAGCAGGCTGACGAGGTCGGCGCCACCCAGCGGGCCGAGGCCGATGTTGCCGAGGTAGCCGCCGGTGAAGCCGTTGGACAGCGAGCGGATCTCGTCCGGGAACGGCCCGATGCCCTGGTTGCCCAGGGTGGTGAGCGTCAACGCGCGGAACACCAGCATGCCCGCGAGCGTCACGATGAAGGCCGGAATGCCGAAGTAGGCGATCCAGTAACCCTGTGCGGCACCGATGATCGCGCCGGCCACGAGCGTCAGCAGCACCGCGATCGGCCAGGGGAGTCCCCATTGGACGGTCAGCACCGCGCAGATCGCGCCCGTCAGCGCCACCGTCGAGCCGACCGAGAGGTCGATGTGCCCGCCGATGATCACCAGGATCATGCCGATCGCCAGGATCAGCACGTACGAGTTCTGGACGATGATGTTCGAGATGTTCTGCGGCTGCAGCAGGGCGCCGTCGGTCAGGAACGCGAAGAGCACCACGATGAGTGCGAACGCGACGTAGATGCCGGACTGCCGCAGGTTGATCGAGATCCGGCTGGAAGGAGTCGATGGCGGGGCGGCGGCCGGGGAGGGCGCGGTCTTCGTGGTCATGAGTTCTGTCCTCGCGTCATGTACTGCATCAAGCGTTCTTGCGTCGCCTCGGCGCGGTCGGCTTCTCCGGTGATCCGGCCCTCGGACAGCGCGTAGATCCGGTCGCAGAGCCCCAGCAGCTCAGGCAGCTCGGAAGAGATCACGAGCACGGCTTTGCCCTGGGCGGCGAGGTCGTTGATGATCGAGTAGATCTCGTACTTCGCGCCGACGTCGATGCCGCGCGTGGGCTCGTCGAGGATCAGCACGTCCGGGTCGGTGAACATCCACTTCGCCAGCACGACCTTCTGCTGGTTGCCGCCGGACAGCGTGCCCACCTGCGTGGACACCGCCGGCGTCCGGATGCCCATCGAGCGGCGGAACCGTTCCGCGACGGTGAACTCCTCGTTCTCGTTCACCCAGCCGCGGCTGGAGAGCTTGCCCAGCGCGGCGGCGGAGACGTTGCGCTGCACACCCTCGATCAGGTTGAGCCCGTACCGCTTGCGGTCCTCGCTGACGTACGCGAGCCCGTTGCGGATCGCCGCCTGCACGGTCCGGGTGTCGATCTCGGCGCCGTCCTTCACGACACGGCCGGAGATGCCGACGCCGTAGGAACGACCGAACACGCTCATTGCGAGCTCGGTCCTGCCCGCGCCCATCAGCCCGGCGAGACCGACGATCTCCCCGCGCCGCAATGACAACGTTGCCCTGTCGACGACCACGCGGTCGGGCTGGGCCGGGCTGTGCACCGTCCAGTCCTCGATGCGCAGCACCTCGTCACCGATGTCGGGCGTCCGCGGCGGGAACCTGTGCTCCAGGTCGCGGCCGACCATGCCGGAGATGATCCGTTCCTCGCTGAGCCCTGCCGCCGGCAGTGTCTCGATGGTCTTCCCGTCGCGCAGCACCGTGACGGTGTCCGCGATCCTGGTGACCTCGTTGAGCTTGTGCGAGATGATCACCGAGGTGATGCCGTCTTCTCGCAGCCCGTCGAGCAGGTCCAGCAGGTGCTGCGAGTCGTCGTCGTTCAACGCTGCCGTCGGCTCGTCCAGGATCAGCAGACTGACCTCTTTGGACAGTGCCTTGGCGATCTCGACCAGCTGCTGCTTGCCTACACCGAGGTCGTTGACCGGCGTCGTGGGGTTCTCCCTGAGACCAACTCGGTCGAGCAGAGCCTGTGCCTCGTGGTTGGTGCGGTTCCAGTCGATGAACCCGCGCCGCGCTCTTTCGTTGCCCAGGAACAGGTTCTCCGCGACCGAGAGCTGACCGCACAGCGCCAGCTCCTGGTGGATGATCACGATGCCGCGCCGCTCGCTGTCGCGCACGCCGTGGAACGCGCACGGCTCGCCGTTGAAGACGATCTCGCCGTCGTACGTGCCGTGCGGGTGAACACCGGACAGCACCTTCATCAGCGTGGACTTGCCCGCGCCGTTCTCTCCGCAGATCGCGTGGATCTCACCGCGCCGCACGCTCAACGAGACGTCGTGCAGCGCGGTGACACCCGCGAACCTCTTGGTGATGCCGCGCATCACCAGGATTTCTTCAGACACAGTGGTTACCTGAGCTGGTCGGCGGTGTAGTAGCCGGAGTCGATCAGCTCTTTCTGGTAGTTCGCCTTGTCGACGGTGACCGGCTGCAGGAGGTACGACGGCACGACCTTGACGCCGTTGTCGTAGTCCTTGGTGTTGTTGACCTCGGGCTTGCCGCCCTTGAGCACCGCGTCGGACATCTTCACGGTGATGTCGGCGAGCTGGCGGGTGTCCTTGTGGATGGTCGAGTACTGCTCACCGGCAATGATCGACTTCACCGACGCGACCTCGGCGTCCTGCCCGGTCACGATCGGGTACGCCTGGCCGGCGGCACCGTAGCCACTGCTCTTCAACGCCGACAGGATGCCGATCGAGATGCCGTCGTAGGGGGAGAGGACACCGTCGACCTTGGCACCGCCGTAGGTCGAGGTGAGCAGGTCCTCCATCCGCTTCTGCGCGGTGGCGGGGTCCCAGCGCAGGATCGCGACCGTCTTGAAGTCCTTCTGGCCGGACTTCACCACGAGCTTGCCCTGGTCGATCAGCGGCTGCAGGACGGACATGGCGCCGTTGAAGAAGAACGTGGCGTTGTTGTCGTCCGGCGAGCCGGCGAACAGCTCGACGTTGAACGGGCCCTCACCGCGCGTCTTCAGCCCGGCCAGCAGCGAGTTCGCCTGCTCCACGCCGACCTTGAAGTTGTCGAACGTCGCGTAGTAGTCGACGTTCGGGCTCTTGCGGATCAACCGGTCGTAGGCGATCACCGGAATCTTGGCGTCCGCGGCCTGCTGCAGCTGCGACGTGATCGCGGTGCCGTCGATCGAGGCGACGATCAGGAGCTTGGCGCCCTTGGTGATCTGGTTCTCGATCTGGTTCGCCTGCGTGGGGATGTCGTTCTCCGCGTACTGCAGGTCGACCTTGTAACCCTTGCCCTCAAGGGCCTTCTTGATGTTGTCGCCGTCGTGGATCCAGCGTTCCGACGACCGGGTCGGCATGGTCACGCCCACGAGTGCGCCCTCGCTCGACCCGCTTTGCTGATCAACCGTCTTCTGTGGTGAACCGCAGGCTGAGACGCTGAGAACCAGCGCAGCGGCGGCGATTAGGGGGTACCTCATAGGCGGCGAGTGTTATCGCTAACATCGCCCCCGTCAAGCTCCCGTAACCAGCTCGTGAACATTGCTGTTAGCGCTCACAGGTTCGCGGAAAGTGCTGCATGCCGGGAGCGCCCGCGCGCCGTTGTGGGCGCGCGGGCTCGGCGGCTGAATGTCAGATTCGCAGACCTCGGCGCAACGCCTCAACCTCGTCGGCGAACATCCGGCGCGAAACGGCCGCGCTCTCCACGAGCGACGAGCCGTGGAACGTGGCGGGGTAGTGGCGCAGCTCGGTCGGCACGCCGGCGTGCGCGAGGCGGCGGGCGTACTCGAGGCCCTCGTCCCGCAGCGGGTCGTACTGGCACGTCGTCACGAAGGCGGGCGGCAGGCCGGAAAGGTCCGTGGCACGGATGGGCGCGGCGTAGGGGGAGACGTCGTCGCCACCAGGCTCGGTGCCGAGGTAGCTGGTCCAGCTGTAGATCGCGTTGGGACGGTTCCACAGCGGCGTGTCGACGTAGTCGCGCATCGACTGCGTGTCCAGGCTGTCGTCCAGCTCGGGGATGCCGAGGTACTGGAAGCACAGTTCGGGGCCGCCGCGATCACGGGCCAGCAGGACGGTTCCCGCGGTGAGCCCACCGCCGGCGCTCTCCCCGCCGATGCCGATCCGTGCCGGGTCGATCCTCAGCTCGCCCGCCTTGGCGGCGACCCACTCCAGCGCCGCGTAGCAGTCCTCGACCGGTGCCGGGAACGGGTGCTCGGGCGCCAGCCGGTAGTCCACCGACACGATGACGATGCCCAGCTCGTCGGCCAGCCGCAGCACGTGCGGGTGGTACATGTCCAGGTCGCCGAGGACGAACCCTCCGCCGTGGATGTACACCAGGCCGGGCACGGGACCCTGCCGGTTCGCCGGGGTGTAGACGCGCACCGGCACGTCAGGGGCGTCGGACGGACCGGGCACCACCGTGTCCCGGACGTCGACGGGACTGGTCGGCTCGTAGGCCGGCAGGAGACCTGCCAGCTGTGACTGCTCGGCACGGGCGGCCAGCAGGGCCTCGTAGTCGACCAGGGTGACCTTGGGCAGCATGTCGAGCCAGGGGACAAGCTCGGCGTCGATGGCGTAGCTCATGAAGCGATCCTCGGCTCGGGGCGGTCGTACGGGCATCCGACACGTGGCGGGCAATTCGGGCATCGGACCCACCACCTGGCGGGGTTATCGTGACGGCATGAAGGGCCTGCTGCTGAGGTTGTCCGGGCTGGACGCCGATGCCGAGAGCGCGGTACGGGTGATCGGGTTCTTCGATCGCCTGATCACCGAGCGCGCGGGCCTGGACGCGTTGGTGCGCAGCACGGCCGAGCTCGCCGGGTGCCAGGTCGGCCTGCACGCCCCGGGCCAGGGGCTCTCGCTGCGGGCCGACGCCGGTGGCGGTGTCACGGCGGGCCCGCGGCCGGCGAGGGCGGCGGTTCGTTCCCTTGAGGGTGGCGTCGAGGTCTGGGTCGCTCGTGAGGGCGCGCCCGCCCCGTTGGACGACATGCTGCTGGAACGGTTCGCGATCGCCGCCGCCGTGCTGCTCGAGCACTCCAGCGTGCCGCTGCCGGAACTGGGCGATCCCGCGCTGGTGGAGCTGGTGCTCTCCGAAGCCGTCGGTACTGCGGAGAGGTCGCGGGCGTTGCACCTGCTGGGCATCGGCACCACGACACCGTTGCGGGTGCTGGCGACGACAGGAGACATGGCCGGACGGTCGGCGATGCTGGGCGATGTGCGGGCCGTGCTGAGCACGAAAGTGCCCGATCTCGCCGGAGGGTTCGGTGAGCGCGTCGGGATCGGCGTGCTGCTGCCCGCCATCGACGCGGCCAAGTCGTGGCAGGCCGCGCGCACGGCGTTGCGGTACACGTCGGACAGCGAGCCGGTCGTGTGGTGGGAACGGCTTGGCGGCCTCGCCCTGCTCGCCGAGCAGCTCGATCACGCGGACATCGCCGCCCTGCCGGACGTGCGCGCACTCGACGGGCTCGCCACCGAGCCGGACATGATCACCGCGCTCGACGCGCTGTGCGTGACCGGCTCGGTCCGCCAGGCCGCGGCCGCGTTGCACCGCCACCACAGCACGATGACGGCACGGCTCGCCCGTGCCGAGTCGGCGCTCGGGTTCGAGCTCGACTCGGCGTCCGGGCGGTTCAGGCTCCACCTGGCGCTGATGCTGCGACGGTTGCGCGACAGCTCCGGGTGATCTCCTGCCGGTGCAGACGGGCCTGCTTGGGCATGTTCCAGCCCAGCACGCCGACCAGCTCGCCGTCGCGGTGGTACCGGGCGACGAAACGACGTTCCGCCGTGCTGCCCTCCACAATGGACACGTCCGGGCCGATGAAGCCGTGGACGTGGATCTTCGCGTCGAACTGGTCGGTCCAGAAGTACGGCACCGGCGTGTAGGGCTCGTCAGCGCCGAGGATGTTGCCGGCGACCGCGATGGCCTGCTCGGTGGCGTTGGTCCGGTTCTCGAGCCGCACTGACGTTCCCAGCGTCTCGTGATGCCAGCGGGCGACGTCGCCGGCGGCGTAGATGCCCTCCGCGGCACGGCACCGCGAGTCGCACACGATCCCGTTGTCCAGCCGGAGTCCGCTGTCCCGCAACCACTCCGTCGCCGGCGCGGAGCCGAACGCCACCACGACGAGGTCCGCGGGCAGCACCTCTCCGGTCTCCAGCCGCACGCCACTTTCTTCGACCCCGGTCACGGCCGCGCCGAGCCGCAGCTCAACGCCGTGCGAGGTGTGCAGGTCGCCGAGCAGCCCGGCGACCACCGGGCCGAGCTGGAGCGCCATCGGGGCCTGCTGCGGGCCGGCCAGCGTGACCTGCACACCCATCTGACGTGCCGTCGCCGCGATCTCGGCGCCCAGCACACCGTCCCCGACCACGACCGCCCGCGAGCACTTCAGGAGGTCGCCCCGCAGCGCCAGCGCGTCGTCGAGCGTCCGGAGGGTGGGTTGTCCTGGCAACGTTCGCGGTCGCAGCCCTGTCGCCAGCACGATGTTCTCGGCTTTGAGCACGCGACCGGAGGCTGTGTGAACGGCTCGTTCGGCGACATCGAGGTGCACGGCCGGGTCTCCGAGCACGAGCGAGGCGTCCAGCGCGGCCAGCGCCTCGGCGGACCGCAGCTGCGCCTTCGCTGGTTCCCAGCTGCCGGACAGGACCTGTTTCGACAAGGGCGGCCGGTCGTACGGCAGGTGCGGTTCGGCGCCGAGAATGGTCAAGGGGTCGGTGTAACCCTTGCGGCGCAATGCCTCGGCGGTGGCCAGACCGGCTGCCGAGGCGCCGACGATCAGCGTCACGAGCTCACCGCGATGGCGGCAGCGGGGCAGACGCTGGCGGCCTCGTGCACGAGCGAGTGCAGCTCGGCCGGCGGTGCCTCGTCGAGCAGCACCACGATGCCGTCCTCGTCGCGCTGGTCGAACACGTCGGGGGCGAGCAGCACGCAGGTTCCCGCTCCGCAGCACTTGTCCTGGCCCACGGTGATCTTCACGTTCGAGTCCTTCTCACGAGTCGTTGGTGACCGGCGCGAGCCAGAGGCCGACGAGGGCGTCGACGAGGCCGGTCGCGGCGTCGTGCCAGCTGGCACGCGGGGTCGGGGTGTTGTCGGCGAGGGCGCGCTCGCGTTCGGCGATCATGTGCACGAGCAGCTGCCTCGCCATGTCGTAGCGCTCGGCGCGCACGTCGTCGGGCAGGTCGGACAGGCAGGCGTTGAGCCCGCTCAGGATCCGCACGAGCGACGGCGACGACTGCGTCTCCTCGACGAGGATCGGGCGCAGCGTGGGATCGGTCATGACCTGCGCGCCGAACCGGGCGAACCAGGTGGGACTGCCCACCTCCGCCAGGTGCTCCGTCACCGGCCGCACCAGGCAGGTGATCCAGGCCCGGACGTCGGCGGGGTCGCCGATGTCCGCGACCATCCGCTGCCGGATCTCCTCGATCTGCGCCAGGTGCTTGCGGGCGATCGCCCGCACGAGGTCGGCCTTGGTGCCGAAGTGGTAGCCGACGGCCGTGTTGTTGCCCTGCCCGGCGGCCTCGCTGACCTGCCGGTTCGAGACGGCCAGCACCCCGTGCTCCGCGAACAGGCGCTCCGCTGCGGTCAGGATCAGCTCGCGGGTGGCGTGCGCCCGCTCCGCCCTGGACGGGTTGTCGTCGACCTTGTTCATCATCACCATCGCACCGGTAGATCCACGAGCCCGCCGACGACGAGCCCCTCGACTCGACGTAGATCTTCCACCGGAACCGCCAGGTCCAGCGACGGGAGCTTGCGAAGCAGCACCTCGAGCACCACCTGCAGCTCGGTGCGGGCCAGCGGCTGGCCGAGGCACGCGTGCGCGCCGGCCCCGAACGCCAGGTGCTGGTTGGGGCTCCGGCCCAGGTCCATCTCGGACGCCCGTGCGAACGCGTCCTCGTCGCGGTTCGCCGCCGCCATGCTGCACATCGCGGTGGTGCCGCGCGGCAGAACCGTGCCGCTGATCTCGACCTCCTCGGTGAGGTAGCGGGCCATGCCGACACCGGCGTTGGCGTCCAGCCGCAGCGACTCCTCGACGGCGGTGCGCACCAGCGACGGGTCGGCGAGCAACGACTCCCAGCGGCTCCGGTCGGACAGCAGCATCGCGACCATCTTCGTGATCATGTTCGCGGTGGTCTCGTGCCCGGCGATCAGCAGGCCGATGCCGGTGGCGATCAGGGTCCTGTCGGGCATCGGCTCCGGGTCGGTGATCAACGCGCTGAGCAGGTCGTCGCCCGGCTGCTCGCGCTTGGCCGCGATGTGCGCGGCCATGTACCGGCCGAACTCCTGCTCCGCCGCCTTCATCTCGGCCTCGGTGAAGCGGGTCATGCTCAGCATCGTGTCCGACCAGTGCGAGAACCGGTCCCGGTCGCGGTCGGGCACTCCGAGCATGTCGCAGATGACCCACACCGGCAGCGGGAAACCGAGGCCCGCCTTGAGGTCCGCGGGCGCGCCCTTGGCGACCATCTCGTCGATCAGCAGCTCCGCCATCGCCGCGATGCCGGGGCGCAGCGCGTTCATGCGCTTGGCGGTGAACCACTTGCCGATGCTGCGGCGCCACGTCAGGTGCGCCTCGCCGTGCTGGGGGATCACCGTCGCCATGTCGCTGTTGAAGATGCCGCCTTCCTCGCTGTCCGCGACGCGTGCGGCGTTGTCCTGCGGCGTCGGCCTGGTGAACCGAGGATCGGACAGGATCGCCTTGACGTCCTCGTGGCGCGTGAGCAACGTGGCCTCGTCACCGCTGGCCAGTTTCACGTGTGCCACAGGGCATTTCGACCGCAGCTCAGCCCACTGGGCGGGTGGTTCGAGGGCGGCGTCGACGGGGAACGGGAAACGCGGCAGATCGTCTACTTCGGACATCGGGGACTTCCTTCGTGGTGGGAGGCGTCTCTTCCAACATGCCCACCCGCATGTATTAAGTCAAGTGATTGACTTAGACTGGCGCCGTGCTCCTCGAAGAAACGCGTCCGGTGACGCGCCCGAACGTCGTCGTGGCGGTCCTGGCGATGGGCGGCATCGTCGTATCGCTGATGCAGACGCTGGTCATCCCGTTGCTGCCGAGATTTCCCCAGCTCCTGGGCTCGTCACCCGGCGACACCGCCTGGCTGGTCACGGCGACGCTGCTGGCGAGCGCGGTGGCGACACCGGTCGTCGGCCGGCTCGGCGACATGTACGGCAAGCGCCGCATGCTCGTGGTCAGCCTGATCATGCTGGTCGCGGGCTCGGTGATCGCCGCGCTCAGCCACTCGCTGGCGCCGTTGATCGTCGGGCGCGTGGTGCAGGGACTGGCGGTCGGCGTCATCCCGCTCGGCATCAGCATCATGCGCGACGAGCTGCCTGCCGAGCGGCTGGCCTCGGCGACCGCGCTGATGAGCGCCTCACTGGGTGTCGGGGGAGCCCTCGGCCTGCCCGCCGCGGCGATCCTGGTCGAGCAGAGCGACTGGCACGTGCTGTTCTGGACATCGGCGGCGGCCGGTGTCCTGGTGCTCGCCGCGGTGCTGATCTTCGTGCCGGAGTCCGCGGTCCGCGGCGGTGGCCGCTTCGACTTCGTCGGCGCCGCCGGGCTCTCGGTCGCGCTGGTGTGCCTGCTCCTCGGTGTGTCCAAGGGGTCGACGCTGAGCGGCGGTGCCACCGCGGGCCTGTTCGGCGTGGCGGCGGTGGTGCTGGCGTTGTGGGGCTGGTGGGAACTGCGGTCGTCCCAGCCGTTGGTGGACCTGGGCACCACCGCCCGCCGTCAGGTGCTGCTGACCAACATCGCCTCGGCGGTGTTCGCGTTCGCGATGTTCGCGCAGTCGTTGGTGCTGCCCCAGATCCTGCAGCTGCCGGCGTCGACGGAGCACGGGCTCGGGCAGTCGTTGCTCGTCACGGGTCTCGTGCTCGTGCCGTCCGGTCTGGTCATGATGGCGACCGCGCCGGTGTCCGCGCGGATCTCGAACGCGCGGGGACCTCGGGTCACGTTGATGCTGGGCGCTCTCGTGGTCGCTTTTGGTTACGGCGCGGGCGTTTTCCTGATGTCCGCGGTGTGGCAGCTCGTGGTCGTGTCCGCCGTGATCGGTGCCGGCATCGGCCTGGCCTATGGCGCGATGCCCGCCCTGATCATGTCGGCCGTGCCTGCATCGGAAACGGCCGCCGCCAACAGCCTCAACACGTTGATGCGCGCGATCGGCACATCGATCTCCAGCGCGGTGGCGGGCGTCGTGCTCACGCAGGTGACGATCCCGTTGAGCTTCCAGCTGATCATGGGTCTGGGCGCGCGACCGCGCTGCTGGCGGTCGCGGTCGCGGCGTTGATCCCCAGGCGTTGATCCCTAGCCGAAGAACTCCGTGAGCTCACGGGCGACGGTGTCGGGCTGCTCCTCGGCGAGCCAGTGCCCGGCGCCGTCGACCCGCACGACCTTGAAGTCGGTCGCGACGTTCGGCAGCGCCGCCTTGAACTGCTCGAAGGACGGCACGGAGGCCAGCCCCAGCACCGGCGGCGTCAGCTTGGCGTACGTCTTGCCGTCCGCGATGTCCTGGTGGAACGCCTTGTACCAGCCGTTGCCGGCACGGATGGCGTCCGGCGAGTTGTAGGCCCGCGCGTAGATCGCCCTGGACCGCTCGTCGATCGCGTCCGGGTTGAACGCCGTGTTCGCGAACAGCCAGTCGATCAAGTACCGGAACCGGCCGGTGAGCAACTGTTCCGGCAGCGTCTGGACCTGGTTGAACGCGAACCACCACAGACTGAACTCGCCGGGCGGCGGCAGCAGCGGGAGCTGGTAGTAGCCCTCGTCCGGGTGCAGCACGTCCATCAGCGCGACCTTGCGCGTGGCGTTCGGGAAGTTGGCCGCGAAGCTGAACGCGACCTGGCTGCCGATGTCGTGCCCCGCGACGCCGACCTTGTCGTACCCGAGCTTCTTGACGAGCTCGTGGATGTCGGTCGCCATGGTCTTCTTGTCGTAGCCGCCCTGCGGCTTCTCCGACCCGCCCATGCCGCGCAGGTCGACCGCGATCACCCGGAACTTCGTCGCCAGCGCGGGCATGATCTTGTGGTACTCCCACCACGTCTGCGGCCAGCCCGGCAGCAGCACGAGAGGCTCGCCGCGCCCGCCTGTCACGTAGTGCAGGCGCACACCGTTGACCTCGGTGTAGTTGTGCCGGAAACCGGGCAGATCCGCCTCGCTTTCGGCGGCGGCGACGCCTGTCGTTGCGGCCAGTGCGGCGCCCGCGCCCAGCGCGAACACACTGCGTCTGTTCAAAGATGACATCTCAGACCCCCATCTGGCGCCCGGCACCCGCCGAGCGCGGGTCGAGCCTAGGCGCAGAGGTCCGCGTCATCGAGTGAGTTGGTACGCCACAGTTGGCCAGATCGAGCCTTTGATCTCCCGGTCCTCGTCGCGCGACGGGTCGCGGACGAACCCCGCGCGTTCGGCGACCTTGCGGGAACCGACGTTGTCACGGTGAGTCCACAGCCTCAGCTCGGTGACCTCGTGATTCGCGAAGATCCAGGCCACGAACTCGGTGAGCGCCTTGGTGGCCAGCCCTCTTCCACGCGCAGGCGCCGCGACCAGATAGGACACGTGGCCGATGCCGTCCTCGACGTCGACCGCCACGTTGCCGCAGCGCTCACCGGCGTCCTCGATGCAGAACGACTTCGCGGAAGGGTGGTTTCGCCGTGCTTCGATCGCTTGCGCGACCTGCTCCGCTGTGAGCGTGGGAGGGTCGGCGGTGTAGCGCTGCACCTCGGCGTCCTTGGTGGCTTCCGCGTACCAGGCGGCGTCTTCCACGGTCCACTCGCGCAGCTTCACCCGAGCTCCGCCGAGTCCGTGAGCCGCAGCTTGCGCCGTGCCCGCTGGTAGAACGTCGTCATGCCGAGCCGCACCACGCGCGCGGCACCGGGACGGCCGCGCAGCGACACCCGGTCGCCCGGTTCGACGTAGCCCGCGACCATGCCGTCCACCTCGACGGCCAGGCGTCCGCTCGACGGCAGCAGGTCGAGTTCCACGTCTCGTTGACCGACAGGACCACCCCGCGGCTGTAGGCGGAGTGCGGCGCGGCCGGGGTGACCAGCAGCGCTTCGACGGACGGGCTGGTGATCGGGCCGCCGGCGGAGAAGCTGTACGCCGTCGAGCCGGTCGGGGTGGCGACGATGACTGCGTCCGCCGCGTAGCTGACGAACGGCTGACCGGCCACCCTGACCGCGACCCGCGCGCCGCCCTCGCCGGGGATGCGGACGACCGCGATGTCGTTGAAGGCGGTGACCTTGCGGTCGTTGAAGGTCGCGTCGACGGCGAGGCGGGGTTCGACGGTGAAGTTGTGGGCGTCGATGGCGGACAGGGCCGCCGGCAGGTCCGGGACGTCGACTTCGGCCAGGAAGCCGAGCTTGCCCAGGTTGACGCCGAGCACCGGAGCTTTCCCGCCGTCGGCCAGGCGCATGGCCCGCAGCATCGTGCCGTCGCCGCCCAGGCTCACGACCAGATCAGCGCGGCGGCCCAGCTCCTCCGCGGAGACCGGGGTGGCCTCGCAGCGCAGTCGCTGGATCTCGTCTTTGATGCCGAGGATCTCGACGCCGCGGTGGGTCGCCCAGCCGAGCACGGCCTCGACGGCGGCGGCCGAGTCTCGTTGCGGGTGCAGCACCAGGCCTGCGGCGTGCACGTCAGGTCGTCCTCTGTCGAGTCACGACGCCAGTCTGCCGAATTCCCACGGGTCGTGCGCTGAAGAGCGTGACGTCCTGAGCGTGATCACGCGCGAGGATCGGAGAACGCCGCGGCGTAGCTGGGCGCGGTCAACCTGGCCGCCGCCTCCCATCGTGGTCGGCTGTCGGCGGCCGGAACCTCGGTCGGAAGCGGCGCCCTGTTCTCCGACTGCTTGGCCCTGGGGGCTCAGCCGGCAAATTCGTTGACGCCGAGGGCGAAGTCCCAGTGACCGACCCCGTTGCCGGCGAGGGCCACCGTGACCACGCCCACTCCTTCCAGCCAGTGCGCCATTTTCAGGCCGCCGACGTCCAGCGGGCGCAGCCCGAGGCTCTCGATGAATGCCGCCACGCCCGCCTTGGCCTGCGCATTGTCGCCAGCGAGGAAGACGTTGGGCCGGCCCGTCTCCAGGACATTGCGGAAGATGGTGTTGAACGCCTTCACCACGCTGGCGCCGGCCGGGGCCACCTTGGCGACTTCCTGGGCGATCGAGGTCTCTTCGCTGTGGGCCAGTCCGTCGAACGTGGCGTTGAAGGGGTTGCTGATGTCGACGATGACCTTGCCCGTGAGGGCGTCTCCGTACTCGGCGACGACCGGGACGACACCGTCGTACAACACGGCCGTGATGACGATGTCCCCGGCAGGGACGGCGCCCCACTTGCCCGTCGTCGCGCCGCCGCCCAGAGCCTCGGCCAGGTCATCGGCCTTGGCCTGATCTCGTCCCATGACCTCGACGGTGTTGCCGCTCGCCACCGCGAGCGTGCCGATGGTGCGTGCCATGTTGCCCGTACCGATGAGGGTGATGCTGCTCATGAGGTGTGCTCTCTTCCAGTTCTCGAGGTGTCGCTCTGTGCAGATTCAGATGGCGGTGGTGCCGCCGTCGGTGACCAGTTCCAGGCCGTTGACGTAGCTGGAGTCGTTGGAGGCGAGGAACAGGGCGACGGTGGCGATTTCTTCGGGGCGGCCCATCTGTCCGCGGGGGATGAGGGACTCGAATGCGGCCTTGGTTGCCTCGTCGAACAGTTCTTCCTGTTTGGCGGTGGCGACCTGGCCGGGAGTCAGGACGTTGACCCGGATCTTGCGGTCGCGCAGTTCGTTGAGCCAGACGCGGGCCCAGGCCTGCTGGACGGCTTTGCTTCCCGCGTAGAGGCTCCAGCCGGGGAAGGCGCCGAGTGAGGCGTTGGATCCGGTCATGAGGATCGAGCCGTTGTCGTTGATCAGCGGCAGTGCCTTCTGCACGGTGAACAGGGTCCCGCGCGCGTTGAGCCAGAAGGCGCGGTGGAACTGTTCCTCGGTGATCTCGCCGAGAACGGCGGGTTCGCCCATCCCGGCGCTGGCCCACAGCACGTCGATCGAGCCCTTTTCCCGCTTCACGGTGTCGTACAAGCGGTCCAGGTCGTCCAGTTCGGCCGCGTCACCCTGCACGGCGGTGATGTTGCGGCCGATCAGCTTGACGGCGTCGTCCAGTGCTTCCTGCCGCCGGGCCTGGATGAAGACGTGCGCTCCTTCCTCGACGAACAGCTTGGCGCCGGCCAGTGCCATGCCGGTGGATCCGCCGGTGATCACCGCTACCTTGCCATCGAGCTTTCCCACGATCACTCCGTTGAATTGATGGGTATGCGAAACTCGTTGCGATTCGGCACCGTCCATGCCGTCAGCTGGCGGAGAAGTAATGGCCGTTGTCCAAATCGGCGAGCAAGCTGGGCTGAGCGGGTTCCCAGCCGAGAGTCCGGCGGGTGATGAGGTTGGACGCCGGGTAGCTCTGGGTGACTATGTTCGCGAGGAATCCGAAATATCCCGGCAGCATCAGTACGTCCGCGGGAACGCTCACGGCGGGCAGGCCCAGACGGCTACCAATGGCCTCGGCGATCTCGCGGAACGGGATGCCGCCGTCCCCGATCGCGTGCCAGTATTTGCCGGCCGGACCCTTCTCCAGCGCCAGGCGGAACAAAGAGGCGGCATCGCGGATGTGCACGGCGTTCCACAGGTTCGCGCCGTCTCCGGGGTAGCCGACGAAGCCCTTCTCCTTCGCGAGCGCGATCAGCTGCACGAGGAAGCCGGCACGGTCGGTCGTGCTGTGCGCGATGTTGGCGATCCGCACGATCGAAGACCGCACTCCCCGCTCGGCGAGGCCGACCACGGCGGTTTCCACGACGTTGCGAACCCGCAGGGTGCCCTTGTGCTCATCGCCGCAGGGAAGGGCGGGGTCCTCCTCGGTGGCCGGCCGGCCCAGGTTTCCTGGCGAGCCAATGCTTCCGGCTGCGACCAGTGGCTTTCCGGTTTCCGCGAGTGCCTCGCCGTACGCGAGCATGATCGGGAGTTCCGCGGCGGCCACGGCGTCGAGCCCGCCGGAGGGAAGCAGGTCCTGCCTGTGCGCGACGTGGATGACGCCGTCGGAGTCCGCGGCCGCATCCTTGAGTCCGTCGAGATCCTCGAGGTCGCCGCGACGCACCTTCGCGCCGAGCGCGGACACGGCCGCCGCCGCCGTGTCCGACCGGGCCAGGCCGGTGACCTCGTGCCCGGCGGCGATGAGCTCGGGGATGATGTACGAACCGGCATGGCCGGTCCCGCCAGTGACGAAAACGCGCACGCTACTGCTCCTTGTGAATGGTGTGGCGTGAGAAGTGGTGGTGCGTGTGCGCTCAGCTGAGAATGCTGACGCTGAGGGCGAAGTTGGTGTGCTTGACGGAGTGGGCGACGAGGCCCAGCTGCAGCAGGACGGCGTTCTCCAATGTCCGCGCCATTGGCAGCTGCCCAATGTCCATCGGGCGCAGTCCCAGGCTCTCGATGAACGCCGACACGCGTGTCTTTGCCTGCGCGTCATCGCCGGCGATGAACACGTCCAATGGGCGACCCTCGGCTGGGCCGCCGGCCAGAACATGGGAGAACAGGGTGTTGAACGCCTTGACGACATGTGCGACGGCGGGGGCGGCCTTGGCGATCTCCTGCGCGCCGGAACTGCCGTCGGGGGTGACGAAGCCCGTGAAATCGGCGTTGACGGGGTTGGTGATGTCGATGATCACCTTGCCGCGCAGTGCATCCCCGTACTCGCTGACCACCGTCGCCGCGCCGGCGTAGGCGACGGCGAGGATGACGATGTCCCCGGCCGGGGCGCGCCGGCCGTCCCGGCAGTGGCGCCGCCGAGCGCGGCGGCCAGTTCCTTGGCCTTGGCCTGGTCGCGGCCGATGATCTCGACGGCGTTGCCGCCGGCGAGCGCCCGGTCGGCCAGGGCACTGGCCATGTTCCCCAGGCCTATAACGCTGATGCTGCTCATGGAGTGTCTGCTTTCTGGAGCTGGGTAGGACGCCATGCCCACCCCGTCGTTGTTAACGGGTTGTGTCATTCGACGCCGTCGAACGACACGATGGACGGCTCGATTCCTCATTTGCCCATTCTGGGCCTGCTATCAAGTCTCGAATTCTTGTGCCGAATTCGCTCGGGTCCCATTAACGGTGCCATTGGCTTGAGCGCGTGTCCAAGACTTCTTTCAGTCGTGGTGATAACCTGCAGGCATCACCGGATCGGGAGGCGCCATGGATCTGGACCTGCGCAAACTGCGCTACTTCGTCGCCGTGGCCGACCGGTTGCACTTCGGCCGCGCCGCCGGTGAGCTGCACATCGCGCAGCCGGCGCTCAGTCGCCAGATCCGCGCGCTGGAGCAGGATCTCGGCGCCTCGCTGTTCACCAGGGATCGCCACGGCGTCGAGCTGACCGACGCGGGCCGGCAACTGCTGGCCGACGCCGGTCC
>NZ_VSRL01000154.1 GCF_012184385.1 Lentzea indica
CTCGATGTCCTCGCTCGGCTCGGAATTCGGCGAAGCATCTCGGTACATCGGAGCCTCGCGCGAGGCTCCCCGCACCTCCCACGACTTTTCGCCGGCTCGCGGCCGCGGTCGTCGGGTTCGCCGTGCTGATGGCGGCGATGCGCTGGGACATGAACTCGATCCCGCAGGACTGGGACGCCGCCTACCACGCGAACGGCATCCGCTACATCGCCGAGACCGGCGAGGGCAGCCTGTACGCGACCGGCAAGGTCAACTGGTACGAGCTCAAGGACGGCGTCTTCTACCCGAACGCCTACCACCTGGTCGGCGCGCTCGTGTTCAAGCTGACCGGTGCCGCCGTGCCGGCGGTGCTGAACGCCAACACCGTGCTGCTCCCCGGCCTGCTCGCGCTGGCCCTGGTCGCGATGATCCGGCACTTCAACGGCCGCGCCGTCACCGCGGGGTTCACCGCGCTCGTCACCGTCGCCTGCACCAGCGCCACCTACGACAACCTGTGGCGCGGCCCGCTGCTGACGTTCACGCTGGGCATCGCCGTCATGCCGGTGCTCGCCATCGCGATGGACGCCTACCTCAAGCGCTCGGCGCTCGACACCGGTGTCTTCTTCGGCGGTGTCGCCGTCGGACTGCTCGCCATCCACTCCAGCACGCTGTTCGGCGGCATCCTGTTCGTGCTGCCGATGTTCATCCAGCGCTGGTGGGGCAACCTCAAGCTGATCTGGCGCGACGCGCTCAAGCTGATCGTGCCCGCCGTCGTGGCGGTCGTCGTGACGCTGCCGCACCTGCTCGGCGCGCTCGCGGTCGGCGGCAAGATCGCGATCGTGGACTGGCCGTCGACGTTCCCCGTGAGCCAGTCCATCGGATCGCTGCTGACGTTCCAGCACGTCATCGCGCTGCCGCAGTACTGGCTGGCGCTCGCGCTGTGGATCGGCCTGATCTTCGCCTCCCGCCTCGGCGACCTGCGCTGGCTGCTCGGTTCTGCCGCGTTCTTCGGCGGCGTGTGGGTGCTGACCGCGTCGTACTCGCAGCCCTGGGTCGCGAGGGTGACCAGCCCGTGGTGGAACGACCAGTGGCGGCTCATCGCGCTGGCCTGCGTCCCGCTGGTCGTCGTCGCGGGCCACGGCCTGGCGCAGGTCTACGACTTCGTGAAGGCGGGCGCGGCCCGCTTGTCCGCCGGACCGGCTCCCTACATCGCCGGCGGGGTCGTCGTGGCGGTGTTCGCGTTCCTCAGCCAGGGCCTGTACTTCGGCCTCAACAAGGGTCAGGTCGAGCAGGGCTACGCCAACCAGCCGGGCGCGGACCGGCACAACATGGTGGTCAGCCCGGACGAGGTGCTGGCCTTCCAGGAGCTCACCAAGCTGGTGAAGCCGGGCGAGAAGGTGCTCAACGACCGCAGGGACGGCACGGTCTGGATGTACGCGCTCGCGGGCGTGCAGCCGGTCGTCGGCCACTACGACGGTTCGGCCGAGTCGCCTTCGGTGCACGTGCTGCAGTCGGAGTTCAACGACTACGCGAGTGACAGCGCCGTGCGCGACGCGGTGAAGCACCTGAACGTCCGCTACGTGATCGTCGACACCGGCTACGTGCACGGCGGCAAGGAGCGCGTCGCCGGTCTGCGCAACCTCGACGGCAAACCGTTCGTGCAGAAGATCTACTCGAACCAGGACTCGACCATCTACAAGCTGGTCCCGGAACCGGGCGCGCCCGTCAGCCCCTGATCTCGGAGTCGGCGAGGCCGGGGAAGACGTCCCCGGCCACCTGCTCCAGCACGGTCTCGTGGCCGAAGTAGACGCCTTCGCTGCGCGGCCAGTGCACGATCAGGTCGGTGAACCCGAGCTCACGTGCCCTGCCCGCGGCGTCCTGGAACGCCTCGACGCTGGACAGCGAGTAGACCGGCGCCGAGTCGAGGTTGAGGTAGCGGTCGATGGTGCCCTTGGCCCGGTTGATCGAGGCAAGCTCCTCGTTGAACCGCCTGGTCACCTGGGCGACCCCGCGCCACCAGTCCTCGTAGCCGGGGTTCTCCAGCCTCCGCGACCCGGTGGTGATCCAACCGGTGCCGTAGCGGGCGGCGATGTTCATGGCCTTCGGCCCGTCGGCAGCCACCACGAACGGCACACGCGGCCGCTGGACGCAGCCGGGGTGCCCGCGGGCCTCCTCCGCTGCGAAGAAGTCGCCCTTCCAGGTCGTCCTGTCCCTGGTCAGCAGCAAGTCGAGCAACTCGACGAACTCACCGAACCGCTGCGTGCGCTGCTGAGCCGTGAGCTCCTGGCCGCCGATGGCGTTGGTGTCGTACGTGCCCGTGCCACCGGATCCGAGGCCCACGTTGAGCCGTCCGTCGGACAGGTCGTCGAGCGTGAGGATCTCGCGGGCGAACGGCACCGGGTGCCGGAAGACGGGTGACGCGACGAGCGTGCCGAGCCGGATCTTGGAGGTGACCGTGGCCGCGGCCGTCAGCGTGGGAACCGCGGAGAACCACGGTCCGTCGACGAGCGTCCGCCAGCCGAGGTGGTCGTAGGTCCACGCGTGGGAGAAGCCCAGCTCCTCGGCTGCGCGCCACTTCGGTTCCGCCACCCACCACCGGTACTCGGGCAGGATCACCACACCAACTCGCACCACCTGACATTAGCGACGAGATCCGCAACACGACGAATCGCTACCCGGCATCAGCGAGGATGGAATCGTGGAGAAACCAGCGCTGGTGGCATCGGACGTGGACGGCACGATTCTCGGTACGAACGAGCAGGTGAGCGAGTACACGGCACAGGTCGTGGGCAGGGTCCTCGCGGACGGAACGCCGTTCGTGCTGGTCAGCGGCCGTCCGCCGCGCTGGGTCCCGCGCATCGCGAACGCATTGGGTGCCACCGGGTACGCCGTCTGCGCGAACGGCGCGGTGCTCTACGACGTCGGCGAGGACCGCGTGATCTGGCAGCGCGGGATCAGCCCGGTGCGGCTGCACGACCTGGGCAACGCCCTGACCACGGCGATTCCGGGGTCCGCGGTGGCCGCGGAACGGGTGGGCGAGCGGGCCGCCGACATCGAGTCGTTCGTCGCGGAGGAGGAGTACCTGCACGCGTGGCCGGACGCGCACGACGTTGCCCCACGGGCAGAGGTGCTGGGGCACACCGCGGTGAAACTGCTGGTCAGACACCAGGGGATGACCAGCGGTGAGATGGCGGCCGCCGCGACAGCCGTGCTGGGTGACGAGTTCGCCATCACCTACTCGACCAACGCGGGGTTGATCGAGGTGTCCGAGCGGGACGTGACAAAGGCCACTGGGCTGGCCGACGTGGCCGCACGGCTGGGCGTGGCGGCTGACGACGTGATCGCGTTCGGGGACATGCCGAACGACATCCCGATGCTGCGGTGGGTCGGCCACGGCGTCGCCATGGCCAACGCACACCACGAGCTGCTTGAGGTGGCCGACGAGGTCACCGGCACCAACGACCAGGACGGTGTCGCCCAGGTGCTGGAGCGTTGGTTCTAGTCCTCGGCAGGAATCGGCACCGGGACGCCGCGGCGCTTCTGCACGTACACGAGGAGCGCCGCTGAACCGGCGGCCGCCAGGTCGGCGACGGTGAACATGAGGCGCGAGACCAGCGCCAGCGCGATGGCCTGGCCAGACGGCAGCACGGTCGCGATGGTGGCGGTGATGACCAGCTCACGAGCGCCGAGGCCAGAGGGCAGGAAGAACGCCAGCAGGCCCGCGGTCATCGACAGCGCCATCGCACCGGTGGACAGGATCAGCGTGTCCCAGCGCGGCGAGCCGAGCGAGTTGACCAGCAGCCACAGGTGCACGCCGTAGCAGAGGTAGATGGCGACGGCCGTGCCCAGCGCCTTGAGGATCTCGATGCCGGTGAAGCGCCGGTCGATCGGGGCCTTGCGCAGCACCTTCAGCACGAGGTTGACCGACCACGTCAGCAGCCGCGGGTGCAGGAACGGCAGACCGGCGAGCAGCAGCAGGAACAGCCACAGCAGCTGGTTCGACTCCGGACGGCCGGACAGCATCACGGGCAGTGCGGCGAGGCCGGCGATCAGCGACGCGAGGACGCCCATGCCGGTCGCGACCAGACCCGCGGTGAAGCTGCGCGCGCGGTTGACGCCCGCCTCGCGGGCGAGCTCCATGGAGAGCAGAACTGCCCAGACGGCGCCGGGGACGTACTTGCCCAGCTGACCGACGAGGTAGAACTTCGACGCGTCGGCGAAGCGGACCGGTGCGCCCAGATCGGACAGCACGATCTTCCAGACCAGCGGGCCGAGGAAGATGCCCACGAAGACCGCGACCAGCGAAAGCACGACCGACTGCCACGGCAGCGCGAGCAGCGTGGGATAGACCTCGTCCCACTGGGAGTAGAGCGACCACGTGGCGGCGCCCAGCACGGCCACGATGAGCAGTCGCTTGGCCCACGCGATGATCACTGCCTTGCGCGTCTTCGCCGGCGGCGCCGTCTGCTCGGGTTCGGCAGGGGCAGCCACGTCGGGCTTGACGGTCATCGGTTCTCCGCTTCCTGCATCGCCACCCAGCAGCGGGCCGGGCACGGCGGGCTGGGAGTCCATGAAAGTCGTTGGTCCTGCGCTGCGGATCCACAACGGACCCTGAAAAAGATCACTCCATCAGGCAGGTAGCCTGTGGTCCGCGCCTGGTCTGCACCTGGCAGTAACACCGGGGTAACTGTACCGGACGCATCCAACCGTCTCCGGAAGTGGAAAGTCTGCTGCATGATTCCGATTACCGTCGTCGACGTCCAGGACGCCGAGCCGCTCGTGCTGGAAGTGCTCCGCTCCGGTGTCATCGCACAGGGCCCGATGGTCAAGCGGTTCGAGGACGCTTTCGCCTCCGTTGCCGGTGTGCCGCACGCGGTCGCCGTCAACAACGGCACGACCGCGCTGGTCGCGTCCATCCAGGCGCTCGACCTGCAGCCTGGTGATGAGGTCATCACCACGCCGTTCACCTTCGTGGCCACGCTGAACGCGATCCTGGAGGCGGGCGCCACCGCACGGTTCGCTGACATCAGCTCCGTCGACTTCAACATCGACCCGGAGAAGGTCAGCGCGCAGGTCACGGAGCGCACCAAGGTCCTCATGCCGGTCCACCTGTACGGCCAGATGGCCGACATGGGCCGTCTCGTCCCGCTGGCGCAGCAGCACGGTCTGACGATCGTCGAGGACTCCGCGCAGGCCGTCGGCGCGACGTACGAGGGCAAGCCGGCCGGCTCGTTCGGCATCGGCTGCTTCTCGCTCTACGCGACGAAGAACATCACCACCGCCGAGGGCGGCGTCATCACGACGTCGGACGACGCGCTGGCGGACAAGCTGCGTGTCATGCGCAACCAGGGCATGCGCGCCCGCTACCAGTACGAGATGGCGGGCCACAACTACCGCCTCACGGACCTGCACGCGGCGCTGGGCATCCCGCAGCTGGAGAAGCTGCAGCAGCTCACCGACGCGCGCCGGCACAACGCCGAGGCGCTGTCCAAGGGCCTCGACGGCGTGACCGGTCTCACCGTGCCCGCCGTTCTGCCCGGCCGTGAGCACGTGTGGCACCAGTACACGATCCTGGTCGGCGACGACGCCCCGGTGACCCGCGACGAGCTCGCGGCGAAGCTCACCGAAAAGGGCATCGGCAACGGCATCTACTACCCGAAGCTGGTCTTCGACTACGACTGCTACCGGGACAACCCGCAGGTCATCGCGTCGGACGTGCCAGTCGCCAAGAAGGTCGCCGAGCAGGCTCTGTCGCTGCCCGTGCACCCGAAGCTGACCGACGCCGAGCTCGAGACCATCGTCTCGTCCGTCCGGGAGGTGTTCGGCGCGTGACCGCCCGTCCCAAGGTCGCCCTCGTCGGCGCGGGCACGATGGGCTCGCTGCACGCTCGCGTGCTGTCGCAGTCCGACCGCGTCGACTTCAAGTTCGTCGTGGAGCACAACGCCCAGACCGGTCAGGCCATCGCCGACCGCTACGGCGTGGAGTACGCGAACTCGCTGGACCCGCTGAAGGACGTCGACGCCGTCGTCATCGCGGCCGCCACCGAGGCGCACTACGACATCGCCAAGCAGGCGCTGGAGCTCGGCAAGCCGCTGCTCATCGAGAAGCCGCTCGCCGCCACCTACGCGCAGTCCGAGGAGCTCGTCAGCGAGTCGGAGAAGCGCGGCCTGCCGCTGGTCTGCGGTTTCCTCGAGCGCTTCAACCCGGCGATCCTCACCGCGCGGCAGTTCGTCGGCGAGGTCGTGCAGATCAACGCGATGCGGCACTCGCCGTTCGTGCCGCGGATCAAGACCGGTGTCGCGGGCGACCTGCTCATCCACGACGTCGACCTGGCGATCCGCTTCGTCGGCAACGCCCCGGCGGCCGTGAAGGGCTCGTTCGGCTTCTTCCACGAGGCGTCGAAGGACAACCGCGCCGAGGACTCCGCCGACGCGACCATGTCGTTCAGCAGCGGCGCGCTCGCCACGATCTCCGCGTCCAGGATCAGCCAGCGCAAGGTGCGGCAGATCTCGGTGCTGGAGATCGACCGGCTGATCGAGATCGACCTGCTGCGCCGCGACATCACGATCTACAAGCACGTCGCGGACTCGCCGGCGGCGGACGGTGTCGGCTACCAGTCGCAGACCGTCATCGAGCTGCCGACGATCCTGCAGAGCGCCGAGCCGCTGGCCGCGCAGCTGAACCACTTCCTGAACCTGCTCGAGCTGGGCGCCGGTTCGGACGAGGTCGCGGCTGAGCGCAACGCGATCCTCCCCGCGCACAAGGTCGTGCACGAGGCGACCCTGTCGGCCACCAACGGGAAGGCGTGACGCGATGCGCATCGCGATCATCAACAACTTCTTCCCGCCCCGGATGGGCGGCAGCGCCTACGTGTCGGACACGCTGGCGCGGTACTACGCGTCGCAGGGCCACGAGGTCATGGTCGTGACGGCCGCGTACGGCGGTGCGTTGCCGGTGGAGGAGCGCGACGGCATCAAGATCGTGCGCCTGCCGTCGTGGACGCTGCCGGAGACCCGCATCTCCTTCAACTTCGACATCACGTTCGCGTTGAAGTGGGGCAACCGCAAGAAGGTCTTCAAGCTGCTGGACGACTTCAAGCCGGACGTCGTCCACCAGCACGGCCAGTTCTTCGACCTGACCTGGCAGAGCGGCATGTGGGCGCGCAAGCGGAAGGTGCCGTCGCTGTTGACGCTGCACACCCGCCTGCAGAGCCCGATGAAGCCGATCCACGCGGTCTTCCGGATGCTCGACGCGTTCGTCGTCAAGCCGATCACGTCGTACAACAAGCCGACGAAGGTCGTGGCGATCGACACGATCTTCTACGAGTACATCCAGAAGCGCTACAAGCTGCCGGACGAGCGCATCGAGAAGCTGGCCGTCGGCGTCGAGCTGGACCGCTTCCACGACCTCGACCCGGTCGCTGAGCGCGCCAAGCTGCGCGAACGGTTCGACATCGGTGACGGCCCCGTCATCGCGTCGCTCGGCCACGTGATCCCGGTCCGCGACCGCATCAACCTGGTCAAGGCGCTGCCCGAGGTGCTGAAGAAGCACCCGGACACCAAGGTCATCGTCATCGGCGGCCTGTACAACTCGACGTTCCTGGACCTCGCCAAGGAACTGGGCGTCGAGCACGCGCTGATCTGCACCGGCACCCTGCCGAAGGCGGAGATCCCCGGCATCCTCGCGGGCGCCGACATGGAGATCCACGACCTGCAGGGCTTCGGCATCGGCATCGCGTCGCTGGAGGCGATGGCGGCGGGCACCCCGACCGTCATGGCCGAGCGGGCCGACTACTTCCCGAACGCCGTGATCAGCAACGGCACGGAGTCGCTGCTGACCAAGCCGGGCGACCACCGCGCCCTGTCCGAGGCGATCGTCCGCCTCATCGAGGACGACGGCGTCGCCAAGAAGATCGGTGAGGCCGGTCGTCAGTGGGTCTTCGACAACTTCGACATGCCGAAGATCTGCGAAGCCAACCTCGACATCCTGAAGAAGATCGCGGGCAAGGACTGACGTGAGTCACGTCGTCGTGATCGGCGGAGGGATCCTCGGTCTCTCCGCCGCTCGCGAGCTTCTCCTGCGTGGTCACGACGTGACCGTGCTGGAGAAGGAGGCGAGCTGGGCCGCCCACCAGACCGGGCACAACAGCAACGTCGTGCACGCCGGTCTGTACTACAAGCCCGGCTCGCTCAAGGCCCGGATGTCCGTGGCGGGCAACGCTTCCATGGTGGCCTTCGCCAAGGGGCACGGCGTTCCCGTCGACGTCTGCGGCAAGCTCGTCGTGGCCACCTCTGCCGACGAGATCCCCCGTCTCACCACTCTGGCCGAACGCGCTGCGGCGAACGGTGTTCCCGCCAGGCTGATCTCCCCCGCCGAGGCTCGCGAGTACGAGCCGGAGGTGGCCGCCGTCTCCGCCCTGCGCGTCGAGTCCACGGCGATCATCGACTTCCCCGCCGTGTGCCGGGTTCTCGTCGGCCTGCTGTCCGGTGCCGACCTCCGTCTCCGGTCCCCCGCGCTGGCCATCCGCTCCACGTCCGCGGGCGTCGAGGTGGCCACGCCGCAGGGCATCGTCCGCGCGGACGCGCTGGTGAACTGCGCGGGCCTGCAGAGCGACCGCGTCGCCCGGCTCGCCGGGCTGCGACCGAAAGCCACGATCGCTCCCGTTCCGCCGGCGAGTACTACGAGCTGCGTCCCGAACGGCGTGAGCTGGTGCGCGGCCTGATCTACCCGGTGCCGGACCCCGCGCTGCCGTTCCTGGGCGTGCACCTGACCCGCATGCTCGACGGTTCCGTGCACGCGGGCCCGAACGCGGTGCTGGCGCTGCGCCGCGAGGGCTACCGCTGGGCGGAGATCACCCCGCGCGACGTGTGGGACGTGCTGCGCTTCCCCGGTACCTGGAAGCTGGCCCGCCGGTTCGGCAGGACCGGCCTGGACGAGGTGCTGAGGTCGTTCTCCCGCAAGCGTTTCGCTGCGAGCCTGGCCCGCCTCGTGCCGGCCGTCGGCGAGGACGACATCGTGCGCGCCGAGGCGGGTGTCCGCGCCCAGGCGATGCTGCCGGACGGCTCGCTCGTCGACGACTTCCTCATCCAGTCCGCACCGCGCCAGGTGCACGTGCTGAACGCGCCTTCCCCCGCCGCGACCAGCGCGCTGGAAATCGGCAGGTACATCGCCGACGAGACCGTCGCGGCACTCGTTTAAGCACGTCAGAGGGCCTCTACAGGTCCTGTAGTTCGCCTGCAGAACCAGTGCCAGCGAACTTGCAGAAGGTTTGCAGGCTCCCCCAGCAAAGTTCGTGTTGTCAGCGAGCAACACGAACTGGGGAGAAAGAAAACGCGACTGCGACGCACCGCGACCCTGATCGCTCTGGCCACCACCGCGATGACGTTCCTGGGTACGAACGCCGGCCACGCCGCTCCGGAGACCACCACGCTCGTCACCGACGGCGGCCGCACGGCAGAGGGAGCCGAGACCGCCGCCGCGTTCACGATCCAGGCGAACGCGCCGATCACGAGATCGCAGGTGAGGACCCGTGCCTACTCGTGGCTCCAGGCCGCGTTCCCTACAGCCAGACCGCGTACTACAGCAATCAGTACGGCCGCTATCGCCAGGACTGTTCCGGCTTCACCTCGATGGCGTGGGCCCTGGACACCAGCTACACCACCGCCTCGTTGCCGAACCTGATGCACACCGTCAACCGGGCCGACCTGCAGATGGGCGACGCGCTGTGGAAGCGCAACGGCGACTCGGGCCACGTCGCGCTGTTCATGCGCTGGGCCGACGCGGGCAAGACCCAGCCGGTGGTCTGGGAGGAGTGGGACTTCGGCCAGGTCGCCGAGGAGCGCGTCTGGTCCGCCAGCTACGCGAGCACCTTCACTCCCAAGCGCTACAACAACATCGTCGAGGACGGTCCCTCACAGACCGGTTCCTCGCTCTCGGGTGACGGCAGGAGCGAGATCGTCCGCGTGCTCGACGACGGTCAGGTGAAGGCCTGGCGCAACGGCCGCGGTTTCGCGGAAATGCCTTGGGACGCCGACACGATCGTCGCCACCGGCATGACCGACCAGACCGCCCACTTCGCGGACCTCGACGGTGATGGCGACAAGGAGATCATCACGGTCCTGCCCGACGGACAAGTCAAGGCCTGGCGCAACGGCAAGGGCTGGGCGAGATGCCCTGGGACAGCGACACCATCATCGCCACCGGCATGACCAACGACAACGTCCACTTCGCCGACCTCGACGGCGACCGCGGAGCCGAGATCATCACCGTGCTGCCCGACGGTCAGGTCAAGGCCTGGCACAACGGCCGCGGCTTCGCCGAGATGCCCTGGGACGGCGACACCATCATCGCCAGCGGCATGACCAAGGACAGCGTCCACTTCGCCGACCTGGACGGTGACGGCCGCTCCGAGATCGCGACGATCCTGCCCGATGGTCAGGTCAAGGCGTGGCACAACGGCCGCGGCTTCGCCGAGATGCCCTGGGACGGCGACACGATCATCGCTTCCGGCTTCAGCAACGAGACCCTGCACCTCGCGGACCTCGACGGCGACGGCAAGGCCGAGATCGCCACGGCGCTCCCGGACGGACAGGTCAAGGCCTGGCACAACGGACGCGGCTTCGCCGAAATGCCCTGGGACGGCAATACCATCATCGCCACCGGCTTCACCAACGCCACGCTGCACCTGGTCTGACAACGGAAAAGACGAAAGCCGCACCGGGCTCCGGTGCGGCTTTCGTCGTGTGTGGACTGTCAGCTTTGGACAGTCACCAGGCGGGTGAACTCCGCGGGAAGGTCGAAGCCGTCCCAGTGGTCGGAGAACGTCAGCGCGTTGCCGAACGGCACGATGCGGTCGATGCCGCGACCAGCGAGCTCGTGCGCCAGCGCCTCCAGCTCCTCCTGGGAGAAGCCGAACACCGACAGCGTCTGGTCCTTGCGCTGCACCATGGGCACCAGTGCGGACAGCGTGGGCAGCGTGGCGAACGGGAAGGTGCCCGCGCCGAGCCACTCGCGCGGCACGTCCGCCGCGGCCGTGAGTTCCAGGGTGGCCACCGCGTTGCCGTCGAACGAGATGGACGTCGCGTGGCCGTCCGCCGCGACACCGTAGGCGGAGACCCGCTTCTGCACGGCCATCGCCGGCTCGATGACGTGGTGCTTGGCCTCGAGCACCGCGCTCAGCTCGACCCGGAACTCGGCCCGTGCCTGCTGAGCCGCCGCTTCGTCGCCCACCCAGAACAGCGCGCGCGGCGACGAGCAGGCGGCCTGGTCGAACCAGTAGGAGTCGTTGTAGAAGCCGAGGGCCACGTCGCGCTTCTGCTCCGGCGTGGCGTTCTTCCAGCCGTCGACGGAGATCAGGGCGAACGAAGCGCGGTCGGGGAACGTGACGTCGCGCGCGTGCGGCGCCAGCGGCAGCTTGCGCACCTCGTTGACCGCGCGGTCGCCACCCCAGATGACGCGCAGGTCGCACGCCGCGGACAGCGCGGCGGTCACCTTGTCGTCGCGGTCGTAGGTGACCATGACCTGGGTCTCGGCGACAGCGGGGTGCGCGTCCTTCAGCGCCTCGTTCAGCGCCTCGACGACGGCCTCCGCCGCACCGGCCGAACGCGGCGAGATCCGCACAACGTTGCTGTTCCCAGCGAGCGCCGACAACGCCCACGAGTACACGAAGATCGTGTCCACGTTGGCTGGCGGGATGTGGAAGACGAGCCCGCGGCCGAAGCGCAGCACGCCCGCCGGGGTCTCCAACTGGCGCAGCACCTTGGCGATCTCGCCGCGGCGCAGGAAGAAGCCGAGCGACGCGAGCTCGGGGTAGCGACGGGCGGTCGCCGGTGCGAGCAGCTTGCGCGCGAACGCCACCAGGAAGTTGACGATCCGCTCGTCGCCGACCTTCAGCCGGCCACCGGTGGGCTCACCCGAGATGCTCGCGAGCAGCTCGTCGACGGAGGAGACGTCAGGTCCGGCGGGGAAACGGCGCTTCATGAGGCAACAGCTCCAGAGAAGGTGTCCGAACAGCCGCGGGCCTCGGCGCGCGGGAGCCTGCCGAGCACGGAGAACCGCTTGCCCGGCCAGTCGCCGTCGTCGATGCCGTGCACCACACCGAGGTCCTCGGTCAGCAGCACGTGGCCGGGGTAGCTGCGCGGCAGCGTCGACACGACCTCGATGACACCGGGCACGCCGACGGGCTGCTCCTCCCAGGTGTCGGGGTTGCGGATGATCACGTCCGCGAAGTCCGGGCAGTACAACGAGTTTCCGGACTTGCCCTCCAGGAAGACCGTGCCGATCTGCTCGATCATCCCGTAGTAGTTGTAGATCTGGGTCAGGCCGGTGTCCTCGGCGAAGCGCCTGCGGAACTCGGCGTTGTCGACCGCGATGTCGATGAGCTTCTTCCAGCCACCGGAGTGGATCAGGATGCCGTTCGACAGGTCCAGCTCGTGCTCCCGCGCCACTTCATACAAGTACTGCCACACCATGAACGTGAAGCCGAAGATCAGGAACGGCTCGGAGCCATGCTTGGCGAGGAACTCCTTGACGGCCTCGACGTCCGGCCGGTCGTTCTCGTCCAGCGCGTACACGTGGCTGCGGCCGAACGTCGCCATGCCCAGCACGCCAGCACCGCGCGCGGAGAACGAGCGGCGGTTCTTGATGATGCCGATGGTGTCGACCATCAGCATCGGGAGCCGCTTGCCGCCGAGCACTTCCTGCAGCGTCGCGCCGAGCTGGCGGGTCTGCACCGCGGCGGCGTCCTTGTCGAGGTAGATCCGCGACGCGCCACCACCGGTCGTGCCCGACGACGTGAGGACCTTGAAGACCTCGGAGTCCGGGATGCTCTTCAGTTCGTGCGTCTTGAACATGCGCACGGGCAGCCACGGCAGGTCGTTCAGCGACGCGAACGGCTCACCGGACTTGATGCCGAGCGACGACAGAATGCGGTCGTACTGCTCGGAGTTCGCGCGGTGGTGCTCGGTCAGCTCGGTCAGCTCAGCCAGCAGCGCGGTCTCGCGCTCGGCCTGACCGCGTCCGAAGACGCTCATACCTGTGCCTCCAGTGACCGGTAGTCGATCTTGCCGCTGGGCAGCTGCGGGAAACCCTCGGCAGGACGCACGTCGAAGCCCGTGACGTGCATGTGCAGCGTCTCCGACAGCACCTTCGCGGCCTGCTTGCAGGTGTCCTTGTCCGCCCTGTCGAGGAAGACGACCACCTTGTCGCCGGCGGGCACGGCGGCGGCTGCGCCGAAGCCCTTCACGATCTGCTCCAGGTCGTCCAGGTTGACCCGGTTGCCGAACACCTTGCCGATCCGCTTCAACCGGCCGGTGATGTAGAGGAACCCGTCTTCATCGAGGTACCCGAGGTCGCCGGTGACGAGCACGCCGCCGGTCTCGTCACCGAGCGCGAGCTCGGCTTCGGACTCGGCGTAGCCCATCATCACGTTCGGACCGCGGTACACCACCTCACCGGCAACACCGGCCTCCGCGATTTCGTTCCCGTCCTCGTCACGGATCGCGAACGTGCCGCCGGGCAACGCGGGACCGGCGGAGCCGAGCTTCTCGGCGAGCCGCTCGGACGGCACGGTGGCCATCCGCGGGGCGGCCTCGGTCTGGCCGTACATCACGAACATCTGCCCGCCGACGGCGCGCATCTTGTCGTTGAACTCGCTGACGAGCTCGGTGCGGAGCTTGCCGCCCGCCTGCGTCAGCGTGCGCAGCGACGGGTACTTGGCCGGGTCGAACCGCAGCCTGCGCAGCATCTCGTAGTGGTACGGAACACCCGCGAGCGACGTGACGCCGTACCGCGTGACCGCGTCCCAGAACGGCCGTGCGACGACGCCGGAACCCTCCAGCAGCACGGTCGCGCCCTTGCGCAGGTGGCTGTTCAACACGGACATGCCGTAGCTGTAGTGCAGCGGCAGGCTGGTCGGCGCGACCTCGTCGGAGTCGATGCCGAGCACCTCGGCGATCGCGTCGGCGTTCGCGAGGATCGCCGAGCGGGACAGCCGCACGAACTTCGGGTTTCCGGTCGAGCCGCTGGTCGGCAGCATCACGGCCAGATCGGGGTGCGGGGCGACGCCGTCCGCGTCCTCACGCACCCAGTCCTGCGAATAACCGGGCGCAGGCTCGTCCTCGATGCCGAGCACGGCCGCCGGCCGGAACCGGGAGACGAGCCCGTCCAGCACCTCCCGGTCCTGCGACGGGTCGAGCAGCGCGACCGCGCGGCCGGCCTCGAACGCACCCAGGTACCGCAGCACGCTCGTCAGGTCCAGGCCGACGCGGAGGAACAGCACCCCGGACGGCAGATCGGCGAGTTCCTTCGCCACCCCGGACACGCGACCGGCCAGCTCGGCACCGCCGAGCAGCTCACCGGTCGCGGCGTCACGCAGGCGGGCCTGAGCGTGCAGCAGCGTCACAGCACCAAACCTCCGTCGATCCCGAGCACCTGGCCGGTCACGAACGACGCGTCGTCACTCGCCAGGAACCGGATCACCTTGGCCACTTCCTCCGGCGCGCGAGACGGCCGAGGGCGGTGTCCGCCTTCACCCGCTCGAGCACCTCGTCGGACTGCTCCGAGATCAGGTCGGTCTGGATCACGCCGGGCGCGACCGCGTTGACCCTGATCCCGTGGCGGCCCAGTTCCTTCGCCGCGGACTTCGCCGTCGCGACCAGCGCCGCCTTGGACGCCGCGTACACCGTCTGACCGGCGTTGCCGCGCTCGCCGACGATCGAGCCGAGCAGCACGATCGAGCCGGTCCGCTTGCGCATCATGGCCCGCGCCGCCGCCTGCACGGTGTTGATCGTGCCCGCGACGTTCGTGGTGAGCGTCTTGGTCACGTGGTCGTCGGTGAGCATGCCGATGAGGCCGCCCTCGAGGATGCCCGCGCTGGCCACGAGCACGTCGATGCGCCCGTGCTCCTTCGCGATCCCCTTGAAGACGTCCTTCACGGCGGCCGAGTCGGTGACGTCGAGCGCCACGCCGTGGACGCGTTCGCCCAGCTCGGCGGCACGTTTCTCGGTGGTCTCGCGGTCGCGGCCGGTGATGACGACGTCGCACCCGGCCTCGGCCAGCGCCGCGGCGGTGGCGAAGCCGATGCCGCGGGTGCCGCCCGTGACGACCGCTACCTTGCCCGCGAAGTCACTCGGCAACGCCGAAACCCTTCAGCATGTCGACGGCGACCTTGAAGCTGCTCATGTCGATGACCTGCTCGGTCTCGAACTGCACGTCGAACTCGTCCTCGATGGCGGCGACGAGTGCCATGTGGCCGACCGAGTCCCATTCCTCGATGTCGCGGTACTTCAGGTTCTCGACGTCAACGGAGTCGTCGAGCTGGAGGGCGTCCACGAAGACACCACGAAGACGGTCGTTGAGGGACATGCTTCTCTCGTTCTCTCGGACGGTGTTGGATCAGTGCTCGTTCGAACGCTCGGTCCACGCCTTGAGCAGCGCGGCGAGCTCCTCCGGCAGGCCTGCGGGAACCTCCGCCTCCTTGCCGGTCAGGAAACCGGTGAGCGCGGCGATCGCGTCCTCGTCGCAGCCGCGGCGCGACAGGCCGATGACGTTGACGCCGGTGGTGCGGGCGGGGTTGCCCAGGGTGATGGTGAACGCACCGACCTCCTTGCGGATGGCCGATCCGAGCCCGATCATCGCGCCCGGCCCGATCTGCGTGCCCTGGTGCACGACGGTGCCGAGGCCGATGTTGGAGCCGCTCCACACGTGGCAGTGGCCGGCGATCTGCACGGCGCTGGTGATCACGACGCTGTTGTCGATGATGCAGTCGTGGGCGACGTGCGCGCGGCCCATGAGGTAGTTGTCGCTGCCGATCCGGGTCGCGTCCTTGGCGCCCTGGTTGATCGTGACGAACTCGCGGATGCGGTTGCGGTCACCGATCACGACACCGGGGCCGTCGTTCTCGCCGTCCCAGCCGGCCAGGTGCGGCGCGCTGAGGTACTCGGCGGGCCCGCCGATGCTGACGTGCGGGCCGATGAAGTTGCCGTCGCCGATCCGGCACGGCCCGGCGATCACCGTGTACGGTCCGATCACGTTGTCGTCGCCGAGCTCGACGTCCGCGCCGATGATCGCGGTCTCGTGAATGCGGTTCGCCACCTGATCTGCCCTGCCCGTGAGTTGATGGTGTAACCCACGTCACCAGGGCGCTTCCACCCGGACGGGGCCGGTAGGCCACTCTACTTCACGGGCAGGACAGGCCCTGACCGGCTCAGGTGTTCAGCAAGCCACGTGCGGCGTCCATCACGATCCGCTCGGTCGTGCCTTCCTCTGGCGTGTCGCCGTCGGAGAACTTCAACGGGCTGGGCCACGCGTAGGAGATGGTGAAGCAGCCGAAGCCGGCGATGGTGTCGTCGTCCTCGTTCCACCCGGCCTCGTACCCGCCGTGCAGGTCGCCGCCGGAGCGCAGGGTGTCGTTGTCGGCGATGTAGCCCTCGCACTCGTTGGCGTAGCCCATCACCCACAGGTTCCCGTCGAACTCGTCCCGCAGGTTCACGTGGTAGGCGGACAACGGCTCGTGCGCGAGCGCGAGGATGCTCAGGCCGCCGAACCGCCAGCGCTGGATCGGCATCGTCATCGACGTGGGCAGCTCGCCGTCGACGATCAGCTTCAGCATCACCTCGGCGTGCCGCCAGTTCGGGTCCGACGGATTGTTCAGCGCGTCGCGCCGGGCCTCGTACTTCGCGCGCAACATGTCCTGCACGTCCTGCTCGGCGGTGTCGACCTGGAACGGCAGATCGACCTCGATCAGCGAGGTCGAGACAGGTCCCTTGACGTCGGCGAACTCGCCGCCCGCGAGAACGTCGACGACCTCCTGCCCGAGGAGCGTCCCCAGGTGGTCGGTCGTGGCGGGGACGTGCGGGTCGAGCGCCTCCTGGTCACCGCAGGCGCCCTGGAAGAACAGCGCCGGCACCCCGAGTTCGTTCTCGACGAACTCGGCCGCGACGGCCGGGAACTCGCCGTCGAACACCTCGTCCTTGCCGCGCGAGACCGGGTGGCACGCGGCACCGAACAGCACCGCGAACAAGTCTCCGTCAGTCGTGTCGACGCGCAGCACCGGCACGGTGTCCAGCACGGGGCCGTTGCCCACGCGGTTGCTGCCGATGGTGGCCGCGCCCTCGGCGTAGGACAGCGTGACGCCGGTCCGCTCGAGGTCCAGCGTGTCGCGGACCAGCTGGACCAGTGCGTCGGTGATCAGCCAGGTCGTGCCGTTGACCGCGTCGATGTCGTCCTGGTTGAGGTTCATCATGACGAACGGGCTCGGCCGGATGTCCCCGTACAGCGGACCCGAGTGCGTGTGGCTCGCGGCCAGCAGGAAGTCGTCGTTCGCGACCAGCCCCTCGTCGACGAGGGTTCCCCTGATCACCTGGTGGACGTCCCTCGGCACGCTGATGAGGTCCGCGCGCAGCAGGACCTTCGGCACGTCGTCGTCCCAGATGACCAGGCACTGCGCACGCAACCGGCGCGCGACCGCACCGTGGTTGCCGCGCGGGCCCCAGCCGTACCCGCCCATCCACAGGCTCGGGTACGGAGGGAACACCGGCGTGATGTCGTGTTCCCCGACCGCTGCTTCGAACGCCATCGCTACCCCCTCTTGCCGCACACCACTTCCCCCATGTTGGTGTGTCGTTCAATCGGAGGCGTTCGTGACCGCGCACGTACAGCTTTTTGGCGAATTTTTACCTGAGAACTTCCAGCCCGCCCATGAAAGGCCGCAGAGCCGCGGGAACGACGACGGATCCGTCTTCCTGCTGGTGGTTCTCCAGGATCGCCACGATCCACCGCGTGGTCGCCAGCGTGCCGTTGAGCGTGGCCGCGATCTGCGTCTTGCCGTTCTCGTCGCGGTAGCGCACGTTCAGCCGGCGTGCCTGGAACGTGGTGCAGTTCGACGTCGAGGTCAGCTCGCGGTACCGGCCCTGCGACGGCACCCACGCCTCGCAGTCGAACTTGCGGTACGCCGACATGCCGAGGTCACCCGTCGCCGTGTCGATGACGCGGTAGGGCACCTCGATCTTGGCGAGCATCTCCTCCTCCCACCCGAGCAGCCGGGCGTGCTCCGCCTCGGCGTCCTCAGGACGGACGTAGGAGAACATCTCGACCTTGTTGAACTGGTGCACGCGGATGATGCCGCGGGTGTCCTTGCCGTACGACCCGGCCTCGCGCCGGTAGCACGACGACCAGCCCGCGTACCGCTTCTCGCCGTCGAGGATCTCGTCGGCGTGGTACCCGGCGAGCGGCACCTCCGACGTGCCGACGAGGTACAGGTCGTCGCCGGGCAGGTGGTAGATCTCGCTCGAGTGAGCGCCCAGGAACCCGGTGCCCGCCATGATCTCCGGCCGCACCAGCGTCGGTGTGATCATGAGCTGGAAGCCGTTGGCCGTCGCCTGCTGCGCAGCCATGTTGAGCAGCGCGAGCTCCAGCTGCGCGCCGACGCCCTTGAGGAAGTAGAACCGGCTGCCGCTGACCTTGGCGCCGCGCTCCATGTCGATCGCGCCGAGCCTGGTGCCCAGGTCGAGGTGGTCGAGCGGCTCGAAGCCGAACGTCCTCGGCTCACCGACCGTCTTGACGACCACGAAGTCGTCCTCGCCGCCGACCGGTGCGTCCGGGTGCACCAGGTTCGGGATCTTGACCAGGAGCTCGTTGACCAGTTCCACGGTGGCTTGCTGCTCGGCCTCGGCGGCCTTGACCTCGGCGGCCAGGTCCTTCGCCTTGACCAGCAGAGCGGCCCTGTCGTCGCCCTTGGCCTTGCCGACCTCCTTGCCGAGCACCTTCTGCTCGGCGCGCAGGGTGTCAGCGCGGGAGATCGCGGTCCGCCTGCGCTCGTCAGCGGACAGCAGGGAGTCGACGACGCCCTCGTCCTCGCCGCGGGCGCGCTGCGAAGCGCGCACGATCTCCGGGTTCTCGCGCAACACCTTGAGGTCAATCACCCTGGAAAGGGTAGACCCCACCTGATCCGCGCTTCGCACGGAAATCAGGTGGGGCCGGACGAGCGTCTAGTAGATCGCGAACGCCACCACGAGGCCCAGAGCGACGTGCGCCGCGGCCACGACGACGGAGGCCGGCGCGAACTTGTCCGACTCGATGATCGAGCCGATGTCGAGCCTGGTCACCCACTCCAGCAACCGCACGGCCGCGACCTGCACGATGATGCCGACGACGCCGTAGATCAGCGAGGTGAGCAGGCCCTCGTCGAGCTTGCCGACGGCGCTGAGGATGGCGACGACGACGATGAAGGCCATCGAGACCAGGCCGGAGGCGGTCACGATGACGGCGTTCGGGGCGCCGTTGCGGACGAGGATCGACAGCTTGCCCGGCGTCGTCCAGTCGATCGCGTAGAAGCCGAACACCATTAGGACCAGACCGACGACGGCGTACAGCGCGATCGCGCCGATACCCCGGCCGATGGCTGAACCGAAGCCGGGGTCCAACGCGAGGTCGTACATCATGTGCTGTTCCCTTTCGGAGTCTTACTCAACAATTCGATGCGGCACGAACGCCGCGCCATCGTCGGTCACGAGACCGACCGTTTCCCGGATGCCGAGGCCTGCCGACGTGTCGCCGACGACCCAGGCGCCCAACGCGGGGCGGTAGCCGTCGAAGTCCGGAAGCGGATCGAACAGCTGGTACACGAAACCTTCTTTGCCGTACACGCCACCGGTCTGCGTTTCGTAGCCGGGAGCGACGATCTGGATGTTCGACCCCTCACGGCCGAGCAGCGGCTTGCGCACGTACTCGGTGAGCATGCCGGGGTCGTTCAGGAAGGCAGGGAGCAGGTTGGGGTGGCCGGGGTACATCTCCCACAGGATCGCGAGCAGCGCCTTGTTGGAGAGCAGCATCTTCCACAGCGGCTCCATCCACAGGGTGCCCGGCAGCGACTCGACGGCGTGGCGGCCGAACTGCTCCTCGACCACCCACTCCCACGGGTAGAGCTTGAAGACCGTGCCCATCGGGGCCTCTTCGAGGTCGACGAACCGGTTGAGCAAGGTGTCCCAGCCGACCTCCTCGATCGCGAGACCCACGGTGTTCAGGCCTGCTTCCGCGGCCGTCTCCTGCAGGCAGGCGATCGTGAGGTGGTCCTCGCCGGACGGGTCGGCGCCCGACCACGTGAAGTGCAGCTCGTTGGACGGCAGCTTGGCGCCGATCTCCGTCCATCGTGCGACCAGCTGCTCGTGCAGCGAGTTCCACTGGTCGTCGTCCGGGAAGACGTCGGTCTTCCAGTACCACTGGATGTACCCGGCCTCGAGCAGCGACGTGGGCGTGTCCGCGTTGTACTCCAGCAGCTTCGCCGGGCCCTTGCCGTCGTAGCGCAGGTCGAAGCGGCCGTAGACGTGCGGGTCGCGGCGGCGCCACGACTCGGCGATGTGCGGCCACACCCACTCGGGGATGCCGAAGTCGCGGTACCGCTCGGTGAGCACCACGTTGTCCACCGCGTCGAGGCACATGGAGTGGAGCAGCTCGACGTCGGCCTCGAGCGACAGGATGTCGCTCATCTCGAACACGTAGTGCACGGACTCGTCCCAGTACGGACGGTCAGCGCCGTTCGCGTACTTCGCGGGCAGGCCGAAGACCATGCCCTGGTCCGCGACCGTGCGCTGCCAGTTCGGCCGCGGTTGCGAGGTTTCACGACGCAACTGTGCTCAGCCTCCGCTGCTGGAGGAGCCGCTGCTGACGCCGAAGCCACCGCGCTGGACTGACGTTCCCGACTTCGTGGTGACGTTCGCACCCTTCGGGATCGTGTAGCTGCCGCCGGTCACCTTCTGGCCGACCGCGCCGGAACCGCCGTAGTTGTAGCGGTACGAGCTGCTGCCGATGTAGATGAAGCCGCCGCTGCTGTACCCGCCGTGGCTGCGGTAGTACGACTCGTCGCAGTAGTCGTCGTCGACGATCACGTTGTTCGAGTCGGTGCACTGCGCCGTACATCTACACGCTGGCGGAGCAGGCGAATCGCACCGGCGTACCGGTCGTGCGCCCTGCCTATCTGGAGCATCCTGGCAGTCCGGAGGCTTACTC
>NZ_VSRL01000155.1 GCF_012184385.1 Lentzea indica
CGCCCGCGGTGGTGCCGCGGGTGCGGCCGGTCGCGGTGGTGCCGCAGGTATGGGCGGCATGGGCGGCCAGGGACAGAAGGGCCAGGGCGAGGACGACTTGGAGCACAAGTCGGCGGACTACCTGGTCACCGAGGAGAACACGAACGAGATCATCGGTGACATGCCGATGGTCGCACCGCCGACGATCGGGGGGTGAGCGTGCTGCGCTCGTCCATTCAGCTGTCCGACCTCGCGTTCGACGTGCTGTGGAAGCAGGAGAAGCTGGGCGACTACCACCCGGCGCTGCACGTCGACTCGCCGGGCAAGACCGACGACGAGCGCGCGGTCATCGAGCGCGACGTCATCGGCGAGCTGCGCAGGATCGGGCTGGACCACCCGGACGTCCGGGGCACGCTGCACCTGATCGCCAAGGCGGACACGGACTACTCGGCGTGGATCGCGGTCACGCCGAGCGAGACGCGGCCCGTGGTGGTGGCGGCGAACTCGCAGCACGGGGTGCTTGCCCTGCACGACAACGGGTTCGTGCAGCTGCACCCGATCCGGCCGGAGAACGCGCCGGAGGTCCTCGCGATGCAGCTGCCGGACGTGCCTGCCGGTCGTGGTGCGTCGATCAACGTGCACGCGTCGGAGATCAACGTGCACCAGGCGGGCAAGGCGTCGCCGTCGATCTCGCTGCGGCAGCTGCTCGCCCAGCCCCGCAAGGGCACGGCGAAGCTGTACGCGGCGCGGCGCAACGGCGAGGGCCGGCAGCGGGCGAAGACCTTCCTCACCACGATCGACTTCGAGGACGGCCGCTGGCTCGTGGTCAAGTACACCGACCAGAACCACCAGACGTGGGTGCACGCCACGCCCGCGTCGCGGCAGATCATCACGGACTGGCTCAAGCGCCTCACGTGAGGTTGATTGGGGGGAGCTTTCTTCAACGCCAGGTTGAGAAAAGCTCCCCTCATCAACCTGAATTCACTTCCGGTTTCATCGCTGGTCAGAACCGGCGACTAGAAACCGCGCATGACCTTCGACCGTCGCACGTTGTTCAAGGCAGGCGCATTCGGCACGGCCGCGGCGCTGGTGCCTCGGGCATCAGTCTCGCCAAGACTGACCGCCCGATCCTCACGCACGGCGTGCAGTCCGGTGACGTCACCTGGGACGGCGGCATCGTGTGGACCCGCGCGGACCGTCCCTCCCGGATGCTCGTCGAGGTGTCCAACGACCCGAAGTTCCGCTTCTCCCGCCGCGTCCGCGGTCCGTTGCTCACGCCGGAGACGGGCGGCACCGGGCACGTCAGGGTCAGCCACCTGCTGCCAGGTCGCCCCGTGTACTACCGCGTCACGGCGGAGGACATCAGCGGCCGTACCTGCAGTGAGGCCGTCACCGGCAGCTTCACCACGGCCCCGCTCGGCCGCGACGAGGTGCGGTTCGTGTGGTCGGGTGACGTCGCGGGGCAGGGCTGGGGCATCAACCCCGACATGGGTGGCATGCCGATCTTCAAGGCCATGGCCGACCGCAGGCCCGACTTCTTCATCCACAGCGGCGACAGCGTCTACTCCGACAACCCGCTGAAGGAGACGGTCGTGCTCCCGGACGGCCGGATCTGGCGCAACGTCGTCACGCCGGAGAAGTCCAAGGTCGCCGAGACGCTCGACGAGTACCGCGGTCAGTTCGCCTACAACCTGCTCGACGAGAACCTCAAGCGCTTTGCCGCCCAGGTCCCGATGTTCGCGCAGTGGGACGACCACGAGGTCACCAACAACTGGTACCCCGGCGAGATCCTGGACCTCCCGCAGTACACCGAGAAGCGCGTGGACGTGCTGGCACAGCGCGCTTTCCAGGCGTTCCACGAGTGGATGCCGATCGACCGGCACGCCGCCGTCGACGGTCGCGTCTACCGGAAGTTCTCCTACGGCCGCAACGTCGAGATCTTCGTGCTCGACATGCGGACCTACAAGGACAAGAACACCTCGCCGAAGGACAAGCCGGGCGTGATTCTCGGTGCGGCGCAAGCGAAGTGGCTCGTCACCGAACTGGCCCGCAGCACCGCCACGTGGAAGATCATCGCGGCGGACCTGCCGATCGGCCTCACCGTCCCCGACGGCACCGACATCGAGGGCGTCGCGAACGGCCTGCCCGGTGCGCCGAACGGCCGTGAGCACGAGATCGCATGGGTGCTGAGTGAGCTCAAGAAGCGCCGCGTCAAGAACACCGTGTGGCTCACCGCGGACGTCCACTACACCGCGGCCCACCACTACTCGCCGGACCGCGCGGCCGTGGGCGACTTCGACCCGTTCTGGGAGTTCGTGTCCGGCCCGCTGCACTCCGGCGCGTTCGGCCCGAACAAGCTCGACCCGACGTTCGGCCCGGAGGCTGTGTTCGTGCACGCCCCTCCCGCCGCCAACACCACGCCGCTGGACGGGTTCCAACACTTCGGTGAGGTCCAAGCGACTCGTGGAGAGCTCACGGTGTGGCTGCGTGATGCGACCGGCGCATCGCTCTGGTCCAAAACGCTGAGGGCAGCCTGACGATCGCCATAGGGTCGGTGCGTGCCCATCTCGTTCGACACCATCGGCTTCCGTCAGCTCGACCAGAAGACCTGGCAGCATCCCAGCGGTGACCAGGCAGATCTGACCTTCTACAACCTGGTGCCAGACCTGCCTGCCGGGCTGGACGACCTGCCCAAGCTCAGGCACGACCTCGCCCTGATCCACGGCGAGAGCGGCTGCCTGATCGAGGCGCACGTCGTCCAGCTCGCCGGGGTGCCCTCGCTGCTGCGGATCGTCAAGATGCCGCTGCCGAACCAGGCGAACGGGCAGGTCTTCCTCTGCTCCTTCACCATTCCCAAGGCGAGCTGCAGTGTCGTGCTGCAGCTCGGGGCGATGGAGCGCGGCATGACGGGCGCGCGCGAGGCCGTGCTGGCAGCGGAGATCGGGTTCCAGCAGTGGACCAAGCCGCACCCGTACGCGCCGGAACTGCAGGGCGTGCTGCCGTTCCACTCGGGCGACGACCCTCGCTACGACTCAAGGTTCCCCGACCATCCGTTGTCACGCGTGCGGGCGTGGGCGCACCACGTGGTCCGCACGGCACGCGTGGATCCGCAGTTCGCGGCGTTGCCGCCGTTCCAGGTCCAGGCACCACCGCCGCCGGTCGCGCCTGGCCAGACCCTGGTGACGGCCCTGCCCAGCCTTCCGGTCAAGGACTTCGTCGGCCTGCAGATCGGTGAGCGGACGACGTACTGGCGAACGACCGATCCGAAGCTGAAGGAGATGCTCGGTCGCGGCCTCATGGGCCGCTCGCCGCTCGCGGACACCCGGTTCCGCGACATGCTTCTCATCGACACGGAGACCGGCGAGGCGATGATCCCCGACCGCTTCACCACCGACGGCAACATGACCGCGCACGGCACACACCTGGTGCAGGTCACGCTGCCGGAGGCGGACGCAGAACTCTCCGACGACGACGTCATGGACGCGTTCAAGTGGGCGGGCCGGATGTCCGGCGCGGCGGCGGAACGCGGCGAGTACCTCTCCCTCGAACCGATCGAGAGCCAGGGCGAGCAGGCGGACCCGCACATCCTGCTGGCCGTGCGGCAGCACGAGGGGCAGCAGGTCGTCATCGCCCAGTTCTCGCCTCCGCCGGAGGAAGGGCCGCTTCAGGGCTCGCCGAGCCGTAGCGCGCCGGCGACGCCGGAGTCGGTCGAAGGCATCGGTGTGGTCGCGGGAATGGCGGCCAACGAGTGGAGGTCGCACCCGCTCCGGCTGGCGATCACCTACAAGCGCCCGGCAGGCTGATCGCAAATATTTGCAAGGCCCGACGTATTGTTTCCCACCGTTTGTCGTGGTTTCGTGCAGCAACCCTGCAAGAGTTTGCGACAAGGAGGTCGCGATGCGTCGGGTCGTCGCCGCGCTCGCTGCATTGGTTCTGCTCCCTCTCACACCGGCCCAGGCCGTTGCCGCGCCAAAGCAACGCCTGGCCGTGGGCGAGGTGGTGGACATCGCGCCCGGTGTGCGAGACGGGGACGCGAGACTCGCGTTGCCGCCGAAGCGCGACGACCTGCGTGGTGAGCGCTTCTACTTCGTGATGCCCGACCGGTTCGCGAACGGCGATCCGCGCAACGACCGTGGCCGCTCCACCAGCGCCGAAAACGGCTTCAACCCGGCCGACAAGGGCTTCTACCACGGTGGCGACCTCAAGGGCCTGCACCAGAAGCTCGACTACCTCGACGGCATGGGCATCACGGCGATCTGGATGACGCCGATGTTCCTCAACCGCTGGGTGCAGGGCGATTCGGCGGGCTACCACGGGTACTGGACCGTCGACTTCACCAAGCTGGACCCGCACTTCGGCACCACGCAGGAGATGCGCGACCTGATCCGCGACGCCCATCGCCGCGGCATCAAGGTCTTCTTCGACATCGTCGCGAACCACACCGCCGACGTGATCAAGTACGCCGAGAACAAGACCGCGTACATCAGCACGGGCGCGCAGCCGTATCTGGACGCTTCCGGCAAGCCGTTCGACATCGCCGAGTACGCGGGTCGCAAGGACTTCCCGAAGCTCGATGCCGAAAAGTCCTTCCCGTACACGCCGGTCAAGGACGGCCCGACCAAGCTCCCGTTGTGGCTCAACGACTCCACGCTCTACCACAACCGCGGTGACTCGACGTTCTCCGGCGAGTCGAGCGAGCAGGGCGACTTCTCCGGTCTCGACGACCTGATGACCGAGCACCCGCGCGTGGTCAACGGCATGAAGGACATCTTCACCAGCTGGATCGACACGCTCGACATCGACGGCTACCGCGTCGACACCGTCAAGCACGTCAACCTGGAGTTCTGGCAGGCGCTTGCGCCGCACGTGAAGCAGTACGCGAACCGCAAGGGCAAGAAGGACTTCTTCGTGTTCGGCGAGGTCTTCGACTCCTCGCCGGAGAACACGTCGAAATACACGACAACCGGCAAGATGCAGGCCACGCTGGACTTCCCGTTCCAGAGCAGCGCGGTGAGCTTCCTGTCCGGCAAGGGTTCCCAGCGGCTCGGCGAGGTGCTCCTCGACGACGACCGCTACACCGACGCCGACTCCAACGCCTCGTCGCTGCCCACGTTCCTCGGCAACCACGACATGGGCCGCATCGCGTGGATGATCCGCAACGACCGGCCGGGCATCTCGGACGCCGAGCTGCTGGAACGGTTGAAGCTCGGCAACACGCTGATGTACCTGTGGCGCGGCAACCCGGTCGTCTACTACGGCGACGAGCAGGGTTTCGCGGGCACCGGCGGTGACAAGCTGGCGCGTCAGGACATGTTCGCCTCCAAGACGCCGGAGTACATGGCGGAGAAGCTGATCGGCAGCGACCGCACCGGCGCTCAGGACAACTACAACACCGCACACCCGCTGTACCAGCAGCTCAAGGCCCTCGCCGCGCAGGTGGACCTCGATCCTGTGTGGCGTGACGGCAACCAGGTCCTCCGCTACGCCGACGGCGATGTGTTCGCGTTCAGCCGGATCCTCGGCCGCGAGCACCTCGTCGTCGCGAACGCTGGGACCTCACCCGCGACCGTGACCGTGCCGGTGTCTTCGAGCGCCTTCGAGAACGCGCAGGTCCAGAACGGCCGCGTCACGGTGACCGTGCCCGCGCTGTCGTCGTTGGTGCTCAAGGGAACCAGCGACGTCGCCAAGGCGAAGCCGGCCCCGGTTCTGGTCGCTCCGGTCGCGGGAACGGTGCTGGACGAGCGGGTCGAGCTCCGTGCGGACGGCATCGGCGCGCCCAACGCGGCGACGACCTTCGCGGCCCGCGCCGAGGGCACGAGCGACTGGACCGTGCTCGGTACCGACGACTCTGCTCCGTACCGAGTTTTCGCTGACCTGTCCGCACTTCCTGGCGCGGCGGTCGGCAAGCGCGTCGAACTGCGCGTGGTCGCGAAGTCTGGAGAGATCGGCGCGGACGGCGCGTTCGTGTCGCTCGTGGCCGCGCCGCCGGTCCCGGATCCGGCACGAAGAACCCGGACTGGTTGGTCGTGCACTACCAGCGCGACACCTACGACGGCTGGGGCCTGCACGTCTGGGGTGACGTCGAGACGCCGACCGAGTGGAACGCGCCGCTGCCGTTCGCCGGCGAGGACGCCTACGGGCGCTTCGCGTGGATCAAGCTGAAGCCCGGCGCCAAGTTGGTCGGGATCATCGCGCACAAGGGCGACGAGAAGGACACCTCGGTCGACCGGTTCGTCGATCCGAGCGTGACGCCCGAGGTGTGGCTGAAGCAGAACCAGGTACCGGTCCACCCGTCTGAACAGGCCGCCACCGGCAAGGCGGTCGTGCACTACGTCGGTGACGCTGGTGCAGCCGTCGTGCGCGTTGCCGGACGGGCGGACGTGCCGTTCACCAACGGGATTGCCGAGTTGCCGCCGACCACTGACTTCTCCGTGGTTCGCGGGACGACCGTGGAGGCGTCCGGCAAGTTCAGCGGTGGTCATGCGTGGGTCGCGAACGGCAAGGTGCACGCCACTCTTGCAGCCGCCGAGAACCGGGCGGTGATCCATTACAACCGCGCGGACGGTGACTACACGGACTGGACGATGTACCACTGGACGGGTTCCGCGGAGCCGTCACCGGGCTGGAACCAGTCGCGCGTGCCGGACGGCCGGGACGCATATGGCGTGTACTGGTCGGTGCCGCTCGCGCCGGGTGCCGCGGGCCTGAGCTACATCATCCACCGCGGTGACACCAAGGACCCCGGCCCCGACCAGTTCCTCGACCTGGGGCAGAAGGGAAATGAGGTGTGGCAGTTGCAGGGCAACGAGACCTACCTGCTGCCGCCGAACACCGGCCCTGCCGCCGATGACGACCTCACCAAGGCCAAGGCGATCTGGATCTCCAAGGACAAGGTCGTCTGGGACGTGCCTTCGGTGCAGTCCGACGGCTACCGTCTCGAGTACGGCTCACGGGTGCTGCGGCTGTCGCCCACGACCGAGGAAGTGCCCGCGCAGTTCCCACACCTCAAGGGCAAGCCGGTGTTCGCAGTCCGCGGATTCGTCGACGAGGCGTTGCGGGACAAGCTTTCCGCCGTGCACGTCGACGCGGGCGGCGCGATCCGGCACCGCACGAGCGTGCAGATCGCGGGCGTGCTCGACGACCGTTATGCCACTGCGGCAACGAAACTGACGTTCGGGCCGACGTTCGACCACGACCGCGCGTCGATCAGGTTGTGGGCGCCGACCGCCAAGAACGTGAAGCTGCGGCTGTTCGACGAGCCCGCGGGTGAGCCGAAGAAGGTCGTGCAGCTCAAGCGCGACGACGCCTCGGGATCGTGGTACGGCTCGGGCAACTGGAAGAACAGGTACTACCAGTTCGAGGTCACCAACTGGCAGCGCACGGTCGTGGTCACCGACCCGTACTCCGTCGCGCTGTCGGTGAACTCGACGCACTCGCAGTTCGCGGACCTCAAGGACGGCAGGACCATGCCGGGAGGGTGGTCGAAGGACGTCGCTCGCGGGATGGGCGGGGCGATCACCGAGTTGCACGTGCGCGACTTCTCGATCAACGACCAGTCCGTGCCCGTTGCCGATCGCGGCACCTACAAGGCGTTCACGCACCGCGATTCCGTGGGCATGAAGCACCTCAACGCGTTGGCGCAGGCCGGCATGGACACCGTGCACCTCCTGCCGACGTTCGACATCGCGACGATCCCGGAGAAGCGCTCCGACCAGGCCACGCCCGCGTGCGACCTGCCATCGCTGCCCGCCGACTCGGACCAGCAACAGGCGTGCGTTGGTGCGGTGGCTGGTCGTGACGGCTTCAACTGGGGCTACGACCCGTTCCACTACGACGTCCCGGAGGGCTCGTACGCCACGGCGGACGCGCAGAGCGGCTGGGCGCGGTCGAAGCAGTATCGCGAGATGGTGAAGTCGTTGCACGACAACGGCAACCGCGTGGTGGTGGACGTCGTCTACAACCACACGGCGGCGTTCGGCGACACACCGACGTCCGTGCTCGACAAGGTCGTGCCCGGCTACTACCAGCGGCTCAACCTCGACGGCTCGGTCGCCAACTCCACGTGCTGCGCGAACACCGCGACCGAGAACGCCATGATGGGCAAGCTCGTCGTGGACTCCGTCGTGCGGTGGGCACGCAACTACAAGGTCGACGGGTTCCGGTTCGACCTGATGGGCCACCACCCGAAGGCGAACATCCTCGCGGTACGCGCGGCTCTGGACGCGCTGACCGTCGAACGGGACGGCGTGGACGGGCGCAAGATCGGTGTCTACGGCGAGGGCTGGGACTTCGGCGAGGTCGCCGGCAACGCCCGGTTCGAGCAGGCCACGCAGGCGAACATGGCCGGCACGGGCGTCGGCACGTTCAGCGACCGGCTCCGTGACGCGGTGCGCGGCGGTGGGCCGTTCGACGACGACCCCCGCGTGCAGGGCATCGGCTCCGGTCTGGCCGGCGACGTGAACTCCTCGCCCGCCAACGGTGACGTGGCCGCGCGGCTGGAGAACTACAGCGACCTGGTGAAGCTCGGCATGGCGGGCAACATGGCCGCGTACCGGTTCCAGTCGACGGCCGGGCCCGTTGTCGCCGGCAGGGACGTGAAGTACAACGGCTCCGCTGCCGGATACACCGGGCAGCCGCAGGAGGCGATCACGTACGTCGACGCGCACGACAACGAGACGTTGTTCGACGCGTTGACCTACAAGCTGAAGCCTTCGACGTCCGCGGCGGACCGGGTGAAGATGCAGACCGTGGCGCTGGCGCCGGCGTTGCTCGGGCAGGGACGGCCGTTCGTGCACGCGGGCACCGAGTTCCTGCGCTCGAAGTCGTTGGACCGCAACAGCTACGACTCGGGGGACTGGTTCAACTCGTACGACCCCTCGTTGCGCGACAACGGTTTCGGCCGCGGACTGCCGCCCAAGGCCGACAACGAGTCGAAGTGGCCGTACGCGAAGCCGTTGCTGGGCATGGCGAAGCCGTCGACGGCGGACATGAAGGCCTCGCTGGACGCGACCTTGGAGCTGCTGCGGATCCGTCAGTCGTCGCCGCTGTTCTCACTCGGGTCCGCGGACCTGGTGCAGCAGAAGGTGTCCTTCCCCGCGGCGGAGTCCGGTCTGATCGTCATGCACATCGATGACACGGTCGGGCCGGACGCGGATTCGGGTCGCCGCGGCCTGGTCGTGGTGATCAACCCGTACCCGACGGACCGGTCCGTCTCGTTGCCCGGCGGCGACTGGAAGCCGCTGACCAGGGAAAAGAGGGCTGGGGCCGCACGCTCGGTCGTGGTGCTGGAGCGGTAGTTCCGCCAACAAATAGTTGATGTTTAGATAATTTGGTACCTTAGTGCCCATGGGCACGACGAGGTGTACTGACCTGATGATGCTGCTGCATCGGACGGGACACGCGCTGGAGACCGAGCTGACGGCGAGGCTCGCGGAAATCGGATTGACTCCGCGAGCCCGCTGCGTGTTGTCTGGCGCCTTGGACGCGGGGCTCACGCAGTCCGAGATCGCCGAGACGATCAGCATCGACAAGACGACCATGGTCGTGACTATGGACGCGCTCGAGTCGGCGGGTTTCGCCGAGCGCAAGCCGTCCGCGACCGACCGTCGTGCCCGCGTTGTCGTCGTGACCGAGCTGGGCCGCGAGATCGTGCAGAAGGCCGACCAGGTCGTCGCCGACATCTACGAGAGCGTTCTGGGTTCCTTGCCTGACGACGAGCGTGATGGCCTGGTCAGCGGCCTGACGAGGCTGCTGGAAGGTCGGCTGAGCACTCCCGTGCCGTGCGAGAAGCCGCCGCGCAAGCGTGCTCTGCGTCATGCCGTCGGGTGAAAGATAGTCCCGTACAAAACCATCTGCTACGGTTCCTCTTATGAACTCAGGGGGACCCAAGACGGATTCGCGCTGGCTCGCGCTGATCGTGCTGTGCGCAGGGATGTTGATGATCGTGCTGGACCAGACGATCGTGAACGTCGCGCTGCCCGCGATCGAAGAAGACCTCAAGTTCGGCCAGGCAGGCCTGGCGTGGGTGGTGAACGCGTACCTGATCGCCTACGGCGGTCTGCTGTTGCTCGCCGGCCGCCTCGGCGACCTGATCGGGCACAAGAAGGTGTTCCTGATCGGCCTCGGTGTATTCACGGTGGCGTCGCTGCTGTGCGGCCTGTCGCTGAGCTCCGAGATGCTGATCGTTTCAAGGTTCGTGCAGGGTGCGGGCGTGCATTGGCCACGTCCGTGACGCTGGGCATGGTCGTGACGATGTTCCCCGAGCCGGACGAGCAGCGGCGCGCCATCGGCGTGTTCAGCTTCGTCGCGGCGGCGGGCGCGTCCATCGGCCTGCTGCTCGGTGGCGTGCTGACCGACGCCATGTCGTGGCACTGGATCTTCTTCGTGAACATCCCGATCGGCATCGTGGCGGCGGTCGCGGCGGTGCGACTGGTGCCCGACTCGGTCGGCCTGGGCTTGCGCGAAGGCGCGGACGTTCTGGGCGCGCTGCTGATCGTGGCCGCGGTCATGCTCGGCGTGTACACGATCGTCAAGGCGGAGCACTACGGCTTCGGCTCTGTCCACACGCTCGGGTTGGGCGCTGTCGCGTTGGCTCTGCTGGTCGGTTTCGTGTTCCGTCAGCGGCACGCTTCGAAGCCGCTGCTGCCGTTGCGGGTGTTCAAGTCTCGCAACGTGACCGGCGCCAACCTGGTGCAGATCTCGATGGTCGCCGGGATGTTCGGGCTGTTCTTCCTCGGCACGCTGTACATGCAGCTCGTGCTGCAGTACACGCCGTTGCAGATCGGTCTGGCGTTCATGCCCGTCGCGGTCGCCATCGGGGTGTTCTCGGTGTCGCTGTCGGCACGCCTGAACTCCCGGTTCGGCGAGCGGAACATGCTGATCGTGGGCCTGCTGTTCATGCTCGTCGGCATGGTGGTGTTCACGCAGGTGCCGGTCGACGGCTCGTACCTGACGGACATCCTGCCCGCCGTGGCGCCGCTGGGCATCGGCCTGGGCCTGTCGTTCCCGGCCCTGATGACGCTGGCGATGTCCGGCGCCGCGCACGACGAAGCCGGTCTGGCCTCCGGCCTGGTGAACACGACCGCGCAGGTCGGCGGCGCTCTGGGCCTGGCCGTCCTGGCCACGACCTCGACCACGTACACGTCGTCGCTGCTGGCGTCGGGGGTCGGGCGTCTGGAGGCGTTGACCTCGGGCTTCCACCTGGCGTTCTGGATCAGCGCCGTGCTGGTGGCGGTGGCTCTGGGGCTGGCGGTGTTCGTGCTGCGGCAGGTCGCGGTGTCCCGTGACGACGCTCAGCCGGTGCTCGCGCACTAGTGGTTGGTGCGGCGTTCGCTACCCTGTCGGCACATCCCGTTCTAGCAAGGAGCAATGTCGTCGTGTCCGAGCGCACCCTGGTTCTGGTCAAGCCCGATGGCGTCGAGCGTGGTCTCGTCGGTGAGGTGATCGCCCGCATCGAGCGCAAGGGCCTCAAGCTCGCCGCGATGGAGCTGCGGACGGCTGACCGCGCCACCGCCGAGCAGCACTACGCGGAGCACGACGGCAAGCCGTTCTACAACGACCTGGTCGACTTCATCACCGGTGGGCCGCTGGTCGCGCTGGTGGTCGAGGGTGTTCGCGCCATTCCGGCGTTCCGGCAGCTGGCTGGTGGGACCGACCCCGTTGAGAAGGCGACGCCGGGGACCATTCGTGGGGACTTCGGGCTTGAGGTTCAGTACAACCTCGTGCACGGGTCGGACTCTGCCGAGTCGGCTGAGCGTGAGATCAAGATCTGGTTCCCGAACCTCTGAGGCTTTCCGATCTTGTCGGACCCTCTGAGTAGGTTGAGTTGTAGGGGTTCCGAGTTCGGGGGGACGCTTGCGGAAGCGTGCGGTGGCGCGCGTCTTTCGTAGCGTCCCCCCGTTGCTTTGGCGGCTGGCGGTTGCGTGCTTCCACCTGGGGGCGCTGCCCCCAGACCCCCGACAACTGATCAAAGACCGGCCAGCGCCATACGCGGGTTGATGGCACGCCTGTTGGGTTGGGCGGATTGCTGTTGCGTAGGTGGGTTGCGTTGGGGTGTGGGGCGGTCCCGTCACGAGCCGCACCAGAGGCAGCCACACTCGGGATCCCAGGTCAAGCCGACGAAAAGCGTGTCGGCTTGACCTGGGATCCCGAGCGCGGCAGGGCTTCGCCTGCGGCTCGTGACGGGACCACCCCACCGGATTCGTATGGGAAAGACGGCTCGGCTTCGCCATCGCGTGAGGGCTCGGCTTCGCCTTCGCGGTCAGGTTCGGCGTGGGCTTGAGCCCAGTCCGCCGGGCTTGTCTCCGTTGAGGACTGTGCCCTCGGGGTAGCCGAGCGGCAGGTACATCCAGACATCGTCCCAACGCTCGTGTCCGACGGCGATGGCGTTGGGCACGCGGCCGCATTCCCGGAATCCCAGACTCTCGTAGAGCTCGATGGCGCCGTGGTTGTTGCCGCGCGTGCCGAGCATGACGATCTCGATGCCTGCCTCGCGGGCGTTCTCGACGAGGCCCTGCACGACCCTCTTGCCGAGGCCCAGGCCGCGCGCCGAAGGGTGGGCCATGATCTGCTGGATCTCGGCGCGGTGCTGGAAGACGGCGGTGGTGCCGCGCCGCCACAGGCCGACGGCTCGCACCACACCGTCCACAAGCGCGGCGCAGAAAGCGGCGTCGCCGTCGCGGGACTGCTTCAGGACGCCGTCCAGCCACTGCGAGATGCGGTCGAGCGTCGGGGGCTCGTGGTAGCCGACGGCGCCGCCTGCCGCGACCACGTCGTGGACGACGGTGTGGATCTCGGCGCGCAGGTTTTCGTCGGCTTCGGACAGCCACCGCAGTTCGATCTCCGGCATGGGGCGATCGTAATTGCGTCGAAAATTGTCGGACCCGTTGGCTAACGTCGGGTGGGTGGACAACCTCGTTGAGGCCAAGGCGCTGACCAAGCATTTTGGGACGTTCGAAGCCGTGCGCGGCATCGACGTCGAGGTGCGGCGCGGTGAGGCGTTCGGGTTTCTGGGGCCGAACGGGGCGGGCAAGTCGTCGACCATGCGGATGATCTCGTGCGTTTCCGGGCGCACGGGTGGGGATCTGAAGGTGCTCGGCATGGATCCGGAGCGCGACGGGCCGAAGATTCGGGCTCGGCTCGGGGTCGTGCCGCAGCTGGACAACCTCGACACGGAGCTGACGGTCCGGCAGAACCTCCAGATTTATGGAAGGTACTTCGGGATGTCGCGGCAGAAGTGTCGTGAGAAGGCGAACGAGCTGCTGGAGTTCGCGCAGCTCACGGATCGGGCGGATCACGAGGTCGAGCCGCTGTCCGGGGGGATGAAGCGGCGGCTGACGATTGCGCGGTCGCTGGTCAACGATCCGGAGCTGTTGCTGCTCGACGAGCCTACGACCGGGTTGGACCCGCAGGCGCGGCATCTGTTGTGGGACAGGCTGTTTCGACTGAAGCAGGACGGCGTCACGCTCATCATCACGACGCACTACATGGACGAGGCCGAGCAGCTCTGCGACCGGCTCGTGGTGATGGACGGAGGCCGGATCGCGGCTGAGGGGTCGCCCGGTGAGTTGATCAGCCGGTACTCCACCAAGGAAGTGCTGGAGCTCCGGTTCCAGCCGGGGGCCGAGAAACCGGACCTCGACAGGTTCGCGGAACGGGTCGAGGTGCTGCCGGATCGGTTGCTGCTTTACACGCAGGACGGCGAGCACACGTTGGCCAAGGTCCACGAGCACGGAGTGCAGCCGATTCAGAGCCTGGTGCGGCGCAGTTCGCTGGAGGACGTGTTCCTGCGGCTCACCGGCAGGACGTTGGTGGACTGATGCAGACCCTCAAGGCCTCCTGGTTCGGCTTCGAGAAGCACTGGACGTGGTACCGGCGCAACTGGCGGGCGACGGTGGTGTCGAGTTTTCTGTCGCCGCTGCTGTTCCTGCTCGCGCTCGGGCTGGGCTTCGGGTCGCAGGTGCAGTCGACGGCACTGATCGGTGGCGTGCCGTACCTGCAGTACCTCGCGCCGGCGCTGGTCGTCATCACGGCGGTGCAGGGCGCCACGTTCGAGTCGACTTACGCGATCATGTCGTCGTTCCTGTGGCAGAAGACGTACATCGGCATGGTGGCCACCCCGATCACCCCGGCCCAGGTGCTCTACGGGCAGGTGCTCTGGAACGGTTCGCAGTTGTTCGTGCGGTCGGCGGTGTTCGTGGTCATCGCGGCGGTGCTCGGCGCCACGACCAGCCCGGCCGTCCTGTGGTCCATCCCGTTCGCGACGCTCGCGGGGCTGGCGTTCAGCTGCCCGTTGATCGCCTACAGCGCGACGTTGGACAAGCCGGACAGCTTCAACACGATCTTCCGCTTCGTGCTCATGCCGATGACCCTCTTCACCGGGGCGTTCTTCCCGGTCAGCCAGCTGCCGGACTGGCTGTTGCCGCTGATCTGGCTCACCCCGGCCTGGCACGGCATCGAGCTCGCGCGCGGGACGGCGTTCGGCACGCTCGGCTTCCTGCCGGCGCTGGGCCACAGCGCCTACCTGGTCGCCATGGCCGCGGTCGGCCTCGTCTTCGCTGCCCGTTTCTTCCATCGCAGGCTGGCGGTGTGACATGACCCAGACCCTCGAAAACGCGAACAACGCGGCGCCCGCGAGCGTCGGCCTGTTGTGGCGGGTCATCCCGCCTGGCCTCTACGGCGGCAAGGCCAGCATGCTCGTGGAGCGCGGGGCGCTGGTGAACCGGCGTGCGTGGTTCGTGCTCATCGGCGGAGCGTTCGAGCCGATTCTGTTCCTGTGGTCGCTGGGGCTCGGCTTCGGCCAGTTCGTGACCGCGGTGGCCGGACCCGATGGTCAACCGGTCAGCTACGCGGCGTTCGTGGCGCCCGCATTGCTGGCCGCGTCGGCGATGAACGGTGCGGTGTACGACGCGACGTTCAACGTGTTCTTCAAGTTCAAGTACGCCAAGCTGTACGACGCGATGCTGGCCACGCCGATGGGTCCGCTGGACATCGCGATGGGCGAGATCGCCTGGGCACTGCTGCGGGGTGGCCTGTACTCGGCCGGATTCCTCGGCGTGATGCTCGGAATGGGGCTGATCTTCTCGCCGTGGGCGCTGCTGGCGCTCCCGGCGGCCCTGCTGGTTGCGTTCGCGTTCGCGGCGGTGGGCATGGCGGCGACCACGTTCATGCGCTCGTGGCAGGACTTCGACCTGGTGCAACTGGCGGTGCTGCCGATGTTCCTGTTCTCCACGACCTTCTTCCCGCTGTCGGTCTACCCCGGCTGGCTGCAGACCGTGGTGACGTGGACGCCGCTCTACCACGCCATCGAGCTGATGCGCGGGCTCACGCTGGGCGTTGTCGGGTGGGGGATGCTCGGCCACGTCGCGTATTTCGCGGTGCTCGCGGCCGTGGGAACGGTGGTGGCGGCGAGGCGCCTGGGGAAGTTGTTGCTGAACTGAACAGATGGGGTTCTGGCACGCGATTCGGCCGCGTGACACGAAGGCCGTTACTCTGGTCGCGTGAGTGTCGAGTCTGTTTTCCCCAGGTTGGAGCCTCTGCTGCCGCGGATCTCCAAGCCGGTGCAGTACGTCGGCGGGGAGCTCAACGCGACCGTCAAGGACTGGGACGCGGCGTCCGTGCGCTGGGCTTTGATGTACCCCGACGCGTACGAGGTCGGCCTGCCCAACCAAGGCGTCATGATCCTCTACGAAATCCTCAACGAGCTGCCGGACGTGCTCGCCGAGCGCACGTACGCCGTGTGGCCGGACCTCGAGAAGCTCATGCGTGAGCACGAGGTTCCGCAGTTCACGGTGGACGCGCACCGGCCCGTCAAGGCGTTCGACCTGTTCGGCATCAGCTTCGCCACGGAGCTGGGCTACACGAACATGCTGACGGCGCTGGACCTCGCCGGCATCCCGATCCACGCGGCGGACCGCACCGAGGACGACCCGATCGTGGTCGCCGGCGGGCACGCGGCGTTCAACCCTGAGCCGATCGCGGACTTCGTGGAACGCGGCGGTGCTCGGCGACGGCGAAGAGGCCGTTCTCGAGATCACCGAGATCGTGCGGACCTGGAAGGCCGAGGGCCGCCCCGGCGGCCGCGACGAGGTGCTGACCAGGCTCGCCGAGACCGGCGGCGTGTACATCCCGCGCTTCTACGACGTGGAGTACCTGCCGGACGGCCGCATCCAGCGCGTGGTGCCGAACCGCGACCGGGTGCCGTACCGCGTGTTCAAGCGGACCACGATGGACCTCGACGCGTGGCCGTATCCGAAGCAGCCGCTGGTGCCGCTCGCCGAGAGCGTGCACGAGCGGATGAGCGTCGAGATCTTCCGCGGCTGCACGCGCGGCTGCCGCTTCTGCCAGGCGGGCATGATCACCCGCCCGGTGCGCGAGCGGTCCATCGAGGGCATCGGCGCGATGGTCCAGAAGGGCTTGGAGGCGACCGGCTTCGAAGAGGTCGGGCTCCTGTCTCTCAGCAGCGCCGACCACAGCGAGATCGCCGAGATCACCAAGGGCCTCGCGGACCGCTACGAGGGCACGAACACGGGCCTGAGCCTGCCGAGCACGCGCGTCGACGCGTTCAACATCGACCTCGCGAACGAGCTGTCCCGCAACGGAAGGCGCTCCGGTCTGACCTTCGCGCCCGAGGGCGGCAGCGAGCGGATGCGCCGCGTCATCAACAAGATGGTGTCCGAAGAGGACCTCATCAGGACGGTGTCGGCCGCGTTCTCCAACGGCTGGCGGCAGGTGAAGCTGTACTTCATGTGCGGCCTCCCGACCGAGGAGGACGAGGACGTCCTGCAGATCGCCGAGATGGCGAAGAACGTCATCCGCGCCGGTCGGCAGGCCAGCGGCCGCAACGACGTTCGCTGCACCATCTCGATCGGCGGGTTCGTGCCCAAGCCGCACACGCCGTTCCAGTGGGCTGCGCAATGCGACCCGGACACGGTCGACGATCGGTTGAGGAAGCTCCGCGAGGCCGTGAACTCCGACCGCAGCCTCGGCCGCAACATCGGCATGCGCTACCACGACGGCAAGCCGAGCCTCATCGAAGGCCTGCTCAGCCGTGGTGACCGCCGCATCGGCAAGGTCATCGAGGCCGTGTGGCGCGACGGCGGCCGGTTCGACGGCTGGAGCGAGCACTTCTCCTACGACCGCTGGACCGCCAAGGCCGCGGAGGCTCTGGAGCCGCTCGGCGTCGACCTCGCCTGGTTCACCACGCGTGAGCGCGAGGAGCTCGAGGTCCTGCCCTGGGACCACCTGGACTCCGGGCTCGACAAGGAATGGCTCTGGGCCGACTGGCAGGACGCGCTGGACGAGCGCGAGCAGGACGACTGCCGCTGGACGCCGTGCTTCGACTGCGGTGTCTGCCCGGCGATGGGCACGGACATCGAGGTCGGTCCTACGGGCCGCAAGCTGCTGCCGATCTCACCGGTCGGGGTGGGCTCGCCGGTGAAGAACCCGGCGCTCTCGCAGTAGTGATCGTCGCCGGCCTGGCAGCCGATCACTTCGTGACGGCTGCCAGCGCGTCCACGAGACCGTGGCCGTAGAAGGAGTTGTACTCGGAGTAACCCGTGCAGAAGGCGTCCTGCACACCGGTCCCGTTGAGGTCGTAGTCAGCGGGACACGCCAGGGTCTCCGCCTGCGCGTTCAGCATGCGTCCCAATGACACGGCATCCGTCTCGGGATGCGTCGACGCGATCAACGCCGCCACCCCGGCCGCGTGCGGAGCGGCCATCGAGGTCCCGCACGAGTAGTCGTAGCCAGACGGCACGGTGGAAAGCACACAACCGGTCGGCGTCCGCCTGTCCCCACCCGGCGCCGTCACGTCGATCGCGCCCAGCCCGTACGAGCTGTACCCCGCCTTGGTCTTGGTCGACTCGACGGCCGACACGCCGACCACGTTCTTGAGCTGCGCCGGCAGCACAACACACGTCGAGTCGACTGGACGGGTCTGCGCGTCACCGTTCGTCGGGGACAACGAGTCACGTCCGGGCCGGGACAGATCCGCCGCGTTGTTCCCCGCAGCCGCGACCGTCAGCACGTTGCGAGAGGTGGCGTAGTCGACGGCACGACGCACGGCCTCGTAGACGACGCGCTGACCAGGCTCGCTCTGGCACGTGAACAGGTACGGGTCGATGAAGTAGCTGTTGTTGGTGATGGTCATGCCCTGAGCGGCGGCCCACATGAAGCCGCACACCGCGTACTCGGGGTAGATGAAGCCATCGTCGTCGACGACCTTCACGGACGCGATGCGCACGCCCGGTGCGACGCCCGTGGTGCCGCGGCCGTCGTCAGCGGCGGCGATGGTGCCGGCGACGTGCGTGCCGTGGGCGGAGGTCGTCGGGATCCACGCGGAAGGTGACGTATCGGGCTTACCGGTCAAACAGCCCGCGGACAGCTCGGGGGCCAACGCGGAGACCAGGTCGGGGTGGCGGGCGTCGACACCGGAGTCCAGCACGCCGACGACGACGGACTTGGAGCCCGTGGTGATCTCGTGCGCGGCCGGCGCCTTGATGAGATCCATGTCCCATTGCTCGCCGGAGCGCACGCCCGCCGGGCGGAGCAGCTCCGTGTCGTCCTTCTTTCGCTTCGCCGATCGCTTGGCGATGCTCTCGGCCTGGGCGCTGTACGCGCGCTGCGGGCCGATGTGCTTCAGGAATCCGGGGTCGGGAGACGTGGCCACGGCGACCCCGATCTCCGGGTAGTAGACGGTCGTGGTGCCGCAGGCCTCCGTGATCTCGGAGTTCGCCGCCTCAGCGGTCGTGAACTGCGAGAACACCACGAGGTAGCGCAGGACGGGACCCGGCTGGATGCACGTGGCGACGTCCGGCTCCGCACCGGCGGGCAGGGACGCCGCCAAACACCCGGCCGCGAGCAGCGTGGTCATCGCCGCCGCCCGTGCGCGGTGGAGCAGAGGCACCAGGGACCTCCAGGTTGGCAAGGCGTCCAGACAGCCGGACCGTAGCCACGCGCAACGATCTAGACAAGCTGAACGTTCTGAATCGGGTTCACGGTACCGTCCTCCTGGACGAACAGCCTGCGCCGATGGGACCGCTCACCCGTCGGAACAATCCATGGGAGCACCACTGAGCCGCCATCAGCCCAACAATCCTTCGGCCGCAGCCGTGCAGAAACTGCGCCTCCGCTACACCAAGCGGGGGAGGTTGCGTTTCACTTCGCACCGCGACATCGCTCGCACGTTCGAACGTGCGCTGCGCCGGGCCGGGGTACCCATGGCGTACTCGCAGGGCTTCAGCCCTCACCCGAAGGTGTCGTGGGTCGGTGCTGCACCGACCGGCGTCGCCAGCGAGGCGGAGTACGTCGAGGTGTCCGTGGTCGAACGGGTCGACCCGGTAGCGCTGAAGGCCGCGCTCGACGAGGCGCTGCCGCCCGGCATCGACGTCGTCGACATCGTCCAGGCGCACGGTGGCAACCTCACCGAGCGCATCGACGCGAGCGAGTGGCGGATCGAGCTCGACGGGATCGAGCCCGACGAGCTGGCCAAGGCGGTGAGTGCCTTCCTCGCGGCGGAGTCCGTGGAAGTCGAGCGACTCACCAAGGACGGGAAGAGGACCATCGACGTGCGGCCCGCCGTCGTGTCGGCACTGGTCGAACCACGTTCGAGCGACGCCGGACACGATGGGGCCGGAATGTCACAACCGTGTGGGATACTCATGACGGTCGTTCGGCAGGTAACGCCTACCGTCCGACCCGACGACGTGCTGAATGCGCTTCGTGTCGTGGCCGATCTCGTGCCGCCGGTACCTGCGAGAGCAACCCGGATGGCGCAGGGACGCCTCGACGGCGAAGGCGGTCTGGTGGACCCGCTCCAACAGGACAGAGAGTTCTGACGGGGAGCGCCGGGGCGGTGTTTTCATCCCCTGGCCCAGCTGCGACGCAAACAGGAGGAGCGACGCTGAAGGTGGCGTCGTCGTGGGACCTGCGCAAGCGTGCGCCCAGTGAGGCGCCACGCCACTGCGCGCGAGGCAAGGATTCCCGCCGCGAGCAGCGGTGGAGAGAGACAAGAGAGGCCCCTGCGCGGCCGCGTCCTCACGGGACGCGCCCGGGGGTGGAGGAGCTGCATGTCGAACAAGGACAAGCCTGCCGGTACTACCGGCGGGCAGGGCGTGGTTGGTGCACGCCCTGAACTGGCTGATCTGCCGGACAAGCTGCGTGTACACGCGCTGGCCAAGCTGCTGGACGTCAGCAGCAAGGACGTGATGACGGCGCTGGCCGACCTCGGTGAGGTCGCTCGCAGCGCGCAGTCGAGCGTGAGCCGCGATGTCGCGCTGAAGGTCGCCGAGACCCTGGTGGACTGGGACGACGTCGTCACCGGTGAGGTCACCGAGGACTACGAGGCGCCCGCGATCCCGGCGTTCGAGGCACCGGCGCTCGCGCCGGTCTTCGCCGCGCCGAGCGCGGTGTTCCTGCCGCCGCAGCCGGTCGAGCGGCCGAAGGCGCCGCAGCCGGTCTTCGTCGTGCCGGAGGAACCGGCCGAGGAGGAGAAATCGGTCGGCGAGGTCGCCGCGGACGAGATCGACGCCGCGGAGGCCGAGGGTGAGGACGACAGCGACAGCCGTCGTCGTCGCCGCCGCGGCCGCCGTGGCCGTGGTCGCGGCAAGGGCTCGGATGCCGAGGCGGACGCCGAGGAGACCGACGAGACCCCCCAGGCCGAGGACGCCGCCGAGAGCGCGGAGGCCGACGCCGCCGACGAAGCTGATGAGGAAGGCGAGGAGGGCTCGACCCGCCGTCGCCGCCGTCGCCGTCGCCGCAAGACCGGCACGGAAGACGACGTCACGCAGGAAGACGACCCGCCGAACACGGTCGTGCACGTCCGTGACACGCGCGATGTGCGTGAGCTCGCCGACAAGC